>NC_021487.1:1459380-1799116 GCF_000427095.1 Chthonomonas calidirosea T49
TGGCGGCATGCACAGCGAGTTGTCGGATGTTGTTGAGGAGGTTGCTGACCTCGGAGAGGGCGCCGTCGGCGGTTTTGATGAGGTTGGTGGCGTCTTGTCCATTGGCGATAGCCTGATTGAGGCCGGTGACTTGCGCGCGCAGGTTTTTCGGAGATGATGAGCCCTGCGGGGTCATCGGCGGCGGAGTTGATGCGCAGACCGCTAGAGAGCTTTTGGATGCTGCTAGCGACGGCATCGGAAACCTGGTTCAGGTTGTAAAGGGCGCCAAGCGCCGTTACATTGGTGTTGAGCTGTAGCATAAACGATCCTCCGTGAATTTACTTTCGGCCCATTTGGCCGTTTGCCGGCCTCCTGCCGGCGAAGCGTTGTTTTGGAATCTTGAACAACCTTGTACGTGAACTATAGAAGAGAAGCGTCTTGGTTGTTCCGCAATGATTTTCGGAGGATCGCCCCGTAATTTTTAGAGGGGGTTTTTCTTGAAGCTACCGCGCTGCGAACCGAGGCAGCTATCTGTGGATCTCAAGCGATGCTTGTAGACGCGCAGTTATGTGAGAAAGCGATTCAAAGAGCGGTACTAAATCATTTTCGGGGAAACGGTACTTCATTTTTGCATGAAGGGTTGCATCATAACGCACTCGGCCATCTATCATCGCCAGCACCACGTCGGAGGCGCGGGCCGTATAGACGAGCGCACTGTAGGGATCATAATATGGTGTGGTGTGCAGTCTATCAAGGCGCACCACGCAGAGATCGGCTCGTTTGCCTATTTCTAATACACCAACATCCTTCAGCCCCAACGCATTAGCCCCACCCAACGTGGCCAGTTTTACGGCCTGTTCAGCTGTCAGGGCGTCTACCTGTCGGCGTGCAGCACGTTGTAGCAAAACGGCAAAACGCATCTCCTCGATCATATCTAAAGTGTTGTTACTTACTACACTATCGGTGCCCAACCCGACTCGCGATTCCGCACCATGATAAGTGGAGAGTAGCGCCAAAGGAGCTATTCCGTTGCCTAGCTTCGCGTTCGATTTGGGGCAGTGCACCCAGGCCGCGCCGCGCTGTTGCGCTAGCACACAGTCTTTAACCGAAACGTTCACCCCGTGCACCAAAAGCGTTTGTGGTCCGACAATGCCCAATGCATCTAGATAGGCAACCACGCTTTGGTGAGGAACACGCCAAGAGATACGGCGTTCCTCAAAACTTTGTGCTATTATCCCACGCCCCTCGAGCAACAGCTCCAGCTCCTCACGCGACTCGGCAGCGTGGATGCAGATAGGCACTTGTTGCCGATGCGCCCAGCGGGCTAGCGCCTGAAACAAGGCCGGTCGCACGGTATACGGCGCATGAGGAGAGATACCGATCGTCAAACGACTGTCGTTGCTTGCTTCCTTTAAAGTGACTACCTTTTGCGCTAGCTCCCTCAGGATCTCCTCGACTGTCTGATCTTCCCCAATACCAAATACCTCCTGATAGATCACCCCGCCCAACCCAAACATCTTGGCCGCCTCTAACGAGGCACCGGTAGGCGTACAGTCTCCTATCGTCGTTATGCCACTAGCCACCGCCTCCGCAGCCCCTAGCATTGCAGAAACGCGCCAGTCCTCTTTAGAAAGCAGACGGCTGCGCTTGACCAACTCGCGGATCCAAGCAAAGAACTCTCGGTCCTCCACAAGGCCACGAAACAGTGTATAGTCCAGGTGCGTGTGGGCGTTAACGAACCCCGGTAAGATGACGGCTTCACCAAAATCGCGCCCCGTGCGCGCATCTAAAACGCCGCGAGCCGGTCGTACCTCCGCGATTCTTCCTTCTTCCACCACAACCTCACCTTGAGCGATGGGAGGTTTCGTCACCGGCACTACCCAGTTGGCCCGTAAAACGAAGCGGTCGCTCATAGAGGCATCGCCCAATAGGCGTTGAGCTGATCATAGGTGATGTTTTTGGCGTGACCGTCGGCAAAAAGCGTATTGTAACGCCATACATGGGGAATGAGGCTACCATGCCATTTTCCGGCCCCGTCGAAAAGCACATTGACCTCGGCAGGGTGCTGCAGCATACTGTCGGTGGCATGGCGCTCGGCCAGCTCGGTGCGATAGTAGTAACTCGTCCCAAACTTCGCGAAGCTCGATGGGTTGGCATTGGGTGGGTTGCCGTTGGGGTCAATGTAGAGGCCGGTAAAATCTTCCACGTCGAACCCAGTATCAGCGGGGCAATGAAAAACCTCTTTTGACTTCGTGTAAGGAAATAAGGCCACCTGAAGCGGGGTTATGGTAGGAATTTGCGCCATAAAGCTGGGGTCGCTTCCCCAAATTTGTGGAGTATAGCGGTCGGCAGGGTCTACCATATAGGGATAGTAGCTGTCGTAATCTTGCATGTACATACCGATGCTCAGTCCGAGTTGATGCAGGTTAGACAGACAAGCGATCTCACGTGCTTTTCCGCGAGCTGTTAAAAAAACGGGAAAAAGCAGTGCAGCTAGTAGCGCAATAATTGCGATAACAACAAGAAGCTCGATGAGCGTAAAGGCTTTTCGCAATGGACGAAACGCAGTTCTTTTGGAGCACATCTTTTCCACTCCTTTCAGAGCTGTTCGATAAAAGCTCTAATGGCATAATACTACCCTACAATACCTCTATACCTCCTATGAGGTTCTCGATCCGGTTTTTAACGATTTGCCTATTTCTGACGATATAGGATAGAATAATGATGGATGCACGTCCATAGCCGGACGTGCGCCGCTTGTTAGAAAGGAAGCTACGATGGTGGACATAAGGCTATGCCCTCAATGGTTTGTAGTGCCGAGCCGGGAACGAACACTCCTGCGGCTTAAGCTATTTGATGCCGCCTTTTTGCCCAACGGCAATGCACAACCACCCGTCTTTGGTCCTACCGGTCGTAGCAAGCGCTCCTACCACCTCTTCTGACATTCCTCTGAGGGCGCCCCTGGAAAAGCGCCTTCTCGAAGCAAACATAGGGCGCGTGCTCCTCCGCTTTTACCCACAACGGTAACAAAGCGAATTTACAGCCACCGCGACCGCTAGAGACCACTCTCAACTCTTCATTCGCTTAGCGTTCTTTGTTTGCGTGATTTCGAGAAGGATTTGAACCATGAAAGCAGCTTTACGGGGGTGTCCTGACTCCTGCACCCAACAAAAACTTATAGAGGCGATCGAACAGCGCATTGAAAGAATGGCCGCGTACTTCGGGCGCATTTCGGGCGTTGAGGCCGATGACTTACGCCAGGAAGCCTGGGTAGCTGTTCTAGAAACATTGCCGCGGCTTGACATGCGCATCGGCAATCCCGAGCAACATCTGCTACAACGCGCACGCTGGCGCATACTCGATACCATTCGGGCGCACTGGCGCGCCCACACCGTGTCGATACCCGAAGGGTGCCTCGAAGCTCCCTCCTTTGATCCAACGGAGATCTTCGATCTCATCGCCCTCATGGAGCTTCTTTCGCCGTTGCAGCAGCGTATTCTGCGGGCGCTTCTCGAAGGCTACACGGCACGAGAGGTCGCAGAGATTTTAGGGTGTTCACCCGCCAATGTGGCCTACCATGTACGACGTATCCGCGAGGCCTATAAGTCGCTCGAAGCCGAATCGCTCGCCGCTATAGACACCGAGCAGGGCCAAAATTCTCCCTGAAGTTCACACTTTAGATAGCCAATAATTCCGGTGAAGCCTACATTAGAACGTGGCGACCGACTTTCATTTCTGAGGTGCCCAGCACCACTAGGTAAAGGGAGTAGACCCATGCTCGATATGCTCTTTGGTGGCGATGCGTTTCAGGCAGCGACGGCAGCCCTTAACGCAGCTGCTCTACGCCAACAGGTCATCGCCAACAATCTAGCC
The DNA here is from genome assembly GCF_000427095.1 of Chthonomonas calidirosea T49. NCBI lineage: Bacteria > Bacillati > Armatimonadota > Chthonomonadia > Chthonomonadales > Chthonomonadaceae > Chthonomonas > Chthonomonas calidirosea. The sequence continues at coordinate 1,463,233 of NC_021487.1, forward strand.
AACGTCAATACGCCCGGCTACAAGCGTCAAGCCGTTAGTTTCGAATCGGCCTTGCAGAGTGCCCTAGAGATACGCCATACTCCCTTCGCCGCTCTCGATCCGCACCCTATCTCCTCTATTCAACCGACCGTCTATACCGTCAACACCACAACCGACCGTACAGATGGCAACAATGTGGATCCAGAATCGGAGAGCGTCGCTCTTGCTATGAACGCTATTCGCTACGATGCGCTGGTGACCACAATATCTCTACAGTTTACCAACCTCAAAACCGTGATCAACGGACGCTAAGCTATCTGTTCAAGGAGGGAAAACATCATGTCACTTGGTTCGGCTATGCAGATAAGTGCTTCTGGTCTCACTGCAGAGCGTCTACGCCTCGACGTGATCAGCAATAACCTTGCAAACGTGGATACCACTCGCGGCCCTAATGGCCAACCTTATCGTCGAGAGATCGTCACTTTGGCGGAACGTCAGCCCGGAGGAGATAGCTTCCACGCCATGTTGATCGCCCTACGTGGCGGCCCTGAGGACGAAGCTCCAGGCGCCGGTGTGGAGGTAACTTCTATTCAACCGGACTACTCAACCCCCTACAAAGTGATTCACGATCCGGGCAATCCAGACGCCGATGCAAATGGCAACGTGCGCATGCCTAACGTGAACCCCATTATCGAAATGGTGGATATGATTTCCGCCTCCCGTGCCTACGAGGCCGACGTCACCGCCATTAACGCTGCGAAACAGATGCAGACCCGCGCCATAGATATTGGTCGCGCATAGTTCTTCAAGGAGAACCTTTCATGCGTATGGAGGCTTTAACCCCGCTCTTTGACATCGCCCCCGCTGTGCAACAATCGGCGAGTCCTGCGTCAGCATTGCCTGGCTCTGCAGAGGCCTCTGCCCCAGGAAAGAGCTTTGGACAATTTCTTAGCGAGGCCATTAACGAGGTGAACCAGGCCCAGCTGCACGCCGACGACCTCACGGCACGCTTCGCTGCAGGTGAGCCACTCGATGTTCACCAGGTGATGATTGCCTCTCAAGAGGCCTCTGTTGCCCTCGACCTGGCCGTGCAGGTGCGCAATCGCCTGCTAGATGCCTATCAACAGATCATCAGCCTCAACGTGTAATGGCTGTGTCGAGCTAACGAGGCAGCTCATTCTTCAATGCAAGCGCACTGCAGAAAGGTAGGAAGGAAGTTATTACCGTGAACCGAGCTAGAGAATGGTGGGAGCGTTTAGGCCGCACCAATCAGATCATCTTCGTTGCAGCCTCTCTAGGAACGATCATCGCGTTGATCGGCTTCCTCTCTTGGGCGAGCACCCCCGAATTCGTGCCGCTTTTCTCTAACCTTTCAGCCCAAGATGCCAACGCGATCACCGAGAAACTACAGGAGGCGCACGTTCCCTATCGTCTCACTCAGGGCGGCACGGCTATTGAAGTGCCAGCCCAAGACCACGACGAATGGCAGATGAAGCTGCTTAGCCAAAACCTGCCGGCACAATCTTCCAGCACGCTCAACGGAGCCGATGACATTCTTAACTCTTCCCACATGGGCGAGCCGCAGGAGATTGAAGACCTACGCATTCGCCGTTCTCGTGAAGACCGCATCGCGCGCACCATTATGAGCATGGACGATATCGCCTCCGCCGTAGTGCACTATGCACCAGCAGACGACAGCCCTCTGTTGGTAGATCACCACGACTCTTCGGCCTCCGTGCTCCTCACCCTCAAACCTGGACATCAGCTTTCCGACGAGAACGTGCGCGCCATCGTGCGCCTCGTTCAAATGGCATTTACCGGCCTCTCCGACAAAAACATCAGCGTTGTCGACTCTAACGGCGATCTGCTTTGGGATGGCCTTCATATGGCTGGGGGACAGGTGGATGACTTGGAAAAACAGGCACGTGAACAGCAGATGCAAGAGCGTGCCGACCTACAAGCCGCACTCGACCGGGCTCTAGGCCCTCATCGTTCCATTGTTTTAGTCCATGAAGAGCTAAGCAACGACCAAGAAAAACGCCACATCGTCACGACCACCCCAGGCGCACCGGTCACCAAATACGACGAGACCGAGCAGCTTAACGGCCAAGGAAGCACGATTCCCCGCGCTCAGGTAGGAGCGGCCGGCAATATCGCAGCTGCACAGCCCAACGGCCCAGGCGTACCTAACTACATGGCAGCGACTACCGGCCCTAACAGCAACTACAGCCATGAAACAACCACTACCACCTATCAGCCTACGACAAGCACCGTGGATACAACGGTTGCGCCAGGCCAGATCAGGCGGTTAGACGTAAGCGTTCTGCTCGATTCCTCCAAAATTCCCGCCGATCAACTGCAATCCACCATCGCCACCGTCACTCAGATGGTACAGACCGCCATCGGCTACGACCCCAACGATCCAACGCACTCGCGCCAAGTAGCCGTCAGCGCCATCCCCTTCGATCACTCTACCGAGAAAGCTGAAGAGCAAGCGGCCGCGGCTGCCGCAAGCGCGGCCAATATGCGCCATCTCCTCGCCGTGCTTATTCCCTTCCTGATTATGGGGGCTGCTGTCTGGATGCTCGCCCGTGCCCTTCGACGGCCTAGCATGGCTGGTGAAGCTCAACTCGCTTTGGCTGGCGGCGGCAGCTTGCCGGCGGGCGCACTCGGCTCGGCCGCCCCTTCCGAGTCGCGCGATGGTGCCTCGGAATCGCTGCCCGGACAGGAAGGGCCTATCCCCCTTGTGCCGGGTTCGAGTACTCCTAAGACCTTCGAGGTTATCGAAGAGGCCTTCGACGCGAACCTCGAAAGCATTCTTCACCTCACACGTTCTAAACCGGAAATGGTCGCTATGCTTGTAAAAAGTTGGCTCGGCGATGAAAACTAGCCTGGTTTAAGGAAAAGGAAGCTATGCCACGCGCACAAACGAATAATTTAACCAACCGTCAAAAAGCCGCCGTGCTGATGGTGGCTCTAGGGCCCGAGGCTGCCGCTCGTGTCTTTAAACACCTGCGCGAAGACGAAATCGAGAATATCACTCTCGAAGTGGCCCGATTGGGTCGAGTGAGTTCGGAAACCCGTCGCCAAATCATCGCCGAATTTCATGAGATGTGTCTCGCCCAAGAGGTTATTGCGGAAGGTGGCATCGATCAGGCCCGCAAGGCGCTTGAGGCGGCTTTCGGGGCCGATAAGGCCAACGAGGTCGTCAGTCGAGTCTCACAGGCGCTCCAGGTGATGCCTTTTGATTTTGTCAAAAAGACCGATCCGACCCAGCTGCTCTCCTTCATTGTAGATGAGCATCCGCAGACCATTGCGCTCGTCTTATCGCATCTGAACCCAAACCAGGCAGCAACCGTGCTCTCCGGCCTACCTCAAGAGTTGCGAGCAGAGGTCGCCCGACGTATCGCTATTATGGACCGTACCCCGCCGGAGGTCATTCGAGAAATCGAGCGCGTACTTGAACGCAAGCTTTCCACCTCGGTGGTTTCCTCGGCCCTCACTTCGGTCGGTGGCGTTAAAAGCCTCGTAGAGATACTGAATTGGGTCGATCGCACCACCGAAAAAACCATCCTCGAAAACCTTAGCGAAACCACGCCCGACCTGGCCGAAGAGGTGAAAAAGCTTATGTTCGTGTTCGAGGACATCGTTCTGCTGGACGACGGCTCTATTCAAAAGGTTCTTCGGGAAGTGGATACCAAAGAGCTCGCCCTCGCGCTCAAAGGGGTAGGAGAAGAGGTACAGAACCGCATCTTCAAGAACATGAGCGAGCGTGCCGCCACTATGCTCAAAGAGGATATGGAGTTTATGGGGCCAGTGCGCTTGCGCAATGTGGAAGAGGCTCAGCAGCGCATCGTCGGCATCATTCGTCGACTCGAAGAGGCCGGCGAGATCGTCATTGCACGCGGCGGTGGTGAGGAGATCATTATCTAATGTCAGCCGAATCTTCGCGAGCGGAAAACCCCGACTTCCAGCCGCTGACGGCACCTCGCATCCAGGGAAAATCCCGCCCATCCCCCACCCCTGTGAACTGGTTTCAGGTGCTGGCGCCTAAGCTAGAAGTGGGCGCGACCGTGGCCGTTGAACCCTCATCTCCACCACCGACCTCCGGAACGCACGTCACCCCCTTTCCGTTGCGGCCGGTGGAGGAGATGGCCGAAGAGCTGCGACGCCAACAGGTAAAAGTCCTTATGGAACCACCCGAAATCGCCCAGATGCGCCAGGAGGCCGAGCAGGCCGCCCAAGCGCTGCTGGATGAGGCTCAACAAAAAGCCAAACTTTTGGAGGAAGAGGGCTACCGCCAAGGGTTCGAAAAGGGATATTACGACGGCAAAATCAAAGGAGAAGCGGAGGTTCGGGCCGAGCTAACCCGTCAAGCAGAGGCGGAACGTCAAGCATTGCGCCAAGACCTTCAAAATTTTGTTCAATTGGTGGAGGCACAGCGTCGCCGCATCTGGGAGGAACTGGAGCCGCAGGTGGTTCAACTAGTGTTCGAGCTGGCGCGAAAAGTGATCAAGCAGGAGGTAGAAGCCTCTAAGGAGGTGGCGCTATCCGTCATTAAGAATGCGCTGCTGCGGGTAGCCGATAGCGCCTCCCTCTGCATCCGTGTAAGTCCACGCGACCTCGAGACCGTGCGAAGCCACCGTGAAGAACTGCTCGAAATGCTCGATCATCTTCCCCACGTGGAGATCATCGGCGACCGCCGTGTGGGCGATGGTGGGTGCATTGTGGAGACGCCCAACGGTAATGTGGATGCACGCATCGAAACTCAGCTAGCGGAGCTAAATCCTCTCTTCGACGTGCCCTCTCCACCCCCATCCGTGGAGGAAGAATAGCCCCATGCAGGGAAAAATCCTCGATTTACCTCCTATTCCCCCAAACCCGGTGAACCTAGAACGCTATCGGCAACGCATTGCGCGCTTCGACCCAGTGCGACAGAACGGAAAGGTGATCCAGGTCATCGGCCTTGTCATCGAGTCCAACGGCCCTCCAGCCATGGTAGGCGAGCTTTGCGACATCTACTACGATCGGGCAAACCTTTACGATCCAGCGCGTCCTCCCATCAAAGCGGAAGTGGTGGGCTTTCGTCAGGGGCGTGTCCTCCTTATGCCTATCGGCCCTATGGAGGGCATTCGCCCCGGCAGCGAGGTTGTGGCGACACGACACCCCCTTCAAGTGATGGTGGGTGAAGGTCTGCTCGGACGTATGTTAGATGGGCTTGGACGGCCTATAGATGGTGGAGCACCTCTTGACCTTCCTTCCATCGTCCCAGTTAACGCGAATCCCCCTAACCCCCTTACGCGCCCACGCATTCGCGACATCATGCAGGTAGGGGTGCGCGCTATAGATGGATGCCTCACCTTAGGAAGAGGCCAACGCGTGGGCGTGTTTGCAGGCTCCGGTGTAGGAAAATCCACCCTGCTTGGCATGATCGCCCGTAACACCAATGCCGATGTCAACGTGATCGCCCTCGTTGGGGAACGTGGACGTGAGGTACGGGACTTCATCGAGGAGAGCTTAGGCACGGAGGGCCTTCAACGGTCTGTGGTGGTCGTGGCCACCTCCGATCAGCCGGCATTGGTGCGCATTAAAGCGGCTTTCGTGGCCACCGCCATCGCCGAGTACTTCCGCGATCAGGGCGCTCATGTTCTTTTAATGATGGATTCGATCACACGTCTTGCCATGGCTCAGCGCGAGATAGGTTTGGCCATCGGGGAACCACCAGCCACACGCGGCTATACCCCCAGCGTTTTTGCCATGCTTCCTCGCCTACTCGAGCGTGCCGGCACGGCAGAAAACGGCAGCATCACAGGGCTCTATACGGTTCTGGTGGAGGGCGACGACATGAATGAACCGGTGGCCGATGCCGTACGCGGTATTCTCGATGGCCATATTGTGCTGACGCGAGAATTGGCCCAACGTGGGCACTATCCAGCGATAGATGTTTTGCAGAGCGTAAGCCGCGTTATGCCACAAATCGTAAGCCCAGAGCATCTTCGGGCAGCGGAACGCCTTCGGGACACCATCGCCACGTATCGCAACGCGGAAGACCTCATCAATATCGGCGCCTATGTGGACGGCAGCAACCCCAAGATCGATCGGGCGCGCGCCCGCATCGAGCAGGCAAACGCCTTTTTACAACAGCGCTTCGACGAGACAAGCACCCTCTCAGAAACCCTACAGATCCTCCTTAGCTGCTTTCCGGACTAGAGATAGTCTCGCACTTTTGTCTTTTCCTATTAAGCATACGTAAACGACCACGCGCCTAAAGGTGGCGGCTTTGCTCTAGCACGACAGACGAAGCTGCCTCCGAGCCGTAGAGCCGGTTTACGGCAGCTCGACTGGCAATCGGGCCAGCCGCGATCCCATCGCTAGCCCAGCCAAACAGGTGCGAATGTAGGGGCGCAGGTCCCTGCTCCCCTACTCGCATCATAAAGAATATCGTCCCTTGATAGGGATCATCTCCTTGTTTCGTACGTTTTGTAACTGCACGATGATACTCAACCACGATCCGCAAACCGCTCAGACGCGCGATCTCCGGATACAGATGGAATCGATCGTTGGCAACCACAAAGATCTTCGCGTTCGGTTTTTAATAGGGCAGGAAATTGCGAAACACAGCAGCGATGTCGTGCACATACTCTTGCTGAGCACGACGTGATTTGCCCTTACGTTTCGGGCCGATCTCCTGCTCATCCTTGCGAGGAAAACCAAACAGTTCATAGGCGTAGATATGCCGACCGTGATAGTCTATCTGGCCTACGTAGGGCGGAGAGGTAAAGATTCCGTCAATAAAGCGCTCACCCTCTTTCAGGAAGAGATCGGCTGATCCTAAATGAGCCAATTCATTCTTGAGGTTTACTGTACGCGAATCGGCCTGGAGAATCGTCACCACACAGTCTGAACGCAATTTGTCGAACTGAGCGATCCGACGCGCCGTATCTTCACTGTAGGCATATATCTTTTCGATACAGTTGTCAATCGGAACACAGTAGCGATGATGCTTTCTACACCAGTACTCTTTGCCTACCGGGAGGGGAGCCTTAGGGGTGACAAGATCGTAGTGAGGTATCAGCCGAGACGATCGCACGGCACGACTCAGTACGACACGTAATAGGTCTTGGTAGCTGTAATCAGGAATAAGTTGACGATAGTACGACATCTCCAATCGCGCGGGGAGCAAACCATGTGTGTAGATACTCACTTTGGCACTCCCTTAATAAGCACTCTTTCAGTGCTGCCAACTCCTCCCTACAAAAACCACCCCGTTCTTCTGGAAACAGTGAAAGGTCGTTAGAAGCAGAACCAAGCAGGGCATTGGAGAAAAGGGTTGTCCTTTTTTCGATATCGAGGATCTCAAAGCAAGCTTTTGCGATATCGTACTTGGCTGTTTTAACGCGCGCGATCAGGCAGTTAAAAGGGGAGATTTCAACCCCGATGGCGTGCATGTTCATCTCATTGGCCTGAACTAAAGTGGTCCCAGAGCCCATAAAGGGGTCTAGGATGACATCCTTTGGGCGGAAAAAACGAGCAAGAAACCACTCCACTAGCTGGGGGATGAACTTACCGAGATAGGGGTGCAACCGATGAACGTGCTTGGCTCTGGAAGGTGGTAAAAACCGAGCTCGGGGTGAAGCCCAGCATGATGATGCTTTTCAAGTCCAGCTTCTATGAGGGAAAGAAAAAGGCGCAACTCTTTGAGCGAAACGCGCAGCTGGCCACTACTTGCATGGCTGATCTTTTCCCCATCAGGGTTGTATTTAGCATACGGCCTCGTTGTATGTAGTCGCGAATGTTATGGGGCGTTTTAGCCACAATGCACGCGGCCTCCTCTAAGGTTACCAACTCAAGATCGGCCGACATTCGCTAGCCTGCACCTCCAAAATTCCCAACAGACGCTCTGACCATCGGTAAGTATACCCATGATACCTTTCCTCCAAGCAGGAAGGTTCTTGAGAGCTTTCCATTCAGGCACCACTGCGGCGTTGAGCCAAGCGTACCGATTCTCTGCATTAGGAGTATCGTGTAGACGGTTTTGATTCTTTCAGGGGACCTCTATGTCCAGCAGGGCATTTAGGAATCCTCGATGCCGCAGAGCTTGCGGAAGCGGATATAGGCCTCCTCCCAACGATCTTTGGTTGCAGCGCTCGGAGAATAGGTCTCCAGCGGGAAAGAGTTTCTCACAATGGCACGTGCCTCCTCCAGCGAGCCGATCTCTCCGCGTCCCATCGCCTGCATCAGGACATTGCCGATGGCGGTGGCCTCCACAGGCCCCGCGATCACCGGGCGCTGCAGGGCATCGGCAGTCAGTTGGCACAGTAGACGGTTCTGTGTGCCACCCCCAACCACATGGACGATGGCGTGTGGATGCCCGCGGAAACCGTCTAATAGCTCCAAGGTTCGACGATATTTCAGCGCCAAGCTCTCCAGGCAGCAGCGAATGGTAGCTCCGATTCCCTCCGGCGGGTTTTGGCCAGTTCGCCGGCAGAAATTGGCGATGGCCTCCACCATATCCGTCGGCGCCAAGAAAGTGGGATCGTCGGGGTCTATGAAGGCACCGAACGGTGGGGCCTGTTCAGCCATCTTCGTCAGCTCCGCATAGTTATGGTCTTGCCCGCGGCGTGCATAAGCTCGACGGCACTCCTGCACCAGCCAAAGCCCCATAATGTTTTTCAGGAGTCGCGTCGTTCCGAATACCCCTCCCTCGTTGGTGAAATTTGCCTTGCGTACCTGCTCGGTCAACAAGGGCTGAGGCAGCTCTATGCCCATTAACGACCAGGTGCCGCTACTCAGATAGACGAAGTCGGTATCGGAGGCCGGCACGGCAACGACCGCGGAACCGGTATCGTGCTCTGCTGGTGCATAGACCGCAATCGCTCCGCATCCACACGCTTGAGCCACCTCTTGGGTCAGAACCCCCTTCTGCGTCCCTGGCTCGCTGATGGTGGTAAAGAGGTGGGTAGGTAGACCGAGCCGTATCAACAGATCGTAGGCCCATTGTCGAGTTCGTGGATCCACCATCTGGCTCGTCGAGGCGATGGTAAACTCGGAGCTTTTTTCTCCGGTAAACCAGAAAGCGAGAAGGTCGGGCATCATGAGAAGCGTTTCTGCGGCTTCAAGCCAAGGCGATTTGCGTAGTTTGAGCGCCAAGAGCTGATAGAGCGTGTTGATCTGCATAAACTGAATGCCGGTTCGCTCGAAGATGGTTTCTGGAGGCACAAGGGCGAAGGCGATATCCAGCATGCCATCGTTGCCATGGTCGCGATAATGGCGCGGATTGCCTAGAAGCACATCGCCACGGCCGAGCAGCCCAAAATCCACTCCCCATGTGTCAAAGCCGATCCCCGCAAGGTCTTTTCCAAACTGGGTCACGGCCAACGCAAGCCCTTTCTTGCACTCTTCGAAGAGACGCAGCACGTCCCAGTAGAGCGTTCCGAGCACCAGCGTGCCGCCTGTTGGAAACCGATGCACATCCTCAAGCCGCAACCCATTCCCATCAAAAAGCCCTACAACGGCCCGGCCACTCTCGGCCCCCAGATCAAAAGCAAGGTATTTTTGTGCGTTTGCCATAACCTTTCACCGCTGCTGTTTTTCCTTTTTTTCACCCTTCCTCGGCCCTTCTCCTGCATACAAAACTACTACGTTAGCCAACATCGCGCTAACGTAGTAACATAAGCAGTTTCACGACCCTAGAAATCCAAGCACCCTATGGACAACACCTCTCCCCTTTTGCTTTGCTATCGGCCAGGCCATAAACCGTAAATCCCTGACGTGTCAATTGAGCCTGAAGCGCCGCAGGAGCGACCTGTTTAGGGTTGTAGAGCACCGTTACACGGCGCGTTTTAAGGTCGGTCCTCACGGCGTATACCCCTTTCAGGTGAGTCAGCGCTTGCTGAATGCGCAGGGCACATGCAGCGCAATCCAACTCTTTAACGGTAAAGACGGCCGTTGTAGCAGCAGATCGCGATGTGTCTTGCGAGAAAGCGATCTGAGCCTGCTGATTTTCCCGACGTAGCTTTTCCTCCGATAGCCAAGGATAGAGAATGGTTGCGAGCACGAGGGCAGTAACCCCCCAAAGTATGAACCGCGAGATTTTGCGGGATAAGCGCAAGCGTCCTGTTGGGGAATCGGTTGCACAGCAGCTTCCCTCCTCACTCGGTTCGGAGCGATAGGCGAAATAGAACCCTGTTCCGAGGAACAGTAGCGTGAGCGCGATAAAGTAGGGGCGGTAAGGGGTCAGCACAGCCCCGAAGCCGGCAGCCGTTCCAGCACCAATCGCCCCAAGAAGTGCCGGCAACACACAACAGGCGGATGCGGCCAACGCCGTCAGCACGGCTCCTACAAGGAAACCCATCTTTTTCATAGGGAACCTCCTTTTGGCTATTCCGCACAGCAGGAGAGCTTGGCGGGGTCTTTATAGCGTGCGATCGCCGCGATCTTAAGGGCCTCTGCCATTGTCGGATAGACGTGAAGCATGTCAATGAAATCATGCAGGGTCGCATGGAAGCGCAGCCCCATCGCCGCCTCATGAATGACCTCTTCGGCACTAGGCCCGATCATGGTGACGCCCAATACCTCACCCGTATCCCAATCGGCAACCATTTTGATAAACCCTTTTGGGTTACGAATAGCACCAGCACGCGGCACAAGCTCCATTGGCACCACAGTGCACCAGCAACGACGACCTGCGGCTTGTACCTCCGCCTCTGTCATACCGACACTGGCAAGAGGGGGATCGATGAAGACGGCGCGCGGTATCACTCTATGATTTACAGCGACTCTCTTGTCGGGATCGGCAAAAGCGTTGTACGCGGCCTTCCCCCCATCCTGACTACCAACAGGGGTCGCCATCTGGCTGCCCACCGCGTTTCCGATCACATCTCCTGCAGCGTAGATATGAGAAACGTTGGTACAGAGATATTCATCTACGGGAATGGCACCATACTCGTTCTTCATTACACCTGCCTTCTCAAGAGCAATTGAATCGGTATTGGGAGTACGACCGGTGGCAACTAGGATTTTTTCAACATGAAGGCTGATCTTCTGTCCCCTCTGCACGATCTGCGCCACAACCTCCTCACTGTCCTGAACCACCGATTCCACCGTAGCACCTGTGAGTATGCGAACACCCTCCGCTTGTAGAAGCGCCGAGATAGTGGGGCCTACTTCCGGCTCATAACGTGGGAAAAGTTGAGCGGATCTCTCCACCAGCGTCACATCGGCTCCAAAGCGACGGAACATCTGCCCTAACTCCACAGCAATATAGCCGCCACCGATGATTAGGAGCGAGCGTGGACACTGGGTAAGCTCTTGTGCCTCATCAGCTGTTAACAGATCGCTGGTAAGATAGGGAATCTCTTGAAGGCCCTGAATGGCCGGGACATGGGGTCGAGAGCCGGTAGCGATGAGGATTTTCTCTCCTGTCAATATTTTTCCATCCACAGAAACCGTATGCGGATCGAGGAATTGAGCGTGTCCTTGTTCAATCTGTATAGAGTTGTCTAAGAGACTGGTGTACTTCTTCTTCCGATAAGCGTGTACTACATCGTCTTTTTGGGCAATGAGCGCTTTAAAATCGAATGCCATTGTGGTCGGTTGCAGTCCGGGAAAGCGTGGATGACGGGCTTCGTGAAGAATGCGTGCGGCCTCAATAAGGTTTTTGGATGGAAGGCAGCCTCGATTCACGCAAGTACCTCCCACGATTCGCTCTTCGATCATCACAGAGCGTTTCCCCAACTCGCGTGCACGTAAGGCAGCGGCAAAAGCGGTAGAGCCCGAGCCAAGGATCACGAGGTCGAAATGGTCTTGAGGCATCTAGGCTTCCTCCTTCTGTGAGAGCGACCGCAGGATCGGTTGCAGCATCGTACGCGCAAAATGGCTATCTCTCAGATGATAGCAGGCGAATTTTCCCTCCTTGCGCACTTTCAGAAGCCCGGCGGAAAGCAAGATACGTAAGTGATGCGATACGGCCGGCATGGACATGTTGAGCAGGACACTCAGCTCGCAAACACAGAGCGGCTCTTTGGAGAGGGCATAGAGAATGCGCAGGCGCACGGGGTCGGCCACGGCCTTCAGCTGGCGAGCGGCCTCGTCCGAAGTCTCTTCTGACGGCATAACCTTTGCGACACGCCGCACGCGCGTTGGGTCGCTATTATAGACCTCGCAGGAGATCTCTTCAAGGGAACGCTTCAGATGTGTCGGCATTATTTCCTCCTTCAAACAATTGTACGATTGTTTAATTGATAAATGTTCCCGCTACGCTTCAAAGAGACGATTTTTAGGATCTGCCGCACAGCTAGCTGGTGGCGCTATCAATAGCGACCAGGAAGCCCTTAAATCCTTTGAAAATGAAGAAGCTAGCTCCGCTAGATCGTAGAAACAGAACAGAGTAAGCGCGCATGGAGGCCAAGCAATGGTTAAGGTCAGCCCCCAAATCGAAAACGAGTTGCTAACCCTTCTCCGTCATAACTGGGAGCTGGAGATGGACGGGTATGCGATGTATTCGGCGCTTGCCGAGCGCGATCGCGTGCCTGAGCGTAAAACGATTTTTCGGAAAATGGCGGAGATGGAGCGCCGCCATGCCGAGCAGTGGGCCAAAAAGCTGCAGGAGATGGGAGCTGACGTTCCCGAAGAGCATAAAGGAGAGAAGCATTCGGTTCACTTAGCCTTTAGCGCCGGTAACATACAACAGATCATTCTGGCCATTGAGGCAGAGGAGCGTCGTGACATTGCCAACTACCTCCAACAGATGCAGCAAATAGAGGAAGAGACAATCGCCTCCATTTTGCGCGAAGTGGTGCTAGATGAGTTTGCCCAAGCCCGTATTCTACGTCGTCTATATGCTCAAAGCAGTCCGCGTTCTGTACTCGATTTTCTTTTGAGCAAAGAGCGTCGCGCTACAGGGAGCTGGATCGGCGATGCCGTTTACGGAGTTAATGACGGGCTTGGGGCTATTTTTGGAATCGTTAGTGGCGTTTCGGGGGCTACTCTAGGCAACAGTAAGTATGTTTTACTAGCCGGCCTAGCCGGTATGATCGCTAGCGCTTTTTCCATGGGTGCTGGAGCCTACCTGTCGGCAAAGAGTGAGCGGGAGATCTATGAAGCGGAGATGCATCGGGAAAAAGAGGCCTATGAGGCGCACCCAGAGGAGGCCAAAGAGGAGTTAGCTATCTTCTATCAACTGAAAGGCATTCCAGAAAAAGACGCCATTAAGATCGCGGAGTATCTGGCGGCTAAGCCAGAGCAGTTTCTGCGCACTCTGGCCTCCGAAAAGCTCAACCTAACGGATGAGGCGCTCTCCAACCCTATCATCTCAGCGTTATCCGGCATGCTCTCTACCGCAGTAGGAGCTTTCATCCCCATTATCCCCTTCTTTTTCCTCACCGGCTACACAGCCGTTATCGTAGCGGCCATTGTCTCAATGGCAGCTCATTTTGCTGTAGGAGCCGCCAAAAGCTTGCTAACGGTGCGCCCCTGGTGGAGTAGCGGCCTGGAGATGACGATCGTGGGCGCTCTTGAAGGCCTCATTACCTATATTATTGGTATCGGACTTGGACATGTCGGCGCTTAGCAAGCAAGCTTTTGAATGTTCTTTCGATACCGCTTGAAAAAAGTTGTTGACACAACAGTAGATTTGTGCGATAATTTTAGAAACGAATCGCTCCCGGCGTTGCGATTTTTGTCGTGAAGCTCAAACAGACTACGTAGTCTGCAACGTGTGAACACAAAAGTCTATATCTAAAAGACATAAGAGAACATGCAGTTCGTCTGAAGAATGCCTTTTAGGCGTGTTTTTGGAGGGCCAGAGAAGTATCATGAAGACGCCGGTCGACTCTGCCGATGAGGCAAGAGTGCGGGCGCTTCGGCAGTATGCCATCCTCGATACGCTGCCGGAAGAGCCCTACGACAATATCGCGCTTGCCGCTGCCGCTTTGTGCGCAGCTCCCTACGCGCTTATTGGTTTCGTGGACGAAGAACGAGTTTGGTATAAGGCACAGGTAGGCCTTAACCTTGTGGAACTTCCACGCGAGGCTGCCCTCTGCTCCCTCGTGGTTCCTCAAACCAAACCTTTGCTCGTTCCCGATGCTCAGCGTGACCTGCGTTTTGCGCACTACCCTCTTATCCAGTCGCCGCACTTCATCCGCTTTTATGTTGCCGTGCCGCTGATCACACCGGATGGCTATGTAATCGGCGCCCTCAGCGTGTTGGATGTTCGCCCCCGGCGCCTACATCGCAATAAGCTCTCTGTGCTGCAAACCTTGGCTACCAGCATCATGCATCGCATGGAGCTTGATCGCAAATCGGCGGAGCTGAAACGCCTCATGGTGGAGTGGGAATGGACTGAAGATGCCCGTCGTATTGAAAACTCCATCCTTAACGCCGTGGTAGAGAGCACGAGCGATGCCATTTTCGTGAAGGATACCCAAGGGCGCTATCTCAAAGTTAACCCTTCAGCCGCCTCTTTGATTGGTCGTCCTCAGGAGGAGATACTGGGTCGTGATGCCCGCGCCTTTTTTACGGAGCAGGAATCGCGCAGCTTGATTCAGAGCGATTTGGAGGTGCTCCGCTCCGGCCAAACGCGCATGGTGGAGGAGATCATCACTGTGCGCGGAAGCCCCCGCGTCTATCAAACCACAAAAAGCCTTTGCCGTGATGAAAATGGGCGTATTCTTGGCGTCGTGGATATTTCGCGCGATATTACAGACCGCAAACGGGCGGAAGAGAGCTTAGAACGTCAACTGCGCCGATTAGCAGCCCTGCGCTCCATTGAAATGGCCATCAACGCCAGCCTCGACCTACGCATCACCCTTGAAATCCTTCTTGATCAGGCCGTCGCCCAATTAGAAGTGGAAGCGGCCGACATCCTTCTCATCAACAGCTATACCCAAACCCTTGAGCTTGCCGCGCGTCGTGGTGTTTGTGCTTGGGACAAACGCGTTGATTCCTGTCGGCTCGGCGAGGGATTTGCTGGCAGAGCCGCCTTAGAGCACCGAATTGTAAGCGTTCCCGACCTTGAACGCGGTGCAGAAGGCAACCCCTCCCCCCTCTTAAGAGCGGGAGCTGTGGGCTACTTTGCCGTCCCCCTGATCGCGCGCAATCATATTCGTGGCGTGCTCCAAATCTACTATCGCGGACCACGAGAGTTCGATGCCGAGTGGTTCAACTTCCTAGAAACCCTTACCGAGCAGGCGGCTATTGCCATCGAAAACGCCACCCTCTTTGAAGACCTTCAGCGCACCAATCTTGAGCTAACGCTTGCCTACGATGCCACTATCGAAGGCTGGGCTCATGCCCTCGACCTACGAGATCAAGAGACAGAGGGCCACTCCCGCCGAGTTACCGATCTTACCCTACGATTAGCGCAGGAGGTAGGGCTTAGCAAAAGTGAACTGATGCATGTGCGCCGCGGTGCGCTGCTGCACGATATCGGCAAAATGGCCATTCCAGATAGCATTCTCTTTAAACCCGGCCCTCTCGATGAGACCGAATGGGAGATCATGAAACGACACCCCATCTATGCCTACGAGATGTTGGCAAAAATTGACTATCTGCGCCCAGCCCTTGATATTCCCTATTGCCATCATGAGAAATGGGATGGCACAGGCTATCCTCGTGGGCTAAAAGGAGAGCAGATACCTATTGCGGCTCGCATCTTTGCTCTTGCGGATGTTTGGGACGCACTCCTTTCCGATAGGCCCTACCGTAAAGGTTGGCCGGAAGAGAAGGTACGTGCCTATATCCGTTCAGAAGCTGGCAAGCATTTTGATCCGGAGATCGCTCGGCTCTTCCTTCGACTCCAACTCGAGACCGTCGCGGTGTGAAAGGACCTCCCTACGCGATCTTAGATCTTTCTTACAGAATATCGCGAATCAAGCAAGTAGGTGTCGGTTCGCTCGACGAGGTTGGGCGATCTCAAGGATGTTGCGTGGCGCGTAGCTCCGCATCCGTAAACTCACCGAAAAACCATGTCAACGGCCGCGCGCCTAAAGGCGGCTTTGGCGCGACAGATATGTCTTCCAACGCAATCGCGCGCTTCGTGCATTCTGCCTTCACAATGAAATTCTTAGAAGACGCCAACCACACGGTAGCCCTTCGAACGTATAAGAGAAATCGTAGACTTTCGAAGATACGGGATGTGCCTCTAAATCGCGCGGCTTCTGAAAGTGCAGCTCCACATAGATCACCATCTGGTGCTACTTATAGCCCCCATGCACGTATTAACTAACAAGTGTACATCTTCATTTCACAAGGGAGAACATCATGATGTCACGCCGTGCTTCCCTAGGTCTCATAGGAACGGCCTTAGCCCTCGGCATTGGGGCCTGGTTCTTTACCAACGGCGCTGCCCCGCAACAGAACACGGTAAAAGTGTCCGACGTGGTAAACCCCGTTTACCAAATCCAAAGTGAGAACTGGCCGCAACCAGCCCCACGTTTCTACGGCACCGCTCAAGATTGGCTTAATACCGGCGGTAAAGCCCTCGATCTCAAACAACTCTTGCAAAGTGGCCATGTGGTGCTGATTGACTTCTGGGAATACACCTGTGTCAACTGTCTGCGGACTCTACCCTACCTCAAAGCCTGGAACCAACGTTATGCTAAAGATGGATTGGTAATTATTGGTATCCACACCCCTGAGTTCCGTTTTGCACATAATCGTAGCAATGTGGCTGCGGCGGTAAAACGGCTCGGTATCACCTGGCCCGTCCTCGTGGACAGCAACTATGAGAACTGGAACGCCTATCATAACAACTTCTGGCCCAGAGACTACTTTATTAACATGCATGGCTATATTGTGGCCGACCATGCCGGTGAGGGAGGATACGAGGAGGCGGAAGCTCTTATTCAGCAGTTGTTGCACCAACTGCACCCAAACCTTAAACTTCCTCCTTTATTGAAACCACTGCGCCCTGAAGATGCTCCGGGTGCTCGCTGCTATCCCATGACTCCCGAGCTTTATGCCGGCCAGAGAGGACTTCTCGAAGGCGCTCTTGGGAATATCCCAAATTGGGCGCCAGGACGCCTCCAGCAGTTACCTGCACCCTCAGGAACACTTGAAGACGGCGTCATCACCCCAGTAGGCGTCTGGATCACCGAGCCAGAAAGCCTGCGCCATGGCCGCGCTACCAATAATTTCGAGGATAGCATCTTGCTACGCTATCATGCCATTACGGCCAACGCCGTCATTAAACCAGAGAGCGGCGTGCCCTTCCGTGTCTACGTTTTTCAAGATGGCAAGCCAGTTGACCCCTCGGACAAAGGCGACGACATTCACTACGACGAAACGGGCAAAAGCTATATTCTTGTAGATCAGCCCCGCATGTACCAGTTGATTCATAACCGAACGTTCGGAAGTCACATCCTAACCCTTACGTCGAATTCACCCGACTTTGCGCTTTACTCGTTCACCTTCACCTCCTGTACAGAAGGTTAAGTCACAAAGGGGCAGTTTGCGTGCGCGCGTGAGCCTGCCCCTTTGTGCGACCTCTCCTACATGTGTCAATCCTCAAACCAAAGGGTATCCTGTAGGCTTTCTAGGGATAGGCCGTCCCTTTGGCAGCCTCCGGAGCACACCCCACAACCGTCAAAGAGGTAGGAGGCAGAATTATCTGGGAGGGTGCTTTGACTACAAAGTGCAACGGAGGCGTGTCCGGGGCGGCATAACTCTCGGCGCCATGAGGGTGCCAAAGATAGTTTGCCGAAGAGAGTTGCCAAATCTCAAAAGGTCCTTTCGCTTCCCGATCGCCCTCCTTCGTGTGCCACACAAGTTTTACAGCAATGGCCCTTTTTGCATCTTTGTTTAGCAGCATGATCGTCCAATGTCCATCGGGATGTTTGGCTGCGAAGGCAGTTAATACCCGTTTTGTACTTCGTTCCACCCTACAGCGAGCAGCGTAGAGAAGTATCCTCGCTTGTGGTGGCGATGCCCAAACATGGGTCAGTAGCCAAGCGGCATAGTAGGTGGCTAACGGCTGTTTAATGCGATGCCGGTCGTCTGAAAGAAACAAGGCCAGGTTGCCCCATGAGTTGCATTGAAGCTCATCCATCAAGGGTTGCGGCGCATAACCGTAAAGGTAGGCCGTATCTGCCCCTAAACTTAAGAACATCCCAACGATCTCAGCATTGAGTAGAGCGGCTGGCCTGTCGGCCTCCGGTCTACCGGCAAAGGCCGAATAACCGTACTCTGAAACGATCCACGCTACCGTTTTGGGTACCCCCTCCGCCCTCCAGCGTGCTAGGATGCGCCGTATCAGAAGCGGATCGCGCAACAGCTGACGTTCGGTATCTTTGGTACAAACATTGTCATAGGGATACCATTCAAAAGAGAAATAACGAAGATCGTCGAGATGGCCATGTTGCTTTAAGTACACCAAGAAGCGATGCACCCAAGAGCGGTCGCCGGAAGCATTAGGCCAATAGAGCACATCTTGTAGCTCCGTTTGAAACCCCGGCCCAACCAACGGCAGATGAGGGTCGAAACGGTGAATAGCTGTGGCCCACTGCACAAAGAGCGCCCCGTAGTCCTCTGGGGATACATACTGGCCGTCCGGCTCTTCGCCAAGCTCCACGCATTTAATGTGGATACCTCGTGTTTCCAACCAACGCAGCTCGGCAACGGCATTTTCCGGCGTGTCATAAAGCAAGCCTACCGGCACAAGCATCGGCAAATCGTGAGACAACCCGCTGTTCTTTACAAGGTCAAAACCGGGCTGCTCCACATTGGCGTCTCTATCTTTCCACCGATGCCAGGGATCGGTCGAAGAGACGTAAATGAGAGTCTGATGTCTGTTTGGCACGTGGTGCACTTCATCATGTAATCGGCCATGCCGATCTAGCCAGCCGATCTGCACTTCGCGCACTGCGTACCCCAGACCATCGCGTACATCCGTGGCTCCCTTCGGGGCGCGCTCACTGCTTTCAGTCATCCAAATACGAACGAGCCGCACGACGACGGGCTTCTTGCACAGTGGCATCAGCGCACTCCCCCCTGTTCCATGCTCTACGAGCCCATGGGGGAAAGTGTGCCAGCCGTTCGTATCGAAGGTATCGTCAATAGACTGATTGGTCTCACCGTCGGCGGTTCGCCAGTACTCTACACAAAAACGGGTTGCGTAAGGCTCCGCCCAAAAAATTCGAATGGCATCTACCGGTCGTGGCTTTCCGAGATCAACCAGAATCCATTGGGGGTGCAGTGCGTTGCTTTCGTGGGTGTAGTAACGGTCGAGGTAAGGATTGCTTTTCCAAAATGTGTGCAAGTCGCCATCATCGAGACGAGAGTAGCCCTCATTATTGGCCTGATCAATGGTATCTCCACGTCGGGGAAGCCGGTAGCCGTTGGAAAGCTGGATCGGTGCGGTGGGTGTGGCCTCCGATATCCAGTAGCCCTGATGATGCCGCTCATCGCTCCAGTGCCCTTGTGGGTTCCAATGCCAGCACTCTACTCCAAGCTCCGTTCGCAGCCGATAGGCCAGCGAACGCAAACCGGCCGTCTTCATCGCAGCGATGTTGGCCGGAGTGAAAATACCGGCCATATCTCCTTTCTCCATGCCATCAACGCAGGCACCGAGCGCGCTTTCCGGTCGGAATGCTCGCAAAGGGACCTCCGACGCTATTACCACGCTTCCTTTTAAAGGCGCGTGTATCCGTTTGCTCGGCCTGTTCGCTGCGACGAGCACCGCGAGAAAACAGAGGAGGCCGATTCCTGTTGCATAGGGACGCAAGAGCCTCATTTCAAAGTAGGAAGAATCGCCCCTAGAGAATCGTGCAATTTTCTGAAGCAGTGTTCTTAACTCTCTCAAGGAGTGGAAAGGCCTAGGGTAGCGGTACCTTTTAGCATCAGCCGATGCCCCCCATCCCAGACATAATAGTAGAGTTTATCCCCATGTGCCACCCACGCGGACGCGCCGTTTTTATCGGCAGAGACCGACACCGGTGCCATCGTGGTTCCAGCCGCGCGAACCTCCACAGGGCGCCACTGCTGTAGCGCCAACAGCCCCACTAGCAGCGTTAGCAAGAGAAGCCAGATACGAACACTCTTATCTCCCATGATGTCAGTCCTCCCGTAAAGCCTGATCCAAATCCTTTTGTAGGTCTTCCAAATGCTCTTGTCCTATATGCAGTCGCACAAACCAAAGGGTTTCGCCCGGCGTACCTCCTAACCTTTCTGCCGGAAGCGCCATAGGCAAAGCCAGGCTCTCAAAGCCGCCCCAACTGCACCCAATCTGAAAATACCGTAGCCGGTTCACAAAGCGTGCAGCGGCCTCTCTCGTGGGGCGTTTCAGCCGCACGCTTAGCAAACCACTTGTGCCACGCAGCTGCTTTGCTGTAAGAGAGGCTTGAGGGTCGTCTGGCAAGCCCGGATAGTAGACCTCTGCGATGGCCGGATGTTCACGCAGCCATAAAGCGATGGCTTTTGCGTTTTGCTGATGACGCTCCATGCGAACAGGCAAAGTGCGAATTCCGCGTAGAAGCAGCCAAGCCGCAAAGGGATCGAGGGTGGCACCGAGCAGACAGCACTCCTCCATTGCAAGCCGCTGCATTCTTTCACGCGAGCCGACAACGACGCCCGCCACGATGTCGCTGTGGCCTCCGAGATACTTTGTTGCGGAGTGTACCACGAGATCTACCCCAAAATGAATTGGGTTTTGAAAGTAAGGGGAGGCCCATGAGTTATCACAAATAGTGGCCGCTCCCTGACGTTTGGCGATCTGCGCAACCGCTTCCAAATCCTGCTGGCGCATCACCACGGTGGAGGGCGATTCGAGATACAGCAGGGTAGTCTCTGGTCGCAGGGCGCTCTCATAGTCAGCAGAGTCGGCCCCGTCCACAAAAGTGACACTTACCTGAAAACGCTTTAGGTAGTCCTGCAGCAGTTGACGCGTAGGGCCGTAGACGGTTTGTGGCGCGATGACGTGAGCGCCTGCCCGCACACACGAGAAAATGGCGGCGGAGATGGCCCCCATCCCACTGGCAAAGCAACGTGCCATCTCCGCTCCCTCTAGCGCCGCAATTTTGCGCTCTACGATATCGGTGGTTGGGTTCGTCACACGCGTGTAGTCGTAAAAACGGCTGATGCCCCCAGCGGCCTCTTCGACCTCTGTCGGATCGAGCTGATAGTTGGTCGCTCGCTCTTCATAGGTAGGAAACGTGAACAGGGAGTTTTGAAAGATAGGTGGGATCACTGCACCATGAAACTTGGAGGGGTCTTCCGCAAAATGAGCACAAAGGGTTTCGAAATGCGGCCGATCTTGGTCTCTGTCGAACATGCAACTTTTCCTTAAAACAGGGTCTTGTATTGAACAGAAGTTAGTTTATCCTAAGAACGCTCGATTTTGAACGGAGAAGCTGCGGGAAAGAGACTATGAACAATTTAACATAGAAAATGTGGAATGGGTAACAGCTGGATACGATAATCTTATATTATAAATCAGAGCCATTTCTCATAGGGATGTCTCTAAGAAGGTTTCAAACTCTATGGAGGACAACGATGTGCGCTAGAACAACGAACTTAGAGAGACAGATGGCCGATCGGCAGACCGAACATCTCTTCGATCTCATTGATGTGAACCCCACCTTCACACACCACCTTCTCATGCAGGGAGGGCAAATCGGAAAGGTTTTAAAGTTGCCGCCGTGGCTTGTCGCCATTCTCACGCAGCAACCCTATGCGCGCAAGGATCAGCTAAACCTTACCGACCACGAAAAGGAGCGTTTCTTGTGTGCCTATTCAATACTCAATGCAAATGGCACCTTGGGTAACCTTGTTGCTATCCACGCCCAAATGCATCAGCAGCATGGAACTATCCGTTTCTTACCGTGGCACAGGGTTTTTCTTCTCCAACTTGAAATGGCGCTTCGAGCCATCCACCCCGACGTGGCCATTCCCTACTGGGACTGGACAAACCCTTAAGAACAATCTATCCCTGCTTGGCTTCAAAACGTTACTCCCACGGTCAATACTCCCAACGGGCCGATTAGTGTGGTGCGTGCGCCAGGCTCCCCTGCCGATCTTGTGACCACAGCTGCCAATGTGCCCAGCATCCTCCAAAACACAACATTTAATGACTTTACCTTCCAGCTTGAAGGCGTGCATAACTTCGTACATGTATGGGTAGGTGGAAGTATGTCGAGTATTCCGACGGCCCCTGCCGACCCCATCTTCTGGATGCACCATGCCAACATTGACAGGCTCTGGTGGCTGTGGCACGTCAGTGCTCAGGGACAAGGCAAGAATCCGAATCTGTCGGGCCTAGCAGCCCAGATGGACCCCTGGAATATAGCGGAGCCACAAACCCGCGACATCGGTGCTCTTGGCTACACCTACCAGTAGCACAAGAAAGGGGCAACTTAGGAAGGAAGGACGTAGGCATGGATACGTCCTTCTTTTTCTTTTGGATATAAGTGCGGTGGGGAAGATACTTGGTCAGCACAGTATTCTAACAGGCTAAAGTTTTTGGAGAAGGAGACCAAAATCAAATTTCGCCCTCGAACAAAGGGTTGCCTTCGGAACAGTGAGGTCTTTCTATACGTATAGCCATAATGCACAAAAGGGCAATCCCCGTTTCTCTCTTGTAGGAGCGGGGCTTTGTATGTCATAATGCACGCTCTGGGACAGGCCGAGGGAGGAACGGGGAGAATGCAGAGGAAACACGACAGAGATACGGGCTTCACGCTTATAGAGCTGCTCGTGGTGATCGCTATTATTGCCGTACTTGCAGCCATCCTCTTCCCTGTATTCGAGCAGGCGAGAGAAAAGGCACGACAAACGGTCTGCCTTTCTAATATGCGACAGATGGGTCTTGCAGCGCAGCTGTATGCTCAGGACTACGATGAGCAGCTGCCCCTAGCTGCAACCTCTCTTTCGCCGTTCGTGTTTTTGAACTGGCACGATCTGCTTGACCCTTATGTGCGCAATAAGCAGATATGGATATGTCCATCCTCAAATCTGCAGCAGTACAACAGTTATGGCAAGCCGGTTTGCCAATATGGTTGGAATGCCTACTACTTAAACCTTGGGGTTGTTGTGAACAACATCTACACGCTTAACAACGCACCAGGAGTTTCGTTAGCGGCCATTCAGCAGCCCGCACATACTGTAATGATGGCCGATGCAAAAGGCATTATTGGCAGACCGCCGCCAAACCATGTAAGCACCTATCTGCTCCCGCCCTCGCAGCCGGATGCAGACTATTGGGGCCGACCAGACCCACGCCATAACGAAGGCTCTGTGGTTACCTTAGCCGACGGCCATGCCAAATGGTTTCCGCTTAACGGCTTCTATTGGGCACAGCAACCGGCCGATGCCTGGTTTGCCCTAAATCAGCCCTAAATTTTGGTGAGCCATTCTACTGAAACTTTTCCTGCGTGAAATATGTCTATATATCGCGCAGGAAAGGATGGGTTTTGGAGAAAGTATTTCCTAGAGGAAAGCTGGTTTCACGACTTAGGCACGCAAAAACACGTATAAATGAGTTGGAACCATCCTACGATGGGTGCGGTGTGCCGAGGTAGCATGGCAAAAGGTGTGGGCTACACGAGATAGAGCGAGTCATCACAATATAAAATTTGTTGATAGTTTTAGGAGGGAGGCGCGATGCCCCTGGAGATGGCAGAGATGTATGAATTAGGCGTTCTGGAGCGCAATTTGGATGAGATGGAGGAGACAACCGAGGCGTTGTCCCCTTCTGACATAGAGGATTCTACGGTAGAAGAGATAGAGATTTCGGAGCCGGGCTTTGCACCTGGTGAGGAGACGATAGCCGATGCCAGCGAATTGGAAGAGAGTGCACAAGCCTGGCTACGACGCGCCGGGAAGATGGCTTTGCTCACTCACGAGCAGGAGATCGAGCTTGCCCGCCAGATCGAGACGGCACGTCAGACTGGAGATAAGGAGCTAGAGCGTCGAGCAAAAGAGCGCCTCGTGCTAGCCAATCTTCGGCTCGTGGCATCGGTAGCACGCCGCTACCTGGGGCACGGCATGCCGATAGAGGATCTTATGCAGGAGGGCGCCATCGGCCTTATGCGCGCGGTGGATCGCTTTAACTACCGGCGTGGCTACCGATTTAGCACCTACGCTATCTGGTGGATCCGTCGGTCCATCACGCGCGCCATCGCCGATCAGTCGCGACTGATTCGCCTGCCGGTGCACGTTACCGACACGCTTGGGCGCATCAATAAAACGCGTCTTGCGCTGCGTCAGCGGCTAGGGCGCGCCCCCTCACGGGCCGAGTTGGCTAAAGAACTTGGCATGTCAGAGGAGAAGCTCACCGAGTTGCTGCGTAGCTCCGTGGAGCCGCTTTCCTTAGAAATGCCGGTGGGTGAAGAGGGCGAGAACCGATTGGCTGACCTCATTCCTGCAGGTGACGCCCATAATCCGGCAACAGAAGCCGCGCACATGGCCGTGCGTGACGCTCTCATGGAGGTGCTTGCCGAGCTAACGCCTCGTGAGCGTGACGTCATCATTCTTCGCTTCGGACTGGATGGCGCAGAACCACGCACCCTAGAGGAGGTAGGAAACGCCCTTGGTTTAACCCGTGAACGCGTTCGCCAGATCGAGTCGTCTGCCCTCGCAAAGCTGCGCCAACAACGCAACAATCCGCGCCTGCGCGAGGTGATCGGCCTGAAGCCCACGCCGGAGTAGCGGATAGCCGAAGTTAAAGTTAATGCGAGGGGCTTCTCATACAGAGTGGCCCCTCGCTTCGTCTTCTTGAGCTTCTTTCAACAAACGCTTAAGAGCTGCTGCTAAAGGATTTTCTGATAACGTTGTCTCTTGCGTGCTCTCCACATAGAAGCGCCAGGCATCCCGTTCTGGATCCTCTACAGCTCCCTCACGCGCTTCCGGTTCAAGCCAGTTAGCTGGTAGCTCCAAACCCAGTTCCAAGGCGCTCTCTTCTACAGCCGCAGGAGGAACCCACACCACTCCCAACTCTTCATACTCTTCGGTAGGTGGCACCTCTAAAAGTCCCTCCGGGTTCTCTTCGTCTACCAGCACTGGAACTGGCTCTGCGCCCACATAGACAAGCCGTAAGAGAAGATAGCGAACCTGCTTTGAACGGGCTAGAATCTCCGCGGCCGCATCGAGCTGATCCAGGCCTACCCCCATCTCCATGCGCTCCTTCGTGGTGAACTTGATCTCAAAAATGCAGAGCGATTCATGGTCAATAGGCCAAACGGCATCGAGCTCTCTATAGAGACGGCCATGTCGCCCATTTGCAAGACGCTGCTCCCAACTGAGAATGCGCTCCTCCTGTAAAGGCACTTGCTTCCCAATCCAGTGCCGCACCGCCTGCTCCACTAGGCCACCCAACACCTCACCGGCTTGGCGTGGCCCACCCCGTGAGGGACGCAGATCGGCCATGCGACGACGATACGCGATGTAATCCGTATCATCTGGACGCACTAGACGAACATCGCGAACCGTATGAAGAGCATCACGCATCATGGACTTCCTCACTGACAACATGAAGGAAACTCTGCAGGTCCCTTTCATGCATCGTAGGTTCGCCAGGAGCAACATTGTTAAGCCGCCCTTCACGCATCCATCTCTCTAGTGTGTCCACCAGCTGATAGAGCTGATCGAAGCTCTCCACCACAAACAGCAGTGGCTGATAGTGGTCTATCTCGAATGCTTGATTGATGACCCACTCGATCTGCAAAGGATAGCGCTGTACCTCTGGCGACTCGATGCTGTGCACGATCTCCCCATAGGAGCTTAAAAGACCACTTCCGTAGACTTTCAGCCCTTCGGGTGTATTCATGAGTCCGAACTCAATGGTAAACCAAAAGAATCGAGCGAACGCTTTCAGAATGCTGGTCAGCCGGCGCAGTTGCTCCTTCGGGTCGCTTATTCCGGCCACCATCTCCACGGCGGTGTGGGCACAATCGCCGAGGCGAACGAGTGTCTCGGCGAAAGCCGGGTCGGTGTGCATCGGCACGTGGCCGGCAATGTCGTGGAAGATATCGGGTTCGGGCAGGTAATCAAGGTTTTCTAGCGACCTCACCGTGATCGTTGTCGGGAACTCTCGATTCCGCAGACAATCGAAGAAAAGGAAGGCCGGCACGTAACCGCTTACCGCTTTCGCACGAAACCCGGTAAGTGGTTCGAGGAAGCGGTTCACCTCCTCTAGTTTTGGTACCCGATCGGGAGGCAAACAAAGACATTGTAGCCCTTTCAGAAAATGCGGGTTCGCGTAGCGCTGCCACAGGGGCAGCATACGCCCATAGAGCTGTCGCCAAGCCTCGTGGTTCTCCTCACTATAGAGGGCATAAGGCTGTGTGATGAAGAGCTGGCCTGCGCCTCGTGCCTCCTCAATAAAGGGGGCCTTTGTCGTCGTTAATCCGATATTCATGGCTTTTTCTCCTGCACGTCGTTGTGCGGTAGCCGCAGCACCTTATTTATTTTGGCGCCTTCTTTCAAATATTACGTACTGATTGGGGCAAAAGAGTCTAGCGTACACGGTTATTCAGGTATACTTTGACTAAAGGGCTTCGGGAAAGCGCCCGTTCGCCGTGCGAATGCTTCCCGCGATAGACTATTCAAGACTATTCAAATAGAGCTAAGCAGAAAGCCGTTTACGGCCGATATATTAACGGCATCAACATTTTCTGCAGAGGGCGCTTTCTATCTACAGGCCAATAGGTAAAACCGTATGCATTCTTGGAGACAACCCATCGTATGAGCCGAAGAGAAGAACGCCGACAGGCCGCGACGGATGCAGCTCTTCGCGCTTTAGAACGGTTTTGGCAGCTTCGTTTACCAGAACTGTTCCGTACCCTTTATCGGCAACAAGAACAACCGTTTCTCGGCCACTGCGAGTTTTTTACACTCGACGCCATTCTCGCCGGCACTGGCAGAGAGTATGGCATGCTTCCCCAACTGTTACCTTTTGGACGCGCCGTAGACGAAGGCGGTCTATATGCCTTCTATGCGCCGCGGCAGAAGACCGAGGTAGACAAATGGCCGGTGCTCTATTGGGATGAAGATGAGATGTTTTTACGCCCAGTGGCCTCCGATTTTGGGGCTTTTCTCCGTCATTGTGCGCTTGTTGGACGCTATGAACTAGAAGAACAGTGGGCGGAGATGGAATTTTGCGACCCAGAACAGTATCATCTTCTTGCTCACCTCGGCCTTACGCACTATAAAGATGTCCCCTGCCCGCGCAACGAAACCGAGCTGCATCTTGCCATTGTTGAATCGGATCCGCAAGCTGCCCTTAGTCTATGCCATTTAGGATGTCGCCGGCGGGCAAGCAATGATGACGAGCGAGCGCTCGACTACTTTCATCGGGCAGCTGAGGCCGCTCCTTGGTTCGGTGACCCTTGCTACCTCATGGCCGATGTCTATCGAGAAAGAGGTAACCTCGCCAGAGCCACGGAAGAGTGGTGGGCCGTCTTAAATCACCTCATTCCGCTGTGCACACGCACTTGGGAATGGGATCTGGGCGCAGATCACCCAGAGGCTGATATCTATGAGGTCGCAGCCGACGCCCTTGTGCAGTTTAGCCGTTACGCCGACGCGCGCTTCCGTAGTGATCCCCTCTGGCATGTTGCTGTATTTGATGATCCTTACGATCCCAAAGCGCGTGAAGTCCTGGGAAACACCTATCTGGCCCAAGGAAATTTCGAGGCGGCCGAGCGGGAGTTTCTAAACGCGCTTACTCTTGCCGTTGGCGAAGAGAGCGATCAACCCGACCGCCTCTACGATTCCCTGATCATCCTCTATGAGCGCACTGGTCGCGCGCGAGAAGCGAGCCTCGCTCGCTATGATCGAACGCTTCCACCTCCAAATACCTAAAGTAGAGGGCGTAAACTGGCCGAAGCTCTAAAACTCGAAGCGTCCTGCGCGAGCCTGTGGAAACGCTCTAAAGGCTTTTTCGCGGGCGACCGCGTGGGCGAATGCCTTGAAGCTGCCGCCACTCGTCCTGTACTTCCAAAATGAAACGCCGCACTCTTGGTCCTGACCAACCTGTAAGGCGCGCTACCTCGCTGCACTCGATGTAGACGTGTTTTTTGCAGCGCTCAAGCACATAGTGCCTTGCAGCACGCACCTGAGCCCACTCCAAAACCCCAGTCCACTCCATTTCCGATGAGGTGCCAGCAGACAGGATGGAAGAGGTATCCTGAAGCGCTGTTGCCGTATGCTCCATCGTCCTCACAATTGGCACCTGGTTGGTGAAGTCTCTTGAGCTGACCGTGCTTTCTATCACGGCAGCATCCGCGGTTTCAGAAAGAATGGGCAACGTGTTGGTGGGAGAGACCTTTCCCACCTGTTGTCCAACTGTCAATAGCTCTTGTTGCTTGTGTAGCATTGTCGCCTTCTTTCTACCTAGCCCCCTAGTTCACCGAAGGGCTTAGGAGCTTTCTTCCTAGCCCCCTTATTAAACCAAAATATGTAGACTTATGTCAACCTATTTTAGAAAATTTTTTGCCGTGTTCTAGGGGACATCTGCGCCTAAGAGCTAAGGCAAACTTGCCAGATCTTGACAAGAATATCTCTATTCTTATGTGAAGACGACATATAAACTCTGCATATAGATACATCCGTGACAAACCGTGATATTAGAAATGACCGTCTTCGAGGTACCATAGAATGCAGGAACTGTATTGGAGAGGAGTCGCAACACCGTCCTTGGAGAACTATCAAGGCCTTTCAAAACGCGCATTCGTTCTTGCGCTACTTCTGTCGCTTCTGGCAGGCTTTTGGGTGAGGCGCTCCGAGATTATGGTATTAGCCACCCAGATCACCGAGAGCGTCCCTGCCATACCTGGCCTTGCGGCCTTAGCGCTGCTCATCGCCCTCAACTACTTGCTGCATAAGCTCCGTAAAGCGGGTTCCTTTTCAACAGCCGAGTTGCTCACCACCTTTCTTTTTGTAACTATCAGCACAACCATCATGGGCATTGGGGTAACCCAATTCCTGTTCTCGTTAATGACTCTCCCCTTCTATCTTAAAACCCGAGATATCATCCCCAATCGTGCTTACTTACCGAGGTGGCTTGCCCCTCACAATCTGCAGGCTATCAAGCATCTCTACGAGGGTGCGCCCAACGGCGTGGTGCCATGGCATCTCTGGATCGTTCCATTGCTCTGCTGGCTTGGTTTCTTTCTAGCGCTCTGGTGGTGTTTAGCAAGCCTCATGGGGCTGCTCTACCATGCATGGGCCGATGATGAGCGGCTCTCCTTCCCCCTTGTCGCGCTACCATTAGAGATGTCGCAAACGGATGTTCAAGGCCCACCCTTCTTTCGGAACCCGTTGATGTGGTCTGGCTTTGCGCTTGCTGCCGTATATAATCTCATCAACATTGCCCATGCCCTAGCCCCGGCATTTCCCGCCATGGGCAAACAGTTCGATCTCTCGCCTCTTTTCACCTCACCACCTTGGAGTGAGATGAAACCGCTTATTTTCCATATCCGTCCAGAGCTGATTGGGCTGGGTTTTCTGGTTTCAACAGAGATAAGTCTTACCGTGTGGGTATCCTACTTTGTGCTAAAGCTCGCAGCTGTTTTCGGGGTAGCCCATGGAGCTTCTCCTGGCCTTTTGCCGTACTTTCAAGAAGAGGGCATAGGTGCCTACATGGTGCTTGCCGTGCTGCTGATATGGTTAGCCCGACGACGCCTAAAAGAGGCTTGGAAATCGGCCTGGCACAACATTACCGGCCCAGACAACACCCGCTATCGCCGACTTTGGCTAGGATTTTTTGGCGGGTTCCTCATCACCTGGAGCTACATGTGGATGGCGGGAATGGGTTGGTGGATCGCGCTGGCCTATCTCGCCCTCGTTGTGGCGGTCGCCATGGTTTACGGCCGGCTTCGTGCTGAAGCCGGCGTCCCACTTATCTGGCTGTTTCCCTATCAACAACAAAAGGCTTTTTTTCTGTACACCTTTGGCTCGGCCCCGTTTGCCCGCAACAGCCCATCAACTTTAACCGTGTGGGCGCTCTTTGTGTTTCTCGCCAGAGGCTATTTTCCAGAAATGACCGGTTACCAGATAGAGAGTTTAGAGATAGCACGCCGTGTGAAAATTCATGCTGCAAAACTTTTTTCGTTTCTAGCCCTGGCGGTCGTGGTGGGCGTTGTACTTGGTTGGTACAATCATCTTGTGCCCTACTACCAACACGGGGTCGTGCAGTTGCGCGGCGAAATATGGGGTCAGTGGTTAACGGAACCGGAGTATAGCGCCGCCACCGGCTATATGCAAACTCCAAAACTTCCCGACATTCCGCGTATCTACGCCACTCTTATCGGAGCCCTTATCGCCTTCTCACTATGGTGGTGCCGCATTCGATTCACCGGATTTTGGTTCCACCCCATCGGCTATGTGATGACATGCAGCTATGGCTCGCTTATTTGGGGGCCGTTTCTTGTGGTCTGGCTCGTCAAATCGCTTGTGCTTCGCTATGGTGGCATGCGGCTGTATCGGCGGCTTATCCCCTTCTTTCTTGGCTTGGCCTTAGGACATTTTGCCGTTGCCGGCATTTTGTGGGGCCTTATGGGTGCCTGGGTTGGTAGTGCCGTACAGGGCTATCCGGTCTTCTTCGGATAGCTCTAGATAACATCGGCAAAACCTCGTTCTGCATTTCTAAACACCATGGCACCTACCAAAAAGATCGCCAAAGAGCAGACCATCGCGTAAATTATGCTGCCTAAAGACGGTGGAGAAACACCAAAAACCGCCCACCGAAAACCTTGTAAAATCACCGCCAACGGGTTCAGCATATAGACAGCATGCAGCTTGCCATGCACAGCGTTTGCCCCGTAGGCCACTGGGCTCGCGTAGAGCAGAATATTGAGTAGCACCGGCATCACTTGGCGCACATCCCGATAGGTCACCGCACCGGCAGAGCTGATACATCCGATGCCGAGTGCCATAGCCAGCAGAAGTAAAAGCCAGAAAGGAAACAGTAGCAGAGTCCAATGAACGCTGACATGGTAAGAAACAAGCAGCACGATGAGCAGGCATAGACCAATACTAAAATCTAAAAGACCGCCCAGCGCCGTAGATAAAGGCAAGATCAGACGTGGAAAGTAGATCTTGGAGATCATGTTGGCGTTACCCAAAAGCGTTGTGATGGAGTTGGTGATAATGCTGTTGAAAAGGTTCCACGCCATGGTGCCCACAAAGGCAAACAAAATATAGGGCACATGATCGCTTGGCAGTTTGGCCACGCGCCCGAAGACAAAGGTAAAGATGCCCGCCGAGATGAGGGGGATCATAATGACCCAGGCCACGCCTAAAATTGTTTGGCGGTAGCGTAATCGAATATCTTTGCCGGCCAAAGCGAGCAGGAGGTCACGATAGCGCCATAGCTCCTTCCAATCTATGAGTTGCCATCCCTTGGGTGGTTGAATTGTGGTTAGCGGCCGCGGAGCCGTCTCTGGAAAACTCTCTAGACTCATTTTCTCTCTTTCACCATAGAGTTAACGACGGGCTGAATGGTTAGCGCGAAACTTTTTAGCACGTCCATGCTGCCCGGCCCTTCGGCATTGCTCATGCGCACTACCAACGAGCCACCCCCCTCCCCTGTCAATAACTTGCGCCAGGCATAAAACTTCTTTTGGGCGATGCCGCCCATCGGGATGTTCGCGAGATAGCCACCGGCTAGGTAGTAGGCAAAATCTTCGGTGTAGCCGTCTAGTGTGGCTTTCATAAAGTTAACCTCTTGCCCATTCCAATTGAGTATCTTATGGTCGAAAAGGGTCCATCCTTGAGCAGGGAAGCAGACGTTGGGATCATGAAAATCGTCATAGCTCTTTCCCGTAATCAGCTCAAGGGTAACGACATGCCCTGCGGAGTTGCGATACTCTCTTTGGATGATGGTGGCCGTGGGCAGCGCTTTCTGAACGGCCGGGTCCACCGGATCATCCTCTACGCAAGTCCAATCGCCAATATGGCGAGGGAAGTTCTCGATAGGCACCGGATGCGGTGCGGCGAATTTTAGCCGTCCAAACCCCCAATTGGCCGCTAGAGCGAGCAACAGCAGAACGCAGATCAAAAAGCTATAGAGTTTTTGGCGCATAGGTTTCCCCTTCTACCCTCCATGCAATGCGGCCTCCACCTCGGCAGGCCGTTCATGTGCTTTCTCTAGCGCAAATCGGCTGCGATCACACCCCATATATTTGCCCACCGTGAGAAAGAGCACACAAGAGAGCGCGATCACAAAGAAATCGGCGTACTCGTGCGCAATGTGAAACGCGTGCTCACCGAACTCTGTTCCGATAAAGATAAGACCGGCGATGCGTATTACATTGGCCGTTAACGCCACAGGCAGCGCCAAAAGTGTAAGGAGAAGCCAACGTTTTTTGGGAAGCGCAAAAAACCAGCCATAAAGCACCGCAAAGCAGAAAAAGGCCAACAGCTTCTTAAATCCGCTGCAGGCTTCGGCCACATCCAACGTCATTCCAGGGATCTGAATGGTGTTTCCTTGCCGGATGAGGGGAAAACCCAAAGTCTGCATGATGCCAGCAGAGCCGACGGCGCTTAGATGCTGAATCCAGACGTCTGGCGGATTGATGATAGGCATGGGCACGGGAGCCGCTAATAGCAACACTAACACGGGAAAACGTGCCGCCCGCCAGAGTTCCCGCCCATGCAGAGCGAGAAGGCAGCCGGCCACCACCGGTGTAAGCGAGGCCATCATGAGAAATCGCACCCGCAAGAACCACCCTGTCCACTCCATTAAAACACCGAGAGCGATCCAGAAAAAGCCAACGGGGTCTGGAGCCGGTCGAGCCTTACGCAGCTGATCTTTTTGAAGGTAGAGTAGTCCGATCGAAATGGGAGGAATAAGCACGCCGTAGGAGTAGATACCACTTTGAATTTGAAACGGGATCACGTCTAGAAACACCGGTATATAGAGCGCTATGGCTGTTAAGATAACAAGCCAAATGTGCAGGGGCCAGCGCCCTATTTCGGCTACAGTATTCAGCAGATCTTTTTGCCACGACGGGGCTATCACGGTCTCCTGTTCTGATGCTTCAGACATTCTGTCTTCTCTCTCCAGACACGACCTTATGATGTTTCGCCATCTCCTCTCCGATGATCTGTCGTATACGCTCTTTAAATACTGACGTATCAAACTGTTGCGCATGCTGGCGCATAACATGGATATCGAACGCTAGGTTTTCGGCACGGCAGAGAGCTTCACACAAGCTTTCTACACTCTGTTCGGAGAAGAGTACACCGGTAACTCCATCCACCTGTGTATCAAGTGCCCCACCGGCTGCATAGGCAATAACGGGGCAGCCGCAAGCATTTGCTTCCACCGGTGAGATGCCAAAATCCTCTTGCCCCGGCATAATATAGCCGCGCGCATGCGCCATAAGCTGAACGAGCTCGGCATCGCTTACGCGCCCAAGGAACTCAACGGTAGGTCCTGCGATTCGCCTAAGATAGGCCTCCTGGCGCCCACTTCCCACCACCTTAAGAGGCCTCTTCAGGCGATTGCAGGCCTCTATCGCCAAGTCTAGCCGCTTATAGGGTGCAAAACGTGCTGCCACAAGATAGTAATCCTCTTTGTGCGCGGAGGGCTTGAAACGGCTCGTATCCACCGGAGGATAGACGATATCGCACTCTCGGCGATAGAAATGGGCGATGCGCTGTGCCACTACCGTGGAGTTGGCGATATATCTATCTATTCGCAGAGCGGCCACCACGTCCCACAGGCGCAAGCGATAGAGCAGCGGTTCCAGCAGAATGCGTCCCAGTCTCCCTATCTCCTCTCTTTCAAGATAGGAGTGGGTCATCCAGCCAAAACGCATGGGGGTATGGGTATAGCAGATGTGCACGGTGTGCGGTTGTGTTATCACGCCTTTGGCGAAGGCCGATGAGGAGCTGATGACCAGATCGTAGTCCCGAAGGTCGAACGATTCGAACGCCAATGGATAGAGGGGTAACGCAAAGCGGTGCGTTTTTTTAAGAGCGGGTAAGTGTTGAAGAAAGCTCGTGCGGATGTCCCAGCTTTTGAAGCTAGCGGGCATGGCTTCAGGCACATAGACAGAGGTATAGACCGGCGCTTCTGGGAACATTTCATGAAGCACCTCGACAACCTTCTCTGCTCCCCCCATCTGAGCCAAATAGTCATGCACGATAGCGACCCGCATGGACGACTCCCTTCTATCGAGCTGTTGCCAGGACACCGCTGTAGTGTAGGGTGCCTGGCAACCAGCATCAGGCTTTTTTAGAAGCCCGCTAAGAGACGTAGGAGGTTAGCGCTCGAAAGAATCTGGAACAGCTCACCAATCCCAAATCCATGCTTCCGAGACGGAACGTAAATGAAATCTCCTGCGCTCAGAGGAACGTTGACGCTCTGATCCCCGCGAAAATAGCGATTCAAATCCACAACTTGTATGGCACCTTGCTTCTTAAGTTGGTCAAACATCCATTTGGAGTCTTTGGCCTGTTTGGGATATTTCTGGGTAAGTTCTGCCTGAAGCTTACTCTGCAGTTCGGTGTGTATCACCTCCACAGCCCCGATGTTTGCCTCTTGAGTGGGCCCTCCGCGACGGTTGATAGCATCCCATAGCCGATCGCCTGGGCGAAAATCGTAAGGCCCTTGTCCAGCCACTGCGCCATAAATGTAGACAATGTTCGTCTGACGAGGGATAAGAATGCTATCGCCGGGTTGGAGCGTCAAGTTTTGCGAGGTATCCCCATCGAGGTAGAATCGTTGCAGATCGATGGGTATCGTCTTGCCATTGCGCGTAATAGTAGCGGCGCTGAGATCGGCTTCTCCCTCAATATAGCCACCTGCACGTGCAATGGCGTCGGCAACCGTCATCTTTTTTTCATAGGGGAACTGCCCGCCCTGTTTGACCTCACCAAGCACTGTGATAAACTGATACAGCTTGGGCACATAGACGATATCGCCTTCGTGTAAAAGGATATTTTCCGGCGAATCACCCTTTGTTTCTGGATTGCTTAGGTCGAGGGTTTGCGAGGTACCGTCCTCATGCGTCACAGTTACATGGCTCAGGTCTCCGGTCTCCCCTCCTCCGCCCATCGCCGAGATCACGTCTAAAATACGCAGGCCAGGGCGCATCTCCACGGCACCTGTTTTCGGTGTATAACCATACACAATAACAGCATCCTGAGGCCGTTTTTGAACCAAGAACACGCTCACGCTAGGATTGATCACATATTTCGACCAAGCCTCAGTAAGCATTGCGGCAACTTGCTCGACGGTTTTTCCAAGGACGTTAATCGGTTCCCCGGCCAACAAGGGAGGAGTGATCTTGCCATCGGGTGGAATCTGCACGCTATCCATCGAAAGATCTGGGAAATTAACCACGCGAATGGAGATCACATCGCCAGGTCCCAGAGCATATTTGGGCACCACTTTGGTTGGTGCAATGGGTGTATCCGATCCGTTAGCCGGCAGCGTTGTGGGTGTCGTCTGAGCGCCGGCTTTAAGCGCTAGCAGCGCGAAACCTAGCAGAAGAGTCCACTTACCAATTTGCATCGCTACACTCCTTTGGTCAAAGGCCATCCTTTGCAACTGAACAACCTTTTGGGAAACAAGCCCCATTGGTTTTAACCCTCCTCTTCCTGAGGCAGCGCCATCTCCCCCGACACGTTTGTCTCTGGCGCAAGAGAGGGCACAGACGGTTTGTCCTTGTCCGGTGTATGCCCGTTGCGCGCGCTCGCACCGTTTTTATTGTAGTAATAGTAGCTATGGTAATTTCGATTCGCGCGCGTATCCGAGCGGTTGATGAAGAAAAGCAGCTTTTTCGGCTCGGCTGCTCGAAGAGCCTCTGCGGTCTCTAAAGTGGTGACCTGATCGGCCATATCGAGGCTGACCACCTGCAGAATGCAGTCGCAGAGCGGTGCCAGAACTAGCGCATCGGCCACTACCGAGCAGGGAGGCGTATCTATGAGAATGAGATCGGCCTCTTTGCGAAGATACGCGATCAACTCTGACATGGTGGGCAATGCCAGAAGATCAGAGGGATTTCGGTCGGGCGTACCGCTATGCAAAATGGTGAGATAGGGCGTATCAGAGCTTACAAGAGCATCCTCTACGCTGACGGCGCCGATCAATACCTCGGCCAGGCCGATCTTCTCATTGGTTCTAAATATCTGGTTCATAGCGGGGCGTCGTAGATCGGCGTTGATAAGTATCACTCTTTTGCCTGCACGCGCGGCAGAACGCGCCAGAGAGGCTACGGTAATGGACTTTCCTTCTCCAGGTAGTGCACTCGTCACCATAACCACTTGGCTGCCTTCGAGGTCTTCGTGACGGAGATCGCGCAAGGCAAGCGCGAGGTTCGCCCTTGCCAGGCTATAGGCCTCGGCAATAGGCCCTGCCGGCTCTCCTGCCTCAAGAGCACGTATATGCGAACCGGATATACGTGGGAGAGTGCCGATGACAGGGCCGGGCAACATTTGACGAGCCAGCTTAAGCGAGCGCATCCGACTGTCGTTCTGCTCCAACAAGAGCATAACGGTGATACCCAAAATCACCCCGATAAGCGCTCCAATACCGAAGTTAAATCGAATCCGTGGGCTAGAGGGGTCAGTAGGCACTGTAGCAAGTTGAGCGATCTGTATGTTAGGCTGGGCGGCCGCTCGGTTGGCGTCTGCCGCATCGAGGTCATTTCTTAGCTGTTGATACACGTTTTCAGCCGATTGATACCGCTGCTCTAACTTTTGATACTGCTCGTAGAGCGCCGGCAAATCCCTTAGCTTTGCGGCAATGCCCGCACTTTGCTCCATCATCTGACCAAGTTGTTTTTGGTCAGCAAGCAGAGCAGTCATGGCCTGGTAATAGTTCTGCTGTAGTTGCGTATGGTTATTCAGTGAGGGCACTTTGCTGTTGGTGATGGCCGCAAGGTCCTGATCGAGTTTCTGCTTCAACATCTTCACACGGGCTTCATCGTTGGGAATAACGCCCGGATAGAGGGGGGTATATTTTAGCTTATCCTGTTCCAGTTGTTGCTGGGCGGCGTTGTACTGCTGAATATCTTGAGAAACCGTTTCAGGGTCAATGACCGTTTTTGCCGTAAGAATAGCACTATTCTCTGCGGCCAGCTGCTTTTTGTAGAGGTTATAGGTTTGCTGTTCTCCCGCAATCTTGGCTTGAAGCTGACTTATCTGATCTTGTAGATTGTGATAGTTGCTCAGTAGAGCTGTTTGTTGAGCCCCAATATCAGTTAGGTTGTGTTGCTCTTTGAACTGTGTTTCGGCCGCAAGAGCCGCATCATACTT
This sequence comes from Chthonomonas calidirosea T49, assembly GCF_000427095.1. Classification (NCBI taxonomy): domain Bacteria; kingdom Bacillati; phylum Armatimonadota; class Chthonomonadia; order Chthonomonadales; family Chthonomonadaceae; genus Chthonomonas; species Chthonomonas calidirosea. The sequence continues at coordinate 1,500,412 of NC_021487.1, forward strand.
TGCTTTGGCCATCGCAACCCGCTGGGAGAGGCTGTTAATGGCACCCGTAGCGTATTCCTCCACTAACTCACGCTTATACTGTAGAAAAGCATTGGCTACCGCATTGGCCATTAACGTGGCAATTTGCGGGTTTCCATACTCAAAGGAGATGTTGATCAGCTGGGTATTTTGGGGGTTTTCTATGTCAAGTCGGTCAAGGAACTCTTTGGTAGACATAGACGGCACGGTAAGCCCATTGGCATGCCTCTGAGCCCAATCGAGGGAGCGTGCTGCAATCTGTTCGGACTGCAGCAGTTGCATTTCCGTGGCTGGAGTCTCGGTCTCCACAGCGTTGCGTGTACTTTGGTCGGCTCCAACAAGACTGGGCGGCTGGGGCTGCACCAAAAGCGTCGCTTGAGCCGTCCATTTCTTCGGCATATATTTGTTGACAAGGGCTGTAACGCCTAAGCAAAGCGCAAGCACAACAATAAACGCCCATCCCCGTCGCCACACGACTCCTAAAGCATCGCGGGCATCAGGTGTGGGCGTAGCATCTACTATCATCTGAGGCGCATTCATTCGGTTAATGCCTCCCTGCTATCCAAAGGTTATTCCTTCTTAGACTTTTAATTTCCACATCTCTGAGGGCTAGCCACAGGAGAAGGAGGAAGCCGGCTTCGCCTCCTATGACTTCAACCCTACACAAAGTGTTTGCACTTATGTATTCTGCAATTTCCGTGCCAAATTTTTCTTTGGCCGACCTCTAGCGGCCCCCTCTTGCGTGAAAATAGGCGACCACTATTTTCGGTTAAAACACACGACACTTTAGATAGTTAAAAATACGGGTTTCTTTTTAGATTATTCCAAGCCGCTTCCCCACCTTCTCGAAAGCCATCAGGGCATCGTCGAGATCGGCTTTGGAATGCATGGCGGAGGGCATGGTACGAACGCGTGCTTTCCCTTTTGCCACCGTCGGGTAGACAATGGCTAAAGCCATCACCCCCTCTTCGAAAAGCCCGCGCTGCAGCTGCTGGGCTCGACCTTCGTCGCCAACCATTACCGGCGTTATGGGCGTTACCGATACACCGGTATCGAAGCCCAGTTTGCGCAACCCCTCTTTCCAGTAGCGCGTATTCTCCCAAAGACGCTCCGTTAGCGAACTATCGGTCTCCATCAACTCGATGGCGGCTAGTACGGCTGCAACGACGGCCGGTGGCTGCGCTGTGCTGAAAAGAAAGGGGCGTGCCCGCTGTGTTAGCCAGTCTATGAGGCGAGCGCTGCCGGCAATGTAGCCACCCATCACTCCAACCGCTTTCGAGAGAGTGCCTAACTGAATGTCAATGCGCTCATGCACTCCGTAATGATAGGCCGTGCCACGTCCGCCGCCCATTACGCCCGATCCATGTGCGTCGTCCACCATAACGGCGGCATCATAGCGCTCGGCTAGCTCCACGATCTCTTTTAGAGGCGCCACATCCCCATCCATGCTGAATACGCCATCGGTAATAATAAGCCTTTTCTTCGCACCCTGCGATTCTTTTAAGGCCTCTTCCAAAGCGTTCATATCGAGGTGCTTGTAGATTTTGCGTTGTGCTTTTGAGAGGCGCACCCCGTCAATGATACTGGCGTGGTTCAACTCATCGGTCAGAATCACATCTTCCGCATCGGTGATGGTTGGAATGACCCCAGCATTGGCTGTGAACCCACTTTGAAAGACCAGAGCGGCCTCCACATGTTTGAACGCCGCCAATCGTCTCTCTAACTCCATATGCAGACTCATCGTTCCAATGATGGGTCTAACCGCCCCTGCCCCGGCTCCCCAGCGTTCGATGGCGCGAATAGCCGCCTCTTTGACTTTTGGATGATTGGCCAACCCAAGATAGTTGTTGCTGGAGAGATTGATCACTCCCTTCTTCCCATTCACGGTGATGCGTGCCTCTGACGGCGTTTCCATCACCACCAACGGCTTGTAGAGGTTCTGCTCTTTTAGACTCTCTAGTTGGGCTTCGAGCCATTGGAATAGTGTGCCGTTCATAACAAAGTTGCGGCCAGAGACCTTCTGCCACAAGGGCAGAAGGGGAAAGCCGCATCCTCCTTTCTTTGGTTATTGGCGCAAAGCACTCCGCTCGTGCGGGGTTGCAGTTTTTTCTTTAGTTATCCAAATTCACCGCTCCGGGGTCTTACCCTAAGCCGCATCCCCACACCCTTCGCGATGTGTCGTAAAACTGCGAGAGAGCTCCCGCGATGCAGAGAGCTCTAACAAAGCTCTATCTCATTGTAGCGCATTAAGCTCCCCTGCGTAATGACAGGCCGCTTTGTGCCCCGGAGTCCTTTCCAAAAGCATAGGCACCTCCTGGGCGCAGCGCTCTCTGGCAAAGGGGCAACGCGTGCGAAAACGGCATCCGCTGGGCACCTCTATAGGGCTGGGTGGCTCGCCCTCCAACAGTTTTCGCACACCCCGACGCGATGGATCTGGGCGCGGTGCCGCTGCAAGAAGCATTTGGGTATAGGGATGCAGGGGGTTTTGAAAAATCGCCTCTGTCGGCCCCTCCTCCACGATCACGCCCAAGTACATGACCGCCACACGATGCGCGAAATGCCCCACCATCGTCAGATCGTGCGAGATCAGCAAGTAAGCCATGCCTAAGCTCTCTTGAAGGCCAAGCAACAGATTGAGCACCTGCGCACGAATAGAGAGATCGAGCGCCGATGTAGGCTCATCTAAAACGAGCAGTTGAGGCTTCGTGGCAATCGCACGCGCAATGCCGATACGCTGGCGCTGCCCCCCCGAAAACTCATGCGGATAACGTTCAGCAGCGGAAGCAGGCAGTCCAACGCTTTCGAGAAGCTGGCATACTCGCGCAAACCGATCTGCTTTTGTACCAACCAAACCATGCGCCATCAACGGCTCCGCCACAATATCACCCACTAAAAGACGAGGATTAAAAGCGGCAAAGGGGTCTTGAAAGACCAAGCCTATCTCGCGACGTAACTGGCGTAAGGCTTCCCCTTTCAGAGAACGCACATCGTGCTCCAGAAACCACATCTCACCCTCATCTGGCTCGATCAACCGCAAAAGCGCGCGCCCTACCGTGGACTTTCCACAGCCGCTCTCTCCCACAAGCCCCAGCGTCTCGCCCTTTGCGATGGAGAGGTCTACTCCATCCACAGCGCGGATCCATGCGCGTCGCCAACGCCCCCCGATGCGCTGCTGTATAGGAAAGTGCTTCCTTAACCCTCGTACCTGAAGTAGCGGCAATTGGCTCATTGCCCTCTCCAACAAGCAGGTACTCGCTTCGCTATCTCCTGCCCAATCGCTAAAGAGGCCGTGGCAGCCGGCGACGGCGCGTTGCAGACATGGAGTGCGTTTGGGGCCTCTAAAATAAGAAAATCATCTACGAGCTTCCCTTCCGGAGTCACCGCCTGCGCCCGAACGCCTGCGCCGTTAGGAATCAGATCGCTAGCGCATATATCCGGCACCATACGCTGAACGCTTTTCGCGAAAAGAGCGCGACTTCTGGAACGACGTATCTCTCGAAGTCCCTCTCGCATATAGGGCAAAACAAGACGCCAAAACCCCCTGTAACTGAGGCACTCCCAGCAGTCCTTGAGACTAAAATCCTTTCTGGTATATCCCTCACGCTTCAAACTTAACACCGCATTTGGGCCGGCATGGACGTGATCTTCCACTGTTCGGGTGAGATGGACCCCTAGAAACGGGAAAGCAGGGTCGGGCACAGGATAGATGAGCCCTTTTACGCAGTCAGCACTGGGAGGTTGTAAGGTATAGTACTCTCCACGAAATGGAAGAATACGCACCGGCGGGCGTAGACCAGCCAATTGCGCCACGCGATCGCTGAAAAGACCGGCACAGTTGATAAGGAACCGACAACGAAAGTCACCTTGGCTCGATTCCAGTGTGGTAAAGTTCGCCTCAGTTCGCACACCCATCAGAAGCGTGTTCAGATGCATCTCGGCTCCGCGCGCTTCTACCTCCCGGGCATAGGCACGGCATACCTGCTTAAAGTCCACTACCCCCGTCGTCTCCACACGTAGCGCCCCCACACAGTGCACATGAGGCTCCCACTGCTTTGCTTGCTCCCCACTCAAAAACTGCGTTGGAATGCCGTTTTCCACAGCCCTCTGCTGTAAACCCTTTAAGCGGGAAAGTTCCGTTTCATCGCAGGCCACGATCAGTTTTCCACAGATGCGATAGGGAATTGCGTGACGATCGCAAAAGGCGATAAGAGCTTCCCGCCCTTGCTTACAGAGGCGCGCTTTCGCACTTCCCGGCCGATAGTAGATGCCGGAGTGGATAACCCCACTGTTGTGCCCAGACTGGTGCGCCCCCCAACTCCCCTCTTTCTCAAGAACCAAGAGGTTAATCGGCCCGAATCGATCTTGTAGGGCAAGACAGGTGGCTAGGCCAACCAAACCGCCCCCTACAACGGCAAAATCGAACATCTGCGCCATTTTAGAATGACCGCGCCAATATCGTCCTCAGCGATTCACGACGCCTCTCAAACTCCGCTGTCGGCAACACCGGTATAGCTCCCTCCGTGGAGAGCGCTCTGTCGAGCGTGATCCAGGAGCGGCAGCCTTCGTAAGCCTTCAGAAAAGGCAGGACAATCGGTTGAGGAAGCACATAGACACGCAGCACAAGGAGGGTCAGCGGATCGTAGGGGTTGAAGTCGAAACGCTGGCGCACATACTCCGCATTCCAGATGTGCTCTTCAGCGGCGGCCATCACCTGCTCTTCGGAGCGAGCTTGAAAAACATCGGTTACCACTGCATAGGCGGAGATAACCACCTGCCCAGGGTTCGACGAAGATGTCAGCGGCTCCAACTCGCTCTTATAACGGTCTTGCAACAGTTCAGCCCGCTGGTGTTCAAAAGTCGGAAACAAAAAGAACTCGGGGTAACGCGGCACAAAGCGCCCTTCCTCCTCGCGCAAGCCTCCTTTGCGGATCAGCAAGAGCTGTCGCCCCTCCTGCAGCATCTTGCAGGCGAGTGCCCACTCTTTTAAGGCCCTATCGTTCGTGTTCCACATGGCCCGATGATCTTAAAAACGGGTTGTGGCGCTTCTCTGCACCAATGGTGGTCGGCTCCCCGTGCCCAGGAAGGACCCGGGTCTCGTCCGGCAATGTTAAGAGACGATTGTGAAGAGAGGCCATTAGCTGTTCAGCCGATCCGCCTGGCAGGTCTACTCTACCGATACTCCCTTGGAACAGACAGTCCCCAACAAGAGCGGCGTCCTCCACTAAAAAGGTAACATGTCCTGGCGCGTGCCCCGGCGTATGCAACACTTTTATGGAGAGCTCACCTAGCGGTAGCTCTTGACCGTCTTCCAGGAGAATCTCCGGTTCAGGCGATGGTTCTACCTCCACTTGAAAAGCTTTAGCCTGCTCGGGAACCGCGTGGAGCAGGCCTAGATCATCTTTATGCAGGGCGATGGGGGCTCCCGTCCAAGCGGCGAAAAAGGCGTTGCCGACCACATGGTCGAGGTGAGCGTGGGTGTTGAGGATGTAGCGAAGGCTGTAGCCGAGCTGCTCTATTTCGGGGAGAAGCTGCTCACTATCGAAGGAGGGGTCTACAAGCGCTGCCTCCCCGGTAACCTCATCCACGATGAGATAGGTGTTGTTGTCCATTGGACCGAGTAGGTGGCGATAGATAGGCATTATCGTACTTGCTTTTCTTCGGGGTAATTTTTTGCACCGTGTGCAAATGGACTATAAGAACACAGAAACTGTGTTCTTTTCGCTAAATTATACCCGTTCGTAGTGTCTATTCTCCTGTCAATATCAAAGAGGCGACGACATCGTAGGCGAAATAGTGTGTTGAGGACAAGAGCGCCCCCTCACCTGCATACAGGGGCACTCTCCTCCTCAGAGGGCCTATGCTGCCCACAGACAACCCCGCGTATAATAAGTCGTGCACCGCGTCCATAGGTAAAGTAGGCCCTCGCCCAGTTGAGCATCACCAACAACCGATTGGCGAAGCCAATGAGAAAGTAGATGTGCACGCTCAACCAGAGTGCCCATGCGATGAACCCTTTCAGACGTACTCTAGGGAAACCTCCTCCCCTCTCTCGACAAAACACAGCGAAATGACGGCCTACTGTGGCAAGGTCACCTTTATCAAAATAGCGAAAAGTGGGTGGTTGGGGCCTTCCCTCCACACGGGCGCGAATGACTTTGGCCACATAGGTACCCATTTGAATGGCGGTTGGCGCCACAGCCGGAAGCGGCTTGCCATCTTGCTCGAAATAGGCGGCATCGCCAATGATGAAGATTTCGGGATGACCTGGAACACTGAGATCAGGGGCAACTTTAGCGCGCCCCATTCGATCGGTTGGAGCACCAACCCAACGGGCGGCCGGCGAGGCCCTATTACCGGCTGACCAGATAACTGTATGGGAATAGATGCGCTCTTCGCCCTGCCCGTGCGTTGCCGGCAAAGACGTCTCCAACACCACGCCTTCCTGGTCAATGTGCGTAACCTTCACGCCGGTTCTTACCTCGACACCGTTATGCGCTAGAAAGCGCGTAGCAGCCGCACTTAACTCAGGATGAAAGCTGGGGAGGATACGTGGCCCGGCTTCAACGAGCACAATACGCGCAGAACGCGAGTCGATATGACGAAAATCGCGCACGAGCGTAAAACGAGCCATCTCGGCGATCTGCCCGGCCATCTCCACGCCGGTTGGTCCCCCGCCTACTAGTACAAAAGTTAACCACCTTTCACGCGCTTCCGCACTCTCTTCTACTTCGGCCATCTCGAACGCTGTCAGAATGCGCTGTCGCACGTCCATAGCATCGGTGATCTCTTTTAACCCGGGTGCAAACCGTTCCCACTCCTCATGGCCAAAATAGCTATGCCGTGAGCCTGTTGCCAGTACCAAAATATCGTAAGGGATCTCGCCTCTATCAGTCAGCACACGCTGACGCTGCGTATCCACACCGACCACCTCGGCCATCACGACCTCCGCATTCTGTTGGCGGCTCAAAATAGAGCGTATGGGGGCGGCTATCTGTTCTGGAGAAAGACCGGCGGTCGCTACTTGATAGAGAAGCGGTTGAAACAGATGATGGTTGTTTCTATCTAAAAGGGTTATGGCAACAGGCGCTCCTTTCAGGCCTTTGGCTGCATAAAGGCCTCCAAACCCGCCACCTACGATGACCACGCGCGGTCTCCTAGCCCTGTTCCCTTGATTCGCAAACGCTCTCATACGACCACCTCCTTAACCGCTCTTTATCTCCTGCTACGCTTTGCCTTCAGGTTCGAACGCCAATTTGTGAAATTTTTCGCAATCTGGCCGAATAAGGACGATAAAAGCTCTTGTTTGAAGGTAGAATAGATTAGAGGGTCTCAAAAAGAGCTGAGAGTGCACGAAAGAAGGACTGAATGAAGTTTCAAGCTCAACGGTTTTGGAGAGCGCTACTAAGCCGGCTCGCCGCCACCAGAAGCCACTTTCCCACCTATGCGTGGATCGTGCTTGGCTACAATATCTTGGTGATCGTCTGGGGACAGGTGGTGCTGGCTTCAGGGTCGGGAGATGGCTGTGGAGACCGTTGGCCTCTCTGCGGTGATCACCTTATCCCCACTTTTAAACGTCTCGCCACCGTCATCGAGTACCTTCATCGCCTCTCAACCGGCGTAGATACGCTTTTCCTGCTGATCCTGGTTGGCTGGGCTTTCCTAGCATTTCCAAAGCGTCACCCCGCGCGTTTTGGGGCGCTGCTTGCGCTGCTTTTCACCTTTTTCGAGGCACTTCTCGGCGCGATCCTCGTTCTCTTTGGCTTGGTAGATAAGAACACCTCGGTGGCGCGCGTTATCGCCATGTCGGCTCATCAGTCCAACACGCTGCTTCTGCTGGCCTCTATCGCTCTCACCGCCTGGTGGGGAGCTGGCGGAGCAAGAGTCCAGTGGCGCGATCAGGGCATCGTAGCCAAACTACTGTTGGGTCTTCTCATCGCTGTGCCTATCGTAGCGATTAGCGGTGCCATCGCAGGGCTTGCCGACACGCTCTATCCAGCGCATAACTTAGCCCAGGCCATTGGTGACGATTTTCGCAGTGGAACACCCTATCTCATTCATTTGCGGACATTTCATCCGTTCCTGGCCATTATCGTGATGGTTTTTGCCTGCTACGTGGCCTCACGCATATGGCAGTTGAGACCTACCCTTCACACAAAACGCTATGCGCAGCGTGTGTATCTCCTTTTCCTGATCGAACTGACGGCCGGTATTATAAACCTTAGCCTGTTGGCACCTATTTGGGCGCGCGGTCTTCATCTTCTCATCGCCGACCTCCTTTGGGTCAACGTGGTGCTGCTGGCTGCCGCCGCCCTACCAAAACACTATGTCGCTACAAGAAATGCATGAATCTGTCTATCTACCGGAAGCTACAACCGTACACGCTTCTCGCACGGTAAGTTGGCGCAGCTACCTAGCACTTACCAAACCACGTATTATTAGCCTATTGCTCTTTACGGCGCTTACGGCGATGTTCATCGCTTCAGACGCGCACCATCCGGTTACGTGGACGGCTTTTTTGGCCGTAGCCATCGGCGGCTATATGGCCGCAGGAGCTGCCAATACCTTCAATATGCTGATAGACCGCGATATTGATGCCACCATGGTTCGTACCGCGGAACGCCCCACCGTTACCCAGGAGGTCACGCCCCGCAATGCGTTCCTCTTCGGCACTGCCCTTACGGTGGGTTCCTTTGGTCTACTCTGGGCGGTTACCGGGCTGCTCTCCGCGCTCATGGCCTTTTCCGGTCTGCTCTTCTACGTTGTCATCTACACGCTGCTTCTAAAACGACGAACAACCCAAAATATCGTTATTGGAGGAGCCGCCGGCTGCTTCCCCCCGCTGGTCGGTTGGGCAGCCGTTACCCATCACCTGGCGCCCATGGCATGGTTGCTCTTTGCTATTATCTTCTTCTGGACTCCGGTGCACTTCTGGGCGCTTGCTTTGCTCATCAAAGACGACTATGCGCGGGCTGGCGTCCCGATGCTGCCGGTGATTCGCGGAGACAAAACTACCGTCAACCAGATCGCCCTTTATACGGTGCCAACAGTTCTTACCACTCTACTCCCTCTCAAAATCTACGCGATGGGAACGTTCTACCTTCTTAGCTGCGTGATCATTAACGCTGGGCTTATCTACTACGTCTGCCGCATCCATAGCAACCCGTCACGCCCACAAGCGCTTTGGCTGTTCAAATACTCGATGATCTATCTCGCCCTCATCTTTTTGACGATGGCCATCGCTCGACACATCTAACCAACTCTGTGAAACCGCTATAATTAAGTAACAAGCGGCTTTGCGCTTAGCTTTCAAACTCTCAGAGGAGCGCCTACGTGTCGTACAGCCATCCCAAAGAAAACAGAACCGTATCTCTCTCGCGTCGAGAGGTCCTCTTGCTCGGAAGCGGTGGACTTCTCTCCATGCTATCCGGATGCACCACTGGAAGCAGTCACAATGCCACAGAGCAGCAAAACGCACTCCGCTATCCCCTTACGTCCCCGCCAACCACCCTCGACCCCGCCACTGTTCAGGACGGTACCACCATTGATCTTCTGCAAAACATCTATGAAGGGCTTGTTATCTGGAATACCAAGAGCGAGGTGGTGCCTGGCGTAGCCGAGAGATGGGAGGTGAGCAACGGAGGACGCACCTACACCTTTTATCTTCGGCGCGGCGTGCGCTTCCACAATGGGCGTGAGGTCACCGCAGCAGATTTCAAATACAGCATCGACCGTGCTTGCAACCCAGCAACCAACTCCCAAACCGCCTACACCTACCTGAACGATATCGTAGGCGCACTGGACTGTCGGGCAGGTAAAGCAAAAGAGGTATCCGGTGTCAAAGTGCTGGATCCCTATACCCTCCAGATAACTATCGACTCACCTAAATCCTATTGGCTTGATAAGATGACCTATCCAACGGGCTATGCCGTATGTAAGGAGGCTGTTGAACGCACCGGTGGCATCATTGACGCGACCTCGGCTGTAGGTTGCGGGCCGTTTCGTATCGCATCGCCTCAGGACTATCGCAGCGACTACCGCATTGTGCTCACCGCCTTCGCGGATTACTATGCCGGCAGCCCAAAACTTTCTCATATCGTTCGCCCCATTCTTCCCGACGCCTCCACGCGCCTCAATCAGTATGAAGCAGGAGACCTCGACCTCGTCGGCATCGCACCCTCCGATCTAGACCACGTAAACCAAGACCCTAAGCTGAGATCGGATCTGCACAGCTTTCCGCGAGCGAGAATATGGTATTTAGCGCTGAACCAAGCGGCGGCCGGCTCACCTTTTACCAGCAAGTTGGTGCGTGTGGCCTTCAATATGGCCATTGATAAGCAGGAGGTGGTTCGGGTGGCTCTGAAAAGTGTAATGACGCCGGCCAATAGCATTGTGCCTCCCGGAATGGGAGGCTACATGCCAACGGCCAAACCGATACCATTTAACCCCACTCAGGCGCGCGCGTTGCTGGCACAAGCCGGCTATGGGCCGGGAGGAAAGCCGTTTCCGGCGCTGGCGCTAACCTATCGCAACGATATGCCAGAGGTTGCTGCAGCCGCCCAGGTAGTGGCTTATCAGCTAAAAAACAACCTTGGCATCACGGTGCAATGTCAAGGCATGGATTGGGGACAGTTTTTGAAAGAGAGCGACCAAAAAACGATGCCTTTTTCACTGGCCAGCTGGGGAGCCGACTATCTGGACCCACAAGATTTTCTCTCCGTGCTGCTACACACAAGCCATAAGGTCAACGGCATGGAAGACCATCCCTATAACGATGTGGGCTATAGCAACCCTAAGTTTGATGCCCTCTGCGATGAAGCCGACAGCGAGCTAGACCGTGCAAAACGTTATGCGCTGTACCAGCAAGCAGAGCAGATCGCACTCGACGATTGCCCTTGGGTTCCCCTCTATTTCCAGCGGGATCTCGAGCTCATTCGCTCCTACGTACACAACATCCGTGATAGTCTTCTCGGACATCTACCCTACACAACCACCACGGTCTAGCCTATGCTGCTCTACATCTTACGTCGCCTTGCGGTAGCCGTGCCGATGGTGTTGGCCATTGTGTTCATTGTCTTCGTTGTCGCTCGGCTTGCCCCGGCTAGTCCCATTGACATCATCCTAGGCGGCAAGGGCACTCCCCAAGCACGACGCGCTTTAGAGCACGCCTATGGGTTAGACCGCCCCATCCTTGTTCAGTTTGGAGCCTATCTTGTCGGGCTTCTACATGGCGATTTAGGCCGCTCGTTCGTACACGGTCAGGAGCCGGTTCGCCTTATCTTTGCACGCGATTTCCCGGTTACAGCCCAACTCGCTCTCCAGGCTTTTCTCTTCACATTTCTTGTGGGTGTTCCAGCTGGTCTTCTCGCGGCCTATTACCATAACTCCTGGTTCGATCGGGTTTTAATGACGGTCGTCGTACTGCTTGTTTCTGTCCCCTCCTTTGTGCTCGGCCCTCTTCTTGTGCTTTTTATTGCGGTGCGGCTCGGCTGGCTACCCGTCAGTGGCTGGGACACGCCGGCCAGCACCATCTTGCCAACCATTACATTGGGCGCGCGTTCGGCCGCACTCGTGGCACGCATGATGCGCTCCTCGCTTTTAGAAGTTCTCCAACAAGATTATATTCGCGTGGCCTTGGCCAAAGGGCTTACGCGCGCGCAGGCTGTGTGGCGCCACGGCATGAAAAACGCCTTTCTACCGGTTCTCACCGTTTTGGGAACGACGTTAGGCTATCTCCTAACCGGCTCCTTTGTGGTAGAGACGATTTTTCAGGTGCCTGGCATCGGCTATGAATCGGTGCGCTCCATCGCTGCACGCGACTATCCCATCATTCAGGCGACCGCCTTACTTGTCGCGTTGATCTTTGTGGTGGTGAATCTGCTCGTAGATATTCTTTACGGGTGGTTCGATCCGCGCGCTCGCCTTGTAGGAGGCTCCTCCCAATGACGGCAGAAGAGCTACCCACCTACAAAGCCATTAGTCCGGGTCGGCAAGCCCTGCGCCGACTGCTGCGTCACCGGGTGGTTTGGTTTTGTCTGGCGACCATCTTTGTGCTAGTTCTTATGGCTCTCTTCGCGCCCCTTATCGCCCCTTATCGCTACGACTTTGAGGATACGGCTCGCTACGTCTCAGTCCCCTCTAAACCGGACAGCCATCACTGGCTTGGCACCGATAATTTGGGTCGCGATGTGCTAAGTCGCCTCATCTATGGTTCCAGGGTCTCGCTGGGGGTCAGCATCGTCACCGTTCTTATTGAAGTGCTCATCGGCCTACCGCTAGGCCTCATCGCCGGCTATTACGGTGGCCGAGTTGACTTAATGCTGATGCGTCTCACCGATGTGATGTTTGCCTTCCCCGACCTGCTGCTGGCTATTCTGTTGATGGCGATTCTCAATTCAGGAACGCAGCCTGTCTCGCCCGCCCTCAACGTGCTCACGTTGTTCCTTGCGCTAGGCATCGTCAGCTGGCCTCCCCTCGCGCGACTGGTACGTGGACAGGCTGCAGCCCTACGTCACCGTGAATTCGTTGAGGCAGCGCGCGCCATTGGTGTGCCTCACAGGCAGATCGTTTGGCGTCATATTTTGCCAAACCTGCTCGACGCCATCCTCATACAAACCACGCAAGATGTCGCGGGGGTGATCATCGCAGAGGCCACTCTATCGTTCTTAGGCCTTGGAGTACAGCCCCCCTACCCTAGTTGGGGCCGTATGATCTTTGATGCTCTTTCCTACAAAGAGACCTTTCCGCTGATGCTTATAGCCCCCTGTTTTCTCCTAGCCATTACAGTCATGGCCTTCAATTTTCTCGGTGACGCTCTCCGCGATGCGTTGGACCCACGTCAACGTGGAATGAAATAGGATATAATGAGAGTTCGTCATCTCCTGCGTACGGAGGTATTACGATGCTTACCGCAGAGCAAGTCGCCTTTTTCAAAGAGCACGGCTATTTAGCTCTTCCTGAGTTTTGGACGCCACGTGAGGTGGCCGCCATGCAGGCTGAGGTCGAGCGCTTTAAGCGAGAGGGCTTGCTGCGTAACGTCACCACGGAAGGTGATGGAAAAACCCACTCCAAAACACGCCAAAACCTTCAACTGTGCCCTATGGCTGACAAAAGCCCCCTCTTTCGGGCGCTTCCCTTCGAACCGAAAGTGATAGAGGCCGTTCGACTGCTTATTGGAGACCCCGTGCTGCTCCATCTCGACCAGATTTTCCTGAAACCGGCTCATCATGGGGCTGGCACCAATTGGCACCAAGACAACGCCTACTTTGCATTAGAAGATCCGTTGAAAGGTACCGCGCTTTGGATAGCTGTGCATGAGGCCACGGTAGAAAACGGCACCATGCACATCATTCCGGATGCCTTCCGCGAAAAGCTCCCTCATAGCCGCGACCCAGAAAGCGACCACCATATCCGCTGCTATCCACCGGAAGAGAAGGCCATTCCTATCGAGTTGCCCGCAGGCGGTGTCGTCTTCTTCGCCTATGGCACCCCGCATTGCACAAAAGCGAATCACTCCAGTAGGGAAAGAGCAGGAGTTGCATACCACTTTCATAATGGGAACTATGCTGCCGATGGAGGTTATCCTCTAGAACGACGTATTCCCCTCACCGGCCCTGAAACGGATGATGGCACACGTGCGTATGGTAAACGGATAGCCGGCACCTGGCAAGAGGAGGTGGAGCGCGCGCTTCAGCTTGCGTAACCCTACGAGCGCGCATCTAAAGGTGTGATGGCTTTGCGCCGGCGCGACAGACACATCGGCGTCCGAGCCGTACGACTGGTTACGGCCTGCGCCGAACGGGTGACGTATGCGTCGCACCCTACAACCTCTTTTTCTCTATGGATAAGTGTCAGCTACTTAACTACTTAACAACGAAGGGGGCGCGCATCCTCCCGCGCGCACATTTTATGAATAAGGAGACAGTTATATATGGCGCCTCGGCGGGAGACAGAACATAAAAAGGCTCAGCTGAAGGCCTATATTCGTGAGGAGTGCCTTCGGAATCAAGCCAAACCCAATAAGCTGTTACCGCCAGTACGTGAGCTTTCCGATACGTTTGGTCTTTCGGCTATGTTGGTTTGGCAAGTTCTTAAAGAGTTGGAAGCCGAAGGCCTCATCTACACGATACCCCGTGTTGGAACCTTTATTGGCCCTCCCACACAACCCCCCTCTGAATTCTATCTTATGTTGGTGCGCCGTTTAGAGCGCTCTCAATGGCACGCCTGGCAAACGCGAGAGGGCTTTGAAGAGCGTATTGCCGCTTTAGGCGGCGCTACACTGATTTTAACCCACGAGGTGTTTGCCGACTGCACCCACAAAAAGCAGCTGCCTCCGCTTGCCGGCATCTTCTATTTCGATGAGGAGAACCCCGTCTGGCCGCAAGAAGCGAAGTTGCGTAGGGTGCCTAAGGTGCAGTTCCGCGCTTCAAACGCTTTTCTCCGTATGTGCGATCACGTCTCCTTCGACGATCGCGATGGGGGGCGAAGGGCAACGCAACATCTTCTGCAACTAGGGCATCGCTGCATCGCCTTTCTTGGGCTACATAAGAACGCTCTCGACCTCGTGTTCGACTGGTCTGTGCAGCGTGAAGAAGGGTGGAAACAGGCCCTTCTCCAGGTTGGACTATCGCCTCAAGGACTGGCCTACCACCCGCCAGAAACGCTCTCTTATGAAAAGGTCTACTCCATGGAAGCCCTCGGGTATACGGCCGCCCAGCCCCTTGTACGGCGCGAAGACGTTACGGCCGTGGTCTGTGCTAACGATTCGGCGGCGCTTGGGCTTCTTCGTGCTCTACAGACCGCCAACATCCCCCCTAACCGCTGGCCAGCTATCGTGGGTTTTGACGATCAGCCAGAAGTAGCTATTCACAACGTCTCCTCGTTTCGCCTACCTTGGTACGAAATCGGGCGTACGGCCGCCGATCTTTTGTGGGAACGACGTCATAACCTGTTAACCGGTAGCTTTCAACATCGCTATGTCACCATGGTGCTTATTCAGCGCCTTACTTCCCCCGTCCAGTGGTCGCACTCCACTGAGCAAGCCGCACTTACTCTCTTAGGCACGACGACAGACTCTCCCGATTGACTTACTGAAAGAAGAGCTGCCAGCTGTTATTGGTGAGAGACGCCTCGGCGTAAAGCCGTCTGTCTTGAGGGTTGTCCGGAGAGATCGGCACATAGAAACGCACATGGAGGAAGCCATAGCGGTTCGCATAAGGCACAATAGCCCTGTTAAACAGCACGGTCAGCGCGTCCGGCTCGGCCCCGGCCAGTTGAACAATAAGAACCGTGCGATCGGTGTCGGCATAGGCTTGTTGTACAAGACCATTGGAGCTATTACGCAGCCAGGCGTAGTAGGGAGTCCTCTGATTTTCACGTGCTATGTCGTTAAGCTGCTCCTGGCTCAACGGTGGAGGAATGCTGGATGGCGGTATTGTGGCACCGTTTGACATATTTGCGCTGCTCGAAGCCGGTGTGGACCTGGCGGCAGGAACATGAGTTGTAGGCAAGGAGCCGTTGGGCTGAGAGATGGCAGTCGTGCGAAGAAGGCGCGGCGCCAGCAGCCAGTAGGCCACCAACCCCGCCAGTGCCGTGAGAAGAAGAAAACCCACCGCACGTGCCATACCCTCATTGTACCTTTGCCATCTCTCCTATACACCGAATTTAGCGCAACAACGGCCAACAAAAAAGAGATGAGGAGAATGCGAAGAAGAATGAGATAATCGGCTCCCGCGATCGAGCAGGGGTCACAGCAAACGACTTATGCGTCTAAAGGTGGCGGCTTTGCGCTAGCAGGACCGACCTATCTACCTCAAAGCCGCAGGACTAACTTACAGCAGTCAACTGGCAATGGGGGCAGCCACGAACGCGACCCGCCAGCCCAGCCAAACAGATGCGAATGTAGGGGCGCAAGGCCCTGCGTCCCTACTTCGCACGCTCATTGAGCGGACTTCTTTCAGCAGAAAGCGCTTTCGACGCTTCGAAGGAAAGTTTTCCGCTTGTTTCTAGTTGATAGACCGTTCTGCTTGCCGTCTTCTCGATCCATAGATGCGCCTCAACAGGAGCGTTGCCCTCTTCATCGAACACTATCAACTCATTCACACCCGGCTTCAGCCAGCATTCAGGCAAGTAGTAGCCGTCAATAGGCACCTTCTCAGGATAACGGCCTAAATTATGGCCATTAAGCCACACGAAACCACGCGAAAGCCCGCGCGTGGAAAAACGCAGGATGGGATGTGGGCCAAGCCCCTGAGGTGGCGTGGTGATAAAAGTCGTCCGGTAAAACGTTGGCACGTGGGTTGCTTGCGTTGCCGGCCACGTTTGCCAATGAGCGCGAGACAACCTTCCTTCTCCTACGCCACCATGCATCGCCCAGTGCTCTACCGGCCAAACCTCATCGTTCTGTAGCACCCGCAGCGTCACCGGCCCCATAATTCCTCCAGGCCCATCCGTGTTTTGCACTCGAACCGCCAATAGGTTGGTTCCCTGCTTATTCCAAGCTGCGTCTAAATTGACATCAAACGGCGAGCCCCACCCCTCATGGCGAAACAAGAGCTTACCGTTGAGAAAGACAGTTCCATTGTCGTCTACATTCTCAAAATGCAATAGATGATGTGCTCCGGGAAGGTTGGGTAAGGAGGTAACGACCCAAGCGTAGCCGCGACGTCCATGAAACAGATCCTCTCCTACCTTCGCCTCCTGCCATCCCTCGCCCATCAGCGATTCAGGGACGGCGCTGTGGGCATCGGTCGGCTGCCAGTACCACTGTTCGATAGGCGTCCCACGGAAAGCGCCAGCCATCAGAGTCACCGGCCCCTTTAGCCCCTTGACATCTACAGTATCTAATGCGCCGAGATAAGAAAACAGTTTTGGCCTTCCATAATGTGCGGTGAGCACCGCCAAAGTAACCCGACCTGCCGGCAGGGTTAGGGTGATATCGCGGGCAACTTGGTGATCGTTGCGCGGCACGATGCGACTTTCAGCAGCTTTGTGTCCGTTTACAAAGACATCAAGCCAATCCCCTCCGTCGCTAAAGTGCAGCGTATACACCCCGGCTTTCGGCACTTCCAACGTCGTACGATACCAGGCGTAAGCCCCATTATAGCCGTCCGCCCCCATCTCCACCGGGTCGCGGCTCTGAAGCCACCCCTTTGCTGGGTAGCCCGTGGCCGCCTCTTGATCAGCCAATGAAGCCTGCCATCCGGAGAGTTTGGGTGCCTTTTGAAAGTTTAAAGAGGATGATGACACCGCTAGCGGCGTTAGCCTGTTTGGGAGCAGATAGGGGCCATACACACAACTTGCGGCATCGAGAGCATCTGGAGCTACGTCGGCCGGACGCTCTGCGTTCACGAAAAGGTGCCCATGCTTTAAGAAGACGTCGCCGACATAGCGTGGCCCCACTATCACATAATGACGCCCGTTGGCTTCCACAAACCAGGTGCGATCGGCCGCCTGCTCATTCACAGCTAAAACACGAACGATCTGCTTACCCACCTGAAAGGCATACTCAGCGGCGCCTGCCTCTGGGTAGCGCGGTATGAGGGTTAGGGTGTCTCCAGATACTTTCATGGCCTGCTCGCCTACAATGAGCCGAACAGGTGCCCCCGATGTTCGAAATATCAAAGGTTCATCTGCCCCATCTCCAATAGGGCCATTAACCACTATTGTTGTGATATTGGCCTGTTGGCAGATAGCGTAGATGCGCGCCAGGCCTAGTTCGAGAATGATGTGCGGTAGCAGTGTGTAATGGAGGACAATAGGCCGAATTTCTCCCGGCTCTACCTTCAAATTTGCCGCAACCTCCTTCCCATCTAGAGACAGCGCTGTGGTTTGCACCGTATTGCCAGGATTATCCAGAAAGAGGAGGGTACCGGCAGGTGCCGTTCGCGCCGTGGCATGAATGGTCGGGTTACCTACACATTGGGCGTAGTTTTCCGTGGTGTTGTCGCTGTCTTCTAGGACAGAAGCAAAGCTCCTTGCAAACCAAGCGGCCCGCTTAAAGTGATAGTAGATAGGCCGCAGATCGCCCGCTTGCCCAATGGCGGCGGCGTAGTCATAACTAGCTGCATCCTCATCGTTGTTGGTATAGCCAAAGTTCGAGCCGCCGTGTAGCATGTAGTAGTTGTAGCCGTTCCCTCCATAGGCGATGATCTTCCATGTGCCGCGTGTGAAATACCGGTCTCTATCGGGCGGCAGAGCGCCGTAGAGGTTGTACCAGCCCGGCCAAAACTCCGTACAGTACCATGGGCTCGTGCGTCCGGCACTGCTCCATGGCCTATCACCGGCAGGATCAGAGGAGTGATGAAGACCGCTAAAAAAGAACGGTACCTGAATCCCATCTTGAATAGCTTTGTTATACAAAAACCGGAAATAGGAGTTTGGCATGTCGGTACCCCACCCCAACGGATGCTCATTTTCCAACTGCACGAGGATAACAGGCCCGCCATGATTGATCTGGTTTCTCGCCACAATAGGTAGAATTTTATCAAAAAAGGTACCAACCTCTTTCTCAAAGGGCGCATTCGGCTCACGCACGCGCAGGCCTGGCACAAAGCGCAGCCAAACTGGGTAGCCTCCGCTATCCCACTCAGCACAATAGTAAGGGCCGACACGGCATGTGGCATACATGCCCATCTTCTTAACCAGTTTAAGAAAAGCGTCGAGATCGGCTCGACCCTCAAAATTCCAAACCCCTTTTTCCGGTTCGTGCACGTTCCAGAAAAGGTAGCTTTGCACCGTGTTGAACCCCGCGCGTTTCATCCGGAGCAGGCGATCGGCCCAGAGAGCACGCGGCACACGAGCATAGTGCATGCTACCGGAAACAATAAACGTGCGCTTGCCGTCAATAAGAAAACCTTTTCCATCTATGTCAATGAAAGGTTTCGCGGCCGGAGCCGGTGGAAACATCGAGTCGTTTGCGGAGGCGATTAGTGGAAAAAGCGCCATGAAAAGACCTAAACCGATCCCCAAAAACCGATTCATTCTTTCTCCTTATCAAGCTCCAAAGAGCGGTGTTGACGAACCCAGGCCTCTAGCACGTACCTCACTTTTCTCCATGTGCTCACGCGCGCACGACGCGAAAAGACATCGTAGTTGTTGCGTTCGATCGCATCCAAGATCCCTCTATAGATACGGTACATGATGGCGAACGTCGGTTGCGCCTCCTTCGACAAGAGAGGCAGAAGCTTTTTGGCCTCGGCGTAATAGGAACGGGCACGCTCCACCTCGAAGCGCATGAGGGCCTGAAAGGCCTTGGAAAGAGAGCGGCTTCCAATATCGGCCTCAGAAACGCAAAAGCGTCGCATGTCCTCCTGGGGCAGATAGATTCGCCCACGATCGTAATCCTCACCGATGTCGCGTAGGATATTCGTGAGTTGAAAGGCAATGCCGCAAGCCTCGGCGTAACGTAGGGCCTTACCCTCTGCCGCATCGAAGCCCCAAATGTGGAGACACACAAACCCCACCACCGAGGCCACACGGTAACAGTAGAGGTAAAGATCGTCCCAAGTTTCGTAACGGGTATGGGTAAGGTCCATAGCTGTGCCCTCGATAAGCTCGTAGAAAAACTGGGCGGGGATGCGATAACGACAGACCGTATCGTGAAAGGCTGGAAGGATGAGGCTGTCTCCGTAATCCCCATCAAGAGCGCGATCCAGAGCAGCACGCCAACTCTGAATGGCATCGAACCTGTCTGTGATAGCGGCCTCATCGGAAACGTCGTCACTGTAGCGCATGAACGCATAGACCGCGCACATGGCAGCTCGTTGCTCCGGTGGTAGCGCCACAAAGGAGTAGTAGAAGTTGCGAGCTTGCGACCGCGCGATCCGTTCGCAATAGCGATAAGAGGCTCTGAGACGATCTTGCATAAACTGGTGAGAAGGCCTATCGAGCTGAGGCATCGCTTCCCAAAAACTCCGAAAATTGCTGAATAAGTTTACCCGATCCAGCATAAAGCCCCTGTTTTAGAGAGATTCCTAACAGATGAGCAGGTCGCCCCTCCATCGCAGGAGATGAACAATGTCGCTTGCTCTACCAAAACTGTGCGCTTTCGCTCCCCTTAAGTCGTTCTCCGTCCACAAAGCTTGATTTTGACCTTCTCTATGAAGTATTCTCTCTTCAAGGACGATCAGAACGATCGAGAATACCACGGAAATAGAGTTCTAAAAGATGCCTAAATCGCTGAAGATTCTGCCCGACGAAATGCGACGTGCGGGTCAAATAGAGTTTACACCTATCCCCCTAAACCAGTACCGCCGTACGCTTAAAGAGGAGCTTGATCGGTTTGCCCGTGAAGATTTGGTGCGCATCTATCGGGACATGCTGATCATTCGCACTTTTGAGAGCATGCTCGATAGCGTTAAGAAAACGGGAGGCTATCGTGGAATCGCGTACAACCACCGAGGGCCTGCCCATCTCTCCATAGGTCAAGAGGCTGCCGCCGTAGGCCAAGCCTTTTTACTGGATGTGAACGACCATATTTTCGGCAGCCATCGCAGCCATGGAGAAATCTTGGCGAAAGGGCTTTCTGCTATAGAAAAGCTGCCGGAAGAGACTCTCCAACAGATCATGGAGCGCTATTGGGATGGAGCCACCTTACGAGTGGTGGAGAAGAGGATAGAGCAGGCTCCGGAAGGCCCTCCGCTTCACAAGGAGTCGGAAGTTAGAAATCTAGCCATTGATTATCTGCTGTACGGCGCCTTGGCTGAGATATTTGGAAGAGAAACGGGCTTCAATAAAGGGATGGGTGGCTCGATGCACGCCTTCTTCCCTCCCTTTGGCATCTATCCTAACAACGCCATTGTGGGAGGCTCCGCCGACATCTCGGTAGGGGCTGCCCTCTACAAACGGGTGCAGCGTAAGCCGGGCATCGTCATTTGCAATATCGGCGACGCAGCCATCACCTGCGGCCCCACATGGGAGGCCATGTGTTTTGCCAATATGGACCAGTTCAAGACACTTTTTGAGGAGCCCTATCGTGGAGGCTTGCCCATCATCTTTAACTTTGTTAATAACTTCTATGGCATGGGCGGTCAGCTCGTTGGAGAGACCGGTGGATTTGGCATCCTAGCGCGTGTGGGCGCCGGCCTCAACGCCAGCCAAATGCATGCCGAGCGCATAGACGGCTACAACCCGCTTGCCGTTATTGATGCCATTGCCCGCAAGAAGGAGATATTGGCGAAGGGTGAAGGGCCGGTGCTACTCGATACGGTAACCTACCGTTACAGTGGTCACTCCCCCTCCGATGCCTCCTCTTATCGCGAGAAAAGCGAGGTGGAAGAGTGGCAACGTATCGACTCTCTAATCACCTACCGGCGCGAACTTCTCGAGGCCGGCCTCATCACTGAAAGCGAATTGGAGACGATGCAACAGGCCGTTGAGACCGCCATTCTGCGCGCTTACTTAAAAGCAATTGACCTCGATATCTCCCCGCGCGCCAATCTTTTTCAACCAGGCTGCTTGCTCGAGCAGACCATGTTTTCCAATCAGCACGTGGAATCGCTAGATAACACACGCAAACCGGTAACGCTTCTTCCGCATCAGGAAAACCCGCGTGTGCAGCGGCTTGCCTCCCGAAGTCGCTCCGGCATCGGCCCTGATGGCACCCCCCTCCCGAAATCGCGCTGTATTGGCATTCGGGACGCGCTTTTTGAGGCCATTCTCGACTGCTTCGAAACCGACCCCACTCTTATCGCCTATGGGGAGGAGAATCGCGACTGGGGAGGCGCCTTTGGCGTCTATCAAGGATTGACAGAGAGTCTGCCCTATCATCGTCTCTTTAATGCGCCTATTGCCGAGGGCGCGATTGTGGGCACGGCCGTGGGCTACGCTCTTGAAGGAGGTCGCGCTCTCGTCGAGATCATGTACTGTGATTTTATTGGCCGCGCCGGCGATGAAATTTTCAACCAGCTGGCCAAGTGGCAAGCGATGTCGGGCGGACTGTTGCGAATGCCCGTGGTGGTGAGGGTCTCCGTGGGCAGCAAATACGGGGCTCAGCACAGTCAAGACTGGACCTCCCTCTGCGCCCATATACCGGGGCTGAAGGTGGTGTTTCCGGCCACTCCCTACGATGCGAAGGGACTTATGTACGCTGCCCTTACGGGCACTGATCCGGTTATCTTCTTCGAAAGCCAGCGCATCTACGACCAGCCGGAGCTGTTTCATGGAGCGGAGGGCGTGCCCGAGGGTCGGTATATGGTGCCCATTGGCCAGCCAGATGTGAAACGAACCGGCGAAGACATCACGATTCTTTCCGTGGGAGCCACGCTTTACCGTGCTTTAGAGGCCGCAGATATTTTGGAGAAGGAGTATAACCTCAAAGCCGAGATCATAGATGCGCGATCGCTTGTGCCCTTCGACTATGCTCCTGTGCTGGAAAGCGTAAAGAAGACCGGTCGCATTCTGCTAACGAGCGATGCGTGCGAGCGGGGCAGCATTTTACAAACGTTTGCGGCCAAGATAGCTCACTTTGCCTTTGACGATCTCGATGCCCCTCCGATAGTGGTGGGTGCACGCAACTGGATAACGCCCCCTGACGAGATCGAGGAGAGCTTCTTTCCCTACCCCTCCGATATTCTCGACGCTATCCATACCCATATTCTCCCGCTTCCGGGCTACACACCCAAGCGTGTGTGCGATAAGAGCGATCTACTATGGCGCAGCCGAGAAGGGGTGTAGAGAAATCTCAGGCTCTTATCCACACCAACAGAAGAAAAAGTAAAACTTGGAACAGAACCGGAGTTCTCTGGTAGAGAACTCCGGTTCAACTCAAATAGGTTTCAGCTTAGCATCGAGGCACGATCACTGTGGTTTCCCTGGTCCTCCTACAGCACCGGGAAGTATCTTGCCACCTATTCGGCGGCCTTGTTGGGCTTGGGTAGGAGAAGGCAGACTGCCACCTTTCGGTCGGTTTAGGTAGTAATATATACCGCCTAATACGAGGATAACAACGACTATTACAATAACCGCGATAACTGGATTCACCTCTTTTTTCATCAGCGTCCTCTACTCAGTTATTCGGCCATAGATAGAGCAGGGTATCGGGTTGCGCAGGATTGTTTTGTAAGAACTGACCCGGCTTGAAGGATTTAGCATGTCCATCAAGAAAGCCTACGTTGAACATTCCCTGTCCATAGGCCGTCGCTCTGGTATTAATATCACAGACGTCGGATCCACCGGTATGCCGAGGTTGAGGCCCAAAGAAGCTATAGTCATATCCAACCCAACCCCCACAATATCCTAAACCGACTTGCATCCCATAAACGCCTTGCCAGCCATCGAAGTTATTGCTATCGAACAGCAAGGCATACTCAGCAGGTCTTGCCACACGAGCAAGAGTTGCGCTTGGGAAACTACCTTGAGGCCAACCATAAGCCGAACCATTAGAGATACCAGCCCCAGCAAGACCATCATACTTCTCATTTGGCAAAGCATAGTTCTGGAACCAGGCGGCTTGACGAGTGAGAAAGTAGGGATAGCCTAGCGAGGCCGCAGTTGGAAATATTCCATAGGACATCCAGTACTGAAAATCTGTTTGCACATTCGCACTATCTTGATAAGGCGAGTCTGGACAGATGACAATTGCGTAGTTCTTAGCATAAGGCTGTACAAGATCTTGCCAAGTATCAAAGAACGTTTGATTATCGGTTGTGCAATCAAGAACGATATTTTCATCGTAATCTTGCGTATACATCGCTATAGCGGTTCCAAGCTGCTTGATATTTGACAAACAGGAGATTTTCCTTGCCTGTTCGCGGGCTTGGGCGAAGACGGGAAAGAGGATAGCAGCCAAAATAGCGATAATCGCTATAACCACAAGTAACTCGATGAGCGTAAATGCTTTGAGATGGGATCGTTTCATTTATATAGCCTCCTAGTACTTTTTTGAGATATAGAGTAAAGTTCGGCTTTTGGCCGAAAGCAAACAATAAGCGCCTGGTGCCCCCTACTCATAGCGAATACCGGGCAGCTTTGGGTTAGGTACCTCTTTAGTATTATACCCTTGCAGGGGCTTACGAGGGCGCACAGGAAAAAGTTCCTATTTTTGTGTAGATGGGTAAGTTTTTTTGCTTTGCATGGACAAGGGGAATTGTGGAACAGATAGGAATACATCTCCTCCTGCTGACCGCTTCGTCCACAAAACCTTGCCTGACACACAGTTGACAATCGTGCCAAAACATGTGATAATAAAAGGAAGCAGGAGCATCGGGGCAAGAGAGCAGCATGTCCGTTAGAATCTGCATGAAACGTTTCGTGGCCTCGTACGTATGTTGGTTTAGAACCGCAGCGTTGCCCTGAGCTTCTTGTCTTGCATAAAGCGCCTGGGATCGCCTTTTGCGAGAGGCCCCAGGAAGGAGATGGTTTGCTATGGCATCGAACCCGTTCAAACGATTTTGGCGCTATCTAATGGCTCTTCTAAGCGGCAAACTTGACCAGTGGGAAGACCCGGAGGTCATTATTAATGAGGCCGTTCGCGAGATGCGTGAAAACCAGATCAAAAATCGCGAACTGGCCGTTCAAGCCATTACGCAGAAGAATAACCTGCAGGCTGAGGTGGAAAAAGAGGAGCGTTTGGTTGCCGATCTGGAAAAGAAAGCGGCAATCGCTCTTCAAGGAGGTAATAGGGAACTAGCTCTGCAGTTCCTGCGCGAAAAGCTTCAGCATGAACAGACGCTTGAGCAGATGCGTGCCAGCCTTGCACAGGCCATTGAGGCTGCAGAAAAGGTGAAGACGGCCATTAAATTAGAGGAAGACCGCATCCGCCAAAAGACAGCGCAGGCCCTCGCGCTTAAAGCTAAAATGAAACAGGCGCAGATCGAGATAAAGATCAACAAAGCGCTCGATCAGTTTCAGTTTAGCAACAACGAGCAGCAGTGGGGTGCGGTGGAGGAGCGCATTCGCTCCATGCAGTCGGAGGCTGCCGCAAGAGCGGAGGTCGCTAACACCAGCATTGATGCGCGCGTCCGCGAGTTGGAAGCTTCTCAAATGGATGCGCAAGCGGAACAAGAGCTGGCACAACTCGAAGCCAAACTCTCTCTTGGCACCAGTACGGCCAATAACTACGTATCTACAAATCAACAGCAGGTGCAGACAGTGGGAACTGGTGGAAGCGGCGCCAACGGTTCTGCCGCCCCTGAAAGTGAACTGGATAGGCAGTTGGCCGAACTCGAAGCTAAACTGAACAACCAGAATAAACAGTAGTTCGTCCTCTGCCTATTTCGAGGAGCCTGAAAGCCAATAGCGTTCATGAGTTTATCAAATCGCCTCTATCGCATTGCACGTAGCAAGCTAAACGAATTAAAGGAGTGGTTCGATCGTGTGGAAGAAGAGCGCACGAGCGACTCCCTTCGTAGTCCCGAAGAGCTTGCCGCAGAGGAGCTCGACGCGGCTCTCCATTCCCCTCCTCCCGCTTCGCCTGCTTTTTCCTCATCGACCCCACGCTCTCCCCAGAAAGCGACCTCGCCAGCTGCAGAAACCGATCCGCTCTACTACCACTATCGTCTGCTCGGTCTGCAGCCCGGTGCCGATCTAACGGCCGTGCAAGCGGCCTATAAACGCTACGCCGAACGCGCCAACCCAGCTCGCTTTCCTCCCGGCTCGCCAGAAGAGGCCATTGCACGCGACCTCCGTAAAAAGCTCGACCTCTCCTACAAAACCCTTTGTGAAGCTCTCGATCCCACCTTGCGTCGTTTCGAGCTGCTTGAGTTCGATACCTCCTCAGCTCCCCAAAAAGAAGAAAATTCCTGAAAGGAGAGCGCAACTACCATGGCGCGACCTGCTAAACTGACCGAAGCGCAGATTCAACAGGCTCTTGCGGAGTTACCTGAGTGGCGCTATCAAGACGATAAGTTACAGCGCACCTTCAAATTTACCGATTTCTCTCAGGCCTGGGGGTTCATGAGCCGCGTGGCCCTTATGGCCGAAAAAATGGACCACCACCCCGACTGGTCTAACGTTTACAACACCGTGAATGTGGCGCTCAGCACCCATGATGCCGGAGGTGTCACCGAACTTGACCTCCAGCTGGCTCGCCACATGAATCGCTTCTATGCGGAACGAGGCTAAGAACCATGCAACTGCCGATCTACCTCGACCATGCTGCCACAACTCCCGTCCTTCCCGAAGTCGCAGAGGCCATGATGCCTTTCCTGGTCCAAACCTACGCGAACCCCTCCGCCGCCCATGCACTAGGGATCGAGGCACGCCATGCGGTGGAGGAGGCGCGGGGGATCGTGGCTGAAGCCATTCACGCTTACCCTGACGAGATCGTGTTTACTTCAGGCGGCACCGAATCGGATAACGCAGCCATCTATGGGGTTGCCTACGCTCTTGAAAACCGCGGACGCCATATCCTTTCAAGCCCCATCGAGCACCATGCCGTTCTCGAACCGCTCCAGTACCTTGCACAGCGCGGATGGGAAATAGAGATGCTGCCCGTTTCCTCAGAAGGCCTCGTTGCTCCTGAAGAGGTCGCGCGTCGCATTCGTAACGATACCGTCCTGGTCAGCGTCATGCACGCTAACAACGAGATCGGCACCGTGCAGCCCATTGAGGCCATTGGGGCGATCTGCCGGGAAAAGGGAGTGCTGTTTCATACCGACGCCGTACAAAGCTTCGGCTATCTACCTATAGATGTGCGCAAAATGAACATCGATCTCCTGAGCCTTACCGCCCATAAATTTTATGGCCCTAAAGGCATCGGCGTCCTCTATGTGCGATCGGGTATCCCTTTCGAGCCGTATCAAAAAGGCGGCGGACAAGAGAATGGACGACGCGGTGGCACCCTCAACGTGCCCGGCATTGTGGGGTTGGGCAAAGCCGTGACTATGGTAATGGAACAGCGTGAGGGAGAGAGCGCAAGGCTCCAACGGCTTCGTGACCACTTTATCGCGGCGGTTGAACAGGCCATTCCTGAAGCCACACTCACCGGCCATCGCCAATACCGCTTGCCTAATAACGTTCACTTCTGCTTTAAAGGCATTGAAGGCGAATCGCTACTGTTGAGTTTGGATGCCGAAGGAATCTGCGCTTCGGCTGGCGCGGCCTGCTCGGCAGGCTCTCATGAGCCCAGCCATGTGCTACAGGCTATCGGCGTGCCGCCCGATCGCCTACGCGGCGCTCTACGCCTCAGCCTAGGTCGCGCTACCACCGAAGAGGCATTGGAGTACTGTTTGCATGTCCTCCAGAAGGCCGTAGGAGCCCTACGTCAAAAACAGCGCGTGCAAACCTAGGGTACGTCGCAAATGGATGTCTTCTTTGTTACAGCTTTCAAGCGTTGGGAACTGTGCGCTTTAACGCAACCGTAATCAAGATGGCGCGAGGAAGGCCTAAAAAATAACTTGACAAATGGCCTAAGATGCTTTATAATACAAAATAGGTTCGGAGTAGGGTCGCTCGGAATACCCATGAAACCGAATCGTATGAGTGTATGAGGGCTGTTTTATAGGGTGGAATGCTTTACCCTAAAGAACGTTCTCATACTTGGATTGGCGTCGTGGAAAAGGGCGCCTAAAGTAGCGTTTCCCTCTATAAGGGTAACACAGTAGTTACGTTTTTCCGGTGCTTCTGAAAGCATGAATGCGCTGAAGTCGTTCTGTGAAAAAATGCACATTCTTTTTCGACAAGCGTGCCGTAGAGAGAGTGAAAGGAACCTAGCGAGGAGTGGCCTCAATGAATGATTACGCTGTTGTTCCGGTGCGATCGGATGCCTCCGTTTCGCAAGAATCGTCTGCCCGCCCCAACGATACCGAAGAGCTGTTTTCCGAAGAGGATGCCTTGGAGCGTGAGCCTAACGATGAGCTAATTCGGCTTTACGACTCGGAAAAGGCGATTGCAAAAACCGATCCCCTCTTCCCGGATGAGGAAGAGACCGAAGCCATTCCTGCCCCTCACCTAGTCGATCAAGAGGTCGGTGTTGCGCTCGATCCGGTCGAAGAGACCTTGCATCACGATGAAACCGTGCAACTTTGGATGAGCCGCGCACGTGGTGCGCAGTTGCTGACTGCAGAAGAAGAGGTTCAGCTAGCGCGCGCCGTGCAACGAGGCGACAAGCAGGCCAAAGATAAACTGACAGAAGCCAATCTGCGCCTGGTCGTCTCCATCGCTAAAAAGTACAGCGTTCGCGGAATCCCCCTACCCGACCTCATTCAAGAGGGGAACATCGGCCTTATCCGTGCGGTCGAAAAGTTCGACCCGGATAAAGGCTACCGATTCAGCACCTATGCCACCTGGTGGATACGCCGCGCCATCGCGCGCGCCATCATTAACCAAGGGCGCACCATTCGCATTCCCGTCTACGTTGCGGAGATCATTCATAAAATCGTCAAGGCGTCGAGCCGACTCCGTCAACAGCTTATGCGCGATCCCACCGTGGAGGAGATCGCACGTGAGCTTGAGATTCCGGTTGAGCGCGTGAACGAGATCATGCGCATCGCCCTTGAGCCTCTCTCTTTGGAAACCCCCGTCGGCGAAAAGGATAACAGCCAACTTGCCGACTTCATTCAGTCGCAGACGGCGGTTTCTCCCTCTGAAGCCACGCTAAACCTCATCCGAAGAGAGCAGATCGAGGAAGTTCTCAATAAGCTTACTCCGAGGGAGAAAGAGGTGCTACGGATGCGTTATGGCCTCGACGATGGCTATGCACGTACCCTTGAAGAGGTGGGAATGCGACTGCATGTTACGCGTGAACGGGTACGCCAAATAGAGCTACGTGCCCTGAAGAAGCTGCGCCATCTCGGCTCCGAATCCCTCATGCGACAGTAATCTTTTGCTCGCAACCTAGCCGCTGACGGTGCTTTAAGCGATCGTCAGCGGCTGTTTTATAGAGCTATCATTTCATTATCTTTTACAGGTGCGACAAGCTATGCGAAGTCTCTATCGCGAGTTCGGTGTCTTTTTGCTTCTGTTTTTCATGGCCTCCGCCTCGGCCTACTGCGATGTCAGCGTCCGTCAGATAACCTATGCAGGCTGGCAAAACGCTTACCAACTTAGCAATGGAGACGTGGAGCTTGTGGTTGTACCTCAAATCGGGCGCATCATGCGCTACGGGCCGGTTGGAGGCCCCAATATGCTGTGGAATAACCCCACGATGCTTGGCAAAACAGCCTCTCTTGAGGCCGCAGCCAAGGAGTGGCCTAACTTCGGCGGCGATAAGCTCTGGCCAGCTCCCCAGTCGGTGTGGAATTGGCCTCCCGATCCTTATCTCGACTCGGCTCCCCAAACCGTACGGGTGCTGCCTAACCATCACCTTCTTGTTATAGGCCAAGCCAGCCCGCAAAGCGGCATCCGCTTCGAGCGTGAAATCGCCCTCGCCCCCAAAGGCGATGAAGTTACCCTCGTCAACATCATGATCAATACTTCCTCAAAGCCGGTTAAGTGGGCTATTTGGGAGATTTTCCAGGCGAACGATCCGCTGCGCGTCTATCTACCTACTAATATCTCCGGCCACTTCGCCGAAGGCTATTTGAAGATGTCGGATGCCCTCCCTCCTGTAGACCGCATTCATGGACAACTTGTTCTTTCTCGCTCCCACACCATGAGCTATAAAGTAGGCTCTGATGCGCCGGATATTCTGCTTCGTGCCCTTGTTTCGGGCTACACGGTGTCTTTAACAGCGAAACTTTTAAAGGGCACTTACCCTGATGGTGGTTGCACTATGGAGGTCTATTCCAATCCGGATGCTGCTCCCTATATGGAAATGGAGCTACTCGCTCCTATCGTGGAGCTTCGCCCTGGAGAACAGACCCGATTCATCACCCAATGGCATCTTGGCCCACCCCAAGGGCCCTAAGGAGAGAGTGAGAAGTGCGTGCAGAGATCGTCTCCGTTGGTACCGAGCTACTACTTGGCCAAATTGTGGATACGAACGCGGCCTATCTTGCTCGCGTACTGTCTGAACTGGGCATTGCCCTCTACCGTCGTGTTACGGTGGGAGACAATCGAGAGCGACTTCTCGCAGCCTTAACAGAGGCGTTGACCTCCTCCGACGTGGTGTTTACTATTGGCGGCCTTGGCCCTACCATGGATGACATCACCCGCGACGTTCTGGCCGAAGCCATGGGCGATACCCTTCATCCGGATGAGCAGATCGCCGCTCAGCTCCGCCGCTTCTTTGAACAGCGCGGCATGCCCATCTTGGAAAGCAACCTGCGCCAAGCCTTGGTACCAAGCGCCGGTCGCGCAATCCCTAATCCCAACGGAACGGCCCCCGGGCTGCTGTTTGAGGGTAGAAACGGCAAGATCGCCATCGCACTGCCCGGCCCTCCTAACGAATTCATCCCAATGGTCAACGATTTTGTGGTGCCCTATCTCCGCACACGCACGGGAGGCAAGGGCGTTATTCGCTCGTTGGTGTTACGAGTGGTCGGTGTTGGCGAGAGCTTTGCCGAAGATCGCATTAAAGACCTTATGCAGGATGCCAACCCGACCGTTGCTCCCTATGCCAAGGTTGGCGAAGTGCATCTACGTATCACCGCTTTTGCCGAAACCCCTGCTGAGGCCGACCGCATTATCTCTGATCGAGCGGCTCTTATTCGCCAGCGTCTTGGTCATGCCATCTATGGTGAAAATGAGGAGACTCTAGAACAGGTCGTTGTGAGTCTCCTCCAACAAAAACAACAGACGGTCGCTACCGGTGAGAGCTGCACGGGCGGGCTGCTTTCGAGCCGAATAACCGACGTGCCCGGTAGCTCCAAAGTATTTTTGGGTGGTATTGTTGCCTATAGCAATGCGGCAAAGACGGATTTTCTTGGGGTAGATTCTGCGCTGCTTGCGCGATTCGGTGCCGTCAGCGAAGAGGTGGCCCGCTCTATGGCGGAGGGCGCGCAACAACGCTTTGGCACCACCTACGGCATCGGCATCACAGGCATTGCAGGGCCAGAGGGCGGTACGCCGGAAAAGCCTGTTGGGTTAGTCTACATTGGGCTCAGCCAACGAGGTCGAGCCCCTATTGTGGAACGGTGTGAGTTTATCGGTTCGCGCGCCATTGTACGCCATCGCGCTACGCAAACAGCTCTCAATCTCCTTCGGTTGCGCGCGCTTGAAAGCTGATCAACCTACCTCTATTCCCTTCACCGGCACGACGCTTATCGAGCCATCTACCTCCAGTTGAGCTAATCGCACCTCCTCGAAACCCTCCAGACCGTGCTGGCGAATTGCAGCCAACAACTCCGCTTCGGTAACCTTCTCTCGGCGCATGTTCTGTTGCAGTACCTCTCCATTTAAAATCAATGGAGTAGGAACGCCAACAATACGCGCCTCCAATTTGGGCAAATGAGCAAATAGTTTAGCAAACAACCATCCTAACAAGATCAACGTTCCAGAGCAGACGATGCCGGCAGAAAGGTCCCCTGCGCCATGTGTCATAGCATTTTGTACCGCATTGGCCACCGCCATGATCATCGCAAGATCGTAGATGTTGTACTGTCCAAAACTTCGCTTTCCAACCAATCTCAATCCAATAATGAGAAACAGCGCTACTACGAGGGTACGGGCAGCTAACAAGCTAAGAAAGTAGCGATAGGCAGGTGTCATCTGATCTCCCCCTCTTTAAGGCAGTCGCAAAGCTTTATAATGTCTACGCGTTTTATGCACAACCGACCTGTTCGGCACCACACTGATCGTACCATCCACCTCCAAAACGGCCATGTGAACCTCCTCGAGGCTCTCAATGCCGTGCTCGCGAAGTGCCGCCATCACCTGTTCATGGGTTATTCCCTCCCTTTTAAGATGTCCTTCTACAAACTCACCGTCATTCACTAAAAGGGTAGGTTCTCCAACCAGATGGTGCTCTAACTTCGCCGAGCGCGCCATTAAGAGAGTGAAAAGCCTATTCCAAAACAGCAACGTTGTCGCTGCCACAATGCCGCCTAGTAGAGAGTTATCGTTGCCGACCATCGCGTTTTGCACAGCGTTAGCAAGAACGATGATCAGCACAAGGTCGTAGATATTCATCTGACCAAGCTCGCGCTTGCCCATTAGGCGCAAACCGATCACAAGAAAGAAATAGATGACGGTGGTTTTACCGGCGATAACTAAGCACCCGTAAAGGTCGGGGTGCGAGAACACATCCACAAGCCACTTGATCATAAAGATATACCCCTATCGTTCTGTGCACATCTGAGAGTTTGTCTTTGTGCCTCTTTTCGAGTATATTAGTACGCAACAAACATAAGAGCGTCATCGAAAGCATGCCGAAACTCATTTCAGAGCTACTACCCGTTATAGAGCACACTGTTGTCATCTATCTTTTTTTGATGATTGCGCTACGCATCGCTGGTCGGCATCAAATAGGACAGCTTAGCGTCATTGACCTCGTTGTTCTTATTTTACTCGGTAGTGCGGTAGAAACCGCTATGGTCAATGGGGATACAAGTTTGGCGGCAGGCCTTGTCTGCTCGGCAACGCTTTTACTGCTCAATCGTCTAGCTGCATGGATCGTTCATCGCATTGCCCCACTCAATCGCGAAATTAACGGTGATCCGATCACGTTGGTGAATCAGGGTCGTTTTGTGGAAGAGAATCTTCGGCGAGTGGGTTTAACCCACGAAGACATATTGCAAGCGTTGCGCGCACGTGGCATAGCAGACGTAAGCGAGGCGAAGTATGCGATTATGGAAGTCAACGGCAGCATCACCGTGATACCACGTCATGCAAAGGTTCACCGTAGTTCCCGAACGCCCAAAGAGACGACCTAACAAACCCTCCTTTTGCCTGTATACGCGCGAAAGCCGGAGAGTGTCCTCTCCGGCTTTCAAGTTTTTTAGAACTACCGGGTTTATGGCAGCAAGCCACCTGCTCCTCCTGTAGCCGCTCCACCTTGCTCCGTAGGAACGGCCCCGTTAAGCGCTTGAATGGCCGGGGGGTTATCCGGAATGATTTTTGGTGTAATGAACACCAGAAGGTCCGAATCATTGTTGGTAGTGGAGCGCGAGCGAAAGAGCGTTCCAATGAGTGGAAGATCTCCTAGCAGCGGCACCTTGCTGATGGAGGTGTTGTCTTGTTTGTTGGTAAGCCCGTTGATAACCATAGATTGGCCATTGTAGACGATTCGGGTAACGATGGCCTGTTGAAAGCCAATAATCGGAATACTTCCACCAGCAGGGTTCGTAACGGAACCAAGAATGTTGGAGGAGACGAGCTGTCCTAGCAGCGTGATGGAGTTATCGTTATTGATGTAGGGCGTCACAATAAGCTCGACGGTGACGGGGAAAAGCGTGTAAGATGTGGTAACCACAACGGTACCATTTGGCCCAATCACCGGCGTTTGCGTAATAACAGGCACCTCTTGCACATTTTCGAAAACGGCGGGAACCCCATTCAGCGTACTTGCTGTTGGCGAGGTCAAGACCTTACCTTGTCCTTGGGTCAGTATCCAGCTCAACTGCGTTTGAACATTACCAGCTGCGTACTGAATGAAAGCCGTGTTCGACGCCGAGAAGTTGAGGTTGGCTCCACTGATAAACTGCCCCTTCGCCAAACTCCAGTTAATGCCGAAGGCATTTAGCGCATTTTCGGTAACGGTAACAAACTGTGCGCTTATCAGAATCTGTTTTGGCTTTACATCCAACAAGCGGATAAGCTGACGTAGCTCCTGAATTTGCGCTGGAGTACCACGTACCAACAGGGAGTTATCTGCATCAAGGGCGCTAATGTCGCCAGGCGTCATACCGTTTGGCAAGAGGTTAGAGAGGTTTCCACCGGTGCCAATCTGGCCACCCGCACCGGGAGCGCCGGGAGCACCGGGAGCGCCAGGAGCTTGCCCCCCAGCACCAAACTGACCTCCCGGTCCAAACTGGCCTCCACCGGGGAATCCACCACCGGGGAATCCACCGCCAGGGAATCCTTGCCCACGCCCGAAGAAATCGCTGTCATCGCTGCGATGGGCGCTCTGATCGCTTGTGAGTGGCATGTTACTTACGGCAGGAGGCGTGAAATCGGCCGTTCCGTTATAGCCCTGAATGGGCGCCGAGGGACCTACAGAAACAGCGGGTCCATAGGGTGTGATGAACACCGGCCGATTGCCGGAAGGCACGGGACTGGAGTAGTCTGGCATCTCTTGGTGGAGAAGGTATTTTAACCCTAGCCGACGCACGTACTCTAAAAAGTCGGGTTCATCAGGATTGTTGATGCCGAGAATACGTAGGATGGTGGAAGGCGCCGTGTACTGAAGTTTAATTTTAACGATGTGCTTTTCCTCCGGCTGAGGAGGTAACACCGGTTGTGTTGTCTCTTCCTTCTTAGGCTTTGGCGCGCTCCCTTTCGGCCCAATATGGTAGATACCGTCTTCAACCCATAGATCGGCGCCGGCGGATTGTGCTATCGCCTTCATGATCACGTCTATAGGCTGTTTTACTAAACTGACGTTGACAGGCGAGAAAGGCCGTTCTGGGTCTGTAGTGAGCACCACTTGGAGCCCGGTCTCTTTTTCCAAGAGGTTAACGGCGGATTCTAATGTAACATTCTGAACCTGGAAGGTGATCCGCGATTCGGTGTCGGAGCCGGGTGGAAGCGTCACTTGGGTGGAGGCTCCATCATCGTTGGGCACCGACTGGGCCTTTACAATGCATCCACCTCCACACAAAAACGTCGCTCCCAACACCGCAGCGACGGAGAGAGTGATTCTTGGTCGCACTTGCCTGTGCAAGCTCATGCTAAATGCCCCCCTTGAGACATAGTACCGCCGCATGAAGGTGTGGAGATCTGCGGCGATAGCGTTTATGCGGAATTTCTGAAGTTTTTATTTCGACACAGGAGTTTCCTTTTCCTGCTTTACTCGAGGTACAAGAAAAAAATCTTTTGCGACATAGTCTATCGGCGATGGCTCCCTTCCTAATATTCCACTAATATTCCAGGGAGATCATGAAGGAGGAGAGGAGATTAGGACACCTCTCCTCCAAATTTGGTCGTAAGCTTTGTGGCTGTGGAGTTGCCTAGGGGATATAGCCCCCACCACCGATGCCGCCGAAGCCGCCACCACCAAAGCCACCTAGGCCGCCACCGATGCCGCCAAAACCACCTAGGCCACCAAAGCCGCCCATCATGCCACCACCGAAGCCGCCTAGGCCGCCGCCAAAACCACCTAGGCCACCAAAGCCGCCCATCATGCCACCACCGAAGCCGCCTAGGCCGCCGCCAAAACCACCGCCGAAGCCGCCACCACCAACGGGGTTAGGTCGCATAACCAGTCCGGGCTGGACCGAATAGCCCAGCGCGCTGAAACTGCGGGCACCGAACAGGCCGGCGAAGAAATCGGAGCTCATAATGAAATCCGACGCGCCCTGCAGCTTCACGGGCAGTTGGTAACCTGTAGGATTATTCTCTTCGGTTGTTGTTTCTGTGGTCGTACTTGTGTTCTCATTTTCAACCTTCGGAATGATGCTATAGATGCCATCCTGATAGGTGTAAGTAAGCGGAGGGTTATCGCCGGCGGCTCTTAGCAATGCATCTAGAGCGGTTGTGAAGGGCTTATCTCGTAGATGCAGAGTAACACGAATACCCCGCAGGTTTGGATCGAGAGTGTAGTCAGCTCCAGTTTGGCGGAACAGCAGCTTCAGGGCCGTATACAGATCAACATCTTCCAAGTCTAAAGTCACGGGTTTATTCGCGTTTTGATCGGCAGCTGCACCGGTTGTGGTGCCACCTTGGTCTCCCTGCGCATAACAGTGTGCCGGCACGGTTGCCAAACCCAACGCCAACAGCCCACTCAACGCCACAATTGTCCACTTCTTTGCCAGCATCGCTGGATTCCTCCTCACTAAAGATTGTACTTAATACTAATCGGAACCACCGGGAACATTTCCCCCACCGCCGCCAAATGAAGGGGCACCGGGGCGCGGTAAACCAGGCCGCCCCATTCCTCCCGGGGCGCCGGGGTAGCCCGGGTAGCCCCCATATCCTGGGTAACCCCTATATCCTGGATAGGGGGTGGTGCCCATCGTTTGCGCCGCGGTCTGAAGGTCCGATAGTTTGACGTTTTCCACGAGAATAAGGTTACCTTCGCGCTTTTCAAGCTTCACCGCATCATCGGTAATGGTCAGAACACGATAGTTATCGGAGGTAAGGCTTCCCGGTTTTACGATCTCGCTCTGGCCATTTTGCTCTAAAATAGCATAAATACCGTTGCCTCGCATAATACCTGCAACGCGCCTATCCGGCACCTGCTGGACAACAACCGGTTTCTCAGGTGGGGCTTGCACGGTGGTATCAGCAACCTGAAGCGGCTGTACCTCAGCGAAAACATCGGGAGGCAACGGCTTCTTCTTCCAGGTTACCAAGAAGGGGTCTTGGTGATACTTTCCGGTGATTACCGATGCGACCTGCTGATTTCCTGTGCTACCAGATGTCTGCTGTCTTCCAAGAGCAGCACCACCCATCCCACCAAAAGGCGCTCCGCCCATCGCCGCCGCCGGCCCTCCGGGCCCAAACTTACCCATCCCACCGGGCATGGTAGGAGGAGTTGTTGTCGGTGTCGTTGCCGCAGTCCCACCGGTATCCGAAGACGATTGCCCTCCACCGCAACCGGCTAGTAGGATCAATCCTAGGCCGACGAGGGCGATCTTTCCAACAGCAGGTTCCCAGAGTTGGCTGCCTCTTTTCATTTCCGTTTTCCCCACAATAGATATACCTGTTTTTCTCATTCTGCTGCACCAGCAGAGGTTCCGCCTGCCCCACCACTGGGTGTTGGAGGCATTGGCCTCCCGGCCTTTGGTCCTCCCATGCCGCCCATCGCGGCTCCAGAATACATGCTCATACCCATACCATAGGGCATTCCTCCCATCATGCCCATACCTCCAGCCGCATTTTGGCCAGAAGTCACTTGCAGGCGTGCATCCGGCGGCGGTGGCGGATTATTAGGAATGATATAGAGAGTCAGCGAGTAGGTCAACATCAGCGCAGGACTTTGCCCTTTTAAGCTCACATTATCTACAACCGGCATACCATGCCCTAGCAGATCGGTATTGATTCGTTTCAGGTGGTTCATAGCTGCCTGAAAGCTTTTACACATTACGGTTACCGTCCAACTTTTCCCTTGCTCTGGCAGCGTAATCCCTTTGCTGTAGTTCGCTATGGCGTTTGGATCGGTGGGGAAGGCTGGAATCTGAAACACGGTCAGCAGGGTAATCCCATCGTTCATCTGTGCGTCATACCAGTGTTGCAGCCAGCGGCCCCACTCTTGCGGAATCTTATCGAACCCGCGTAAGGCATAGATCGCGATCAGGTCGCTACTATTATCGTTCTTATGGAACGGGAGGGCTGGCATATAGCGTGCTTGGTTGATCTGCCACGACTCTTGGGCCTGCAGCGCTTGCTTTTGCGTGGTCTCAAGCAAGCGTTTTTCCTGTTCTACCTGCTCTTGGGTACCGCCATTCTGCTCAACAGAGGCGATCTGCGAGTTGGTGTCGTTAATGCGGTTGCGCATCGGGTTAATGAGGGCAAAGTAGAGAACGATCCCCAGTACAAGCGCAACCCCGACTCCGATCCCCAAAATATGCCATTTCGTGAGTTTACTCAGCATCGACTCCCTCCTAATCCGAGCTACCTGGCGCTGTCGCTCCACCTCCAGGCCTACTACCAGTAGGCGGTTGCGACCCCATAGGGCCGCCTGGTCCGAACCCAGGCATACCGGGCATACCCGGCGGCATGCCGTAACCACCAAACCCGGCAGCGCCAGCTCCACCTGCCTGTGCTGCGGGCGGCCATGTGGGCGGTGTTGCGGGCGGCGCTAAGCTATCTTGTAGCACCAAGTCCGCAGAAAAATCGAGGCCTTTTCGTCCCTCAATTTCGGTGGGGGTCGCAACCCCATTATTCTGGCTACCGCCCCCTGTACCATACCCACCGTACGGTGAGCCTGGCATGCCCGACATACCGTAGGGCATGCCAGGAGGCATGCCAGGAGGCCCTCCTCCCATCCCATACGGAGAGCTGGACATAGGAGAGCTTGTCATGGGCCCCATGGATCCACCCGCTCCATACATGCCTTTCGGAGGGCCGTAGGAACCGAAGCCACCGTAGGCCTGATTCCCATTCTGGCCATTGGCAGCCTCCGGAGGATAGGGATGGGCCGGCATGGTGATATAGACGCTTTGAAACTTTGCCGTATCGTTGCGCAAAAATATCCACCAGCGGGCTAGTTCCATTTCGTTGGGGCAAAAGCCAGTAAGGTGCACAAGGTTATGATTTCTTGGATCTATTTCCATAGAATGGAGCAGAATGTAGGGGCTCGTATCCGATGCAACGGCCGTGTAGGCTTTCCACCATGAATCGTTGTATTTTTGAGCGCTCGCGATGAAGTCTTGTTTGCTCTTAATATCGGCGATACTACTGTTTACTTGCTGTACCTTCGACTGATAGTCCTGATATTGCGACTGCAAGTTATTGGCGTTATCAAGCTGTTGCTTTGCTTGGTCAAGCTGTCCCTTCAGGCCTATGTACCAAGCCACAAAAGCGATGATGACCGCAGCCACTAGGGCCGTTGCAAAGCCAAAGAACACAGGGCGTGCACGGCGCTCATGAACATAGGGTGGTAAAAGATCGATGCGCAGCATCTTCCAAAGCTTCTCCTACTACAGGCATTTCTTTAGGAACATACCCGTTTCCTGTGGGCACGAAACTACTTTTTCTTTCCTCGCTTGGCCGGTTCCGGCAGCAGGTCGTAAGCAGCAAGCCCCAAGCTCACGGCAAAAAGCGGGCCGACCTCGTCCATATCGTAGTTCTGTTTTTTGATACTTATCTGTACGTGGCGCAGTGGGTTCACTACCCGGGTCGAGATGCCGAGCTCGTGCTCGATGAACTCGGCCAGTTTCGGCAGACGCGCCATACCGCCGCACAGGAGAATTTCGTGGACGGGCGCATCGCCGCTACGGGATCGATAGAAGTCCAGAGAGCGTCGCAGCTCCTGGACAAGATCGGTCACATGGGGAGCTATCGCGTTAAATATCTGAATTTTTAGGGCGTCCTGAGGTTGCGGCGTCGCCTCGCCAAAAGCCGGCGGAACATCCGATGCTGGAGGCACAAACCCCGGTGCCTCCCCTTCCGTCTGTTGGGCGCTAAAATCGAAGGGAGTGGAGGGTGGGTTCAACTCCTGTGAGGGATTGGCTAAGCCGCCAGATGCCCCCCCAAGTTCGCCTGAGGAGGGTGCCAAGCCACCGGAACCACCTCCTAACTCCTCTGAAGAGGGCGCCAAGCCGCCTGATGGCGAAGAGAACTCAGTGGATTCTGTAGCGGCACCGGAAAAATCGAAAGGCATTCGCCCTGAAGGAGAGCTGATCGGCCCAGAGGCCGACATGGGCGGCGGCTCGGTGAAATCTATAAAGCCTCCCGACTCTCCAGGCAGCGCTCCTGAAACCCCAAAACCGGTCTGTGGCAGCTGCTCAAACATCACTTCGGCGAGGTCTCGTTTATACCGCTCCGCCGTATCCATATCTACCTGTAGGGCTTCGGCAATGGCACGGGTAAAGTTATCTCCTCCAACGGGCAGCGTACGCAGGAACGCAGGAAGATTATCGCGAAACACGCCGATATCCGTGGTGCCCGCCCCGATGTTTGCGATAAGAGCCGTATGTCCTGCCGACTGCGCTGGCTCGCCGATATCGAGCAGAGCGCGTCCCATGGCTAACGGCACCACATCTATAGCTTTGGGGTTAAGACCGGCGGCAAAAAGCACTTCAACATGCTGATCGATGAAGTCCTGCTGGGCTACGGCCAGCAGCACCTCTATGTTCTGCTGCGAGGGGTCAACTCCCTCCGGTCGCTCGATGCGGGCATAGTCCATGATCGTTTGGGCGGCAGCAAAAGGAATCTGGCGCTCTATCTCCCACTGCATCTGCGTGGCCAGCTCTTTATCGTCGGATACCGCCGGCACCTCAACGACTCGAACCACCACCGATGTATTGCTCGCCGCCGCACTGATCACCTGTTTTGTGCCGATGCCGGCATCGCGCAGCATCTGACGAATGGCCTGTCCTAGTCGTTGTGCATCGAGGATCACCCCGCCATCAAAAGTGTCGGGAGGCGTCGGCGCAATGGCCATGCCCGTTACCTCGACACGCCCACCTCCGCCGCGTGCCTCGACGACCTTAATATATTTCGACCCTATATCCAGCCCGAGATAGGCTCCAGCCATCTTAGACTACTCCCTGCTCAAATCCGTAATCTGCGGACACACTACCCCACTACGAGAGGCTTGCGACCTCGTCACGATCCTTCATTTATTAGATACGTCTTCAGCATTGTATCAGATTTGCCGCCGACTGTCAATACTGCTTCGCTTTGTTCATCTTCTTTTGTCGTGTCTCCCGCCAAAAAGGTTCAATTAGCGGAGTTCCACAACCTCCGTCGCATGCGGCCCTAGCGCTATTGGAAAGAGAAGCGCACCGTTTTGGTTTTGAAGAGGTATTTCCTTCTGAGCTAAACGTTCCACCGCCTTGCGCGCACCTGCCAACGAGGGAACCCGCGCGATAAACACATACACGCTGCCGTCTTGAGGGCGCGCCGTGGTGTTAGAGATGGTGAAGAAACGGTCGCCGTAGCGCTCGATTCTTAGCGAAGGATTATCTGCGATCGCCCAGGTAAGGGGTTGCCAACCCGCTGCGGACAGCTGTTGAAAAAGGGGAATATAGCGCTTGAACAGGTCGCGATCTCGATTGTACCACTTTGGCGTCTCCCAATAGGGGTGGGTGGATGCATCCGCACTGAACATACTTGGAAACAGATCGTAGAAGAGGCAACGCTGAAAATACTGCTCTACCATGCTGTGGTCGAAGCGGTCGAAGTTAGTGTCCATCAGCATAAGAAACGGCTTCTGATAGCAAAGAGTCCTGCGATAACAGAGGAGAGCGTCGGAATCAGGGAAGAAGCGCCCCTCATACAGCCAATTTACTTCTGAACCCATCACATCCAGCAGCGGTGCAAAAATGCAGAAGCGTTCCGGTGTACTATTGGCCATCAGCAGGCGCCCTCGGTTGTGCAAGTCCGCACTGATAAAACGAGTAAAGTCGTGTACCCAATACCACTGGGGCACACAGGGTTTTCGGAAGCCGCTATCAAACGTTAAAGGGTAAGGACACGCCTGCAGATCGGACAGCCGATAGTCGCACGTATCCGCCCAACTCTCCAAAGAATCCAGATAGATGCCATCAAGCCGACCGTTTTTTTGCGTGTTTTCCGCGCCAAAGAGACGATCGGCCCCCTCCACAGTATAGCTTAGCGAAGCCTTGGTGGGCTGCTCGGGCGTGGCCGGCAGACCGGGGCTAGGATTTAAGATGAAGAGCGCCCCATCGTTCCAAGGCACCTTACTGAACTGCACGTAGAAACGGCCATTCGAGTCTTGCACGCCGCTGTTCAGAACAGCCCGCGCCCACTCCTGCGGCGTTGGATCGTGCAACGCATCCAGAGGACGTGGTGGCATGGCCTCTTTCGCCCGCGCCTGAATCAAACTCATTGCCTCCTCATAGGTGCGCGGAAGGTTGTCGGCCATGGGCATCCAGTAAGAGGAGGGCTCGATATATCGAAAACAGAGGATGCCTGCTGCGTTATCCTGTTTTATGCTGTTGTCGCCCTCATGAAAAGCAAAGCCGAAATCCGGCCACCCCTCCACACTCTCCGGGGCGGTAAAAGGCATCCAGATGCCGTAAGGTTTGTGCTGTTCCGGATAGAAGAGGGCGTTGGCGCGATAAAACTGCATCGCCGCCTCTCGAAACGGCATGGTGGTCAACGCGAGCTCCCTCCCCCCTACCTGTTCCACGGGAAGGGGCGGCAGAGAGAACAGCTCACAGCGCACACGTGCCGTGTGGGTAGGCCAGACTTGGCTTTTACCGGTGAGGGCCACGTCCCACCCAATAACAAGAAGATGATGAGGGGCGTTATAGAAAATGCGAAACACGGCAGGCCATTGAATATCTTCCGCCATCATAAAACCGCCCGCCCGCCCCGCTACGCAGGCAAAGGGATAGCGTGAAAGCCCTCCGGTGGTACCTACCGATATCTGCACTTGGTTTTCGTACTCCTCATCGGCCTCCACAGGAAACGCACGCTGAATGTCTTCTCCCCACACAAGGTCAGACCCAGCGAAGGGAACCGTGAGATAGAGACTTAGGGCGCGGTCTTGGCCGGTCTTATCTATCAGGGTGCCGTCCACCCCGATTCCATTTCCTTTAGGGTAGAGCGCAATGCTGAACACAACATGCAAAGCGCTAACCACCCCATTGAAGTTCACTCCACCCGCCTGTCTTGGAGTAAAACGGCCCTCCAGCGGAATTAAAGGGCCGTCATTTCCAACATCGCGCAGTAGAAACCCGCCTACTGCAGCTCCATTCATCTTTCTTCCTCTCACGCGCACGGCAGCTAACGTACCGCGAGCATCAAAGGTCAGTGAGAGAGAGCGATCCTCGGACGTCAGCGTTTGCCAAGGAGCCGCTGTCTGGGGGCGAGTGGGCACATCCAGCAGCTGGCCATCAAAAATATGCGGGCCTCTTAGCAGATAGAGAGAAACGTCATCAAACCAGACGGTGCCTCGATGATAACGAAAAAGCATATAGAGAGTAAGGCTTTTTACCGGCTTTTCCGGATAGATAACGAGCTGTTCTCGCTCCCAATCGTGTGTTCCCGCCGAGAAGGCAGCAACCTGCCCCCATAGCGGGGTGCCATCGTTATAGGTTAGGTCCACATAGATCGCGTAGTCGGCTGGGTTGTTACCCTCCACTGAATCGGCACGGCTCCAGCCAACCACAACGATGGGAACGGGACTTTGTTGGTTGAGCTCGATTGTCTGCATGGCCCCATGCAGGCTGCTCGTATCGGTGCTATCACATCGGATGCACTGTTCTCCCCCATGCATAAATCGTCGGTCAATGTCATAGCCCTGGCCGTAAGGCAGCCATTCGGGCACACCGCCTCCTTTGCCATCCGGCCCACTCCCCCCCTCGAAGCCTCCATTACGCACAAGGTTGGCCACGCGATCCTGCCCTCTTGCCCAAAGAGGGCCTAACAGACTGCTCAGCATGACGAACAAACAAAAACAGCGAAGGGTCACCCACTGTCGCTTTACTTCCAAAGATTTTCGAGGATGCATAAGGCACACCATACCCCTTATGAGGAGTTTGTCGTAGATGAACACACAACAGAAGCTGTTGACCTCTAGCGGCGTCTGCTCTTAGAAACCAACCATCTACTCGAAATTGCCAGCCTCCACAGCACGTTTGGCCAACACCTCTGTTAACTGGGAGGAACGCCCTAAGTAGGGGCCAAGTCGGAAATGCACTTGTGGGTAGCGCTTTTGGGCCTCCTCAAACAGCGAAGGCAGGTCCTCGGCTACATGGGTACCCGTATGCAGAAAATAGGGAACGCCCACGATCTCCGTGGCGCCCTGTTGCACGCAAAGGGCGATGGCCTCTGGAATAGAGGGGCTATTGCACTCCAGAAAACCGACCTCCACAATGGGGAAGATATCGCGTCGCTTTACCTCATTAACCACGCGATACATCGCTTCGTTAGCGGCAGGGCGCGGGCTGCCATGAACCAGCACTAGCAGAGCTCGTTTAGCCATTCTGTTTCACTCCCGAGGTCGCAGGGCATTTTGCCGTTCCATAGAGCGGGCAATCGGGCGAAGCGCGACAGAAGCGCGCTGCACGCTCGAGGTCTTCACGCCATGCCTCAGGCCCTACGGCGGCAAAAGCGCTTGCGATAAGCGCATCGGCCAGGTTTTCATCATAGCCAATCGGTTCGGCCACAACAAACTCCATTTCGGGATAACGCGCCTTTACCTCTTCCAACGCTTTGGGAATATCGGTTTTTACAAATTTCCCAGGAACCAAAAAATAGGGCAGCACCAAAATACGGCGTACTCCCTCTTGTGCCAAACGCGCCACCACTTCCCCAAATAGCGGCTCGCTATAGTTCAAATAGCCTACTTCCACTTTGGCAGCAAGCCCTTTGGTGCGCAGTCGCTCCGCATGGGCTTGCAAAGCCTCTCCGGCGCCACAAAGCAGCGAGCCATGGGCAAACAGAAGGATCGCATCGGGCTTCATCTTCGTGGGGCTATGAGCTCTAGGTTCTTCCCGCTCTCCTCCTCCACAACCTCATGCAGACTGTTGCCATGGCTATCCATCGTGACTACCGCCAACAGGTCTTTTACACGTAGATGCCACATGGCTTCAGGTATCCCGAACTCCTCGAGAAAGTCTACCCCCTCCACCTCCGTCACGCACTCGGCATAGAACTGCGCCGCTCCGCCAATAGCGTTCAAATAGACAGCACCGTAGTCTTTCAGGGCTTGAAGGGTCTTTTCGCCCATCCCGCCTTTGCCAATAACAGCCCTTATGCCGAACCGCCGGATGATATCGGCCTGATAAGGCTCCTCGCGCATGCTGGTCGTAGGCCCAGCCGCAGTGATTTTCCAACGTCCTTGCGCATCTTTGATCGCCACAGGGCCGCAATGGTAGATCACCTGTCCGCGAAGGTCCACAGGGCTATCGTGCTCCATGAGATACTTATGAAGAGCATCGCGACCCGTGTAGATCACCCCAGAAAGCAATACGACATCGCCCACCCTAAGCTTCCTCACGTCCTCCTCGCTTAACGGCGTTGTGAGATGGAGCTCGCGGCCCGTAAGTGGAAGGTTCTCCTGATCGGCCAAACGCTGTGGCCTCTCTTCGCGGAACAGCCATCGGCGGATAGCCCCCGTCTGCGGGTCAAGTCGCACCCCTAGGCGCCGAAAAGCCCAGCAATCGTAGGCCACCGAGACAAAAAAGGAGGCAGGAAGCCGATTCAGCGCCCCGATTTTGCAGCCAAAG
Organism: Chthonomonas calidirosea T49; assembly: GCF_000427095.1. NCBI lineage: Bacteria > Bacillati > Armatimonadota > Chthonomonadia > Chthonomonadales > Chthonomonadaceae > Chthonomonas > Chthonomonas calidirosea. The sequence continues at coordinate 1,545,210 of NC_021487.1, forward strand.
AGAGTCACCTTGCCTCCAAAACCCATGGTGCCGATGCCCAAGTCGTTCGCATGCGCCATAACCCGCTCCTCTAGCTCCGCCAAAACTGGGTTAGGGTTCACATCGTCCAGAGGGCGTAACAGCTGCTCTTTGGCATGATGATAGCCACTCGTGCGATCGCCCCCAATACAGACTCCCAAGCAACCCACACTACACCCCTGTCCCTGGGCTTGCCAAATCGCATGAAGGATGCACTTATAGACGCCTTCCAGGTTACGGTCGGCCCGTCCTAAATGCTCTAACTCGCAAGGAAGAGAGTACTGAATGTTTTTGTTTTCGCAGCCGCCTCCCTTTAATAAGAGAAGCACTTCGATCTCATCCTCCTCCCACTGCTCAAAATGGATGATGGGAGTTCCTGGGCCGATATTGTTGCCAGCATTTTTACCAGTAACGCTATCTACAGAGTTCGGTCTTAACTTACCTAGCTTCGTGGCCTCCACAATGGCCTCGTGAATGGCCCGCTTCATGGCGATCTGGTTTACCCCCACCGGCGTGTGAATGAAGAAGGTGGGCATGCCTGTATCCTGACAAATGGGCTGCTCGCGCTCGCAGGCCATATCAATGTTTAACCCGATGATCTGAAGCGCCTGTCCCGAACGGTTGTTTTTATCCTCCATTGTTAGGACACGCTTAAGGGCACGGCGTACATCGGCAGGCATGTTGGTAGCGGTCTGAGTGATCAGCTCCAGCAAACTCTGTGACAACTGTTCCATGGTCAGCAAACTCCAAATCTTCCGCAACGCTGCGGAGGTAGATTTCCTCACTACCTTTCATTATACCTGTCATCTCCGCAGATGGTTCAGAAGCAGCTGCGACCCGTTGCGTTGTACCTCGCGAGTTCACAACGCTTTTCGGCTCCCACACGTAGAAGAAAAGAGAAGGATTTTCTCTTTGGGAAAAAGAAGATTTTCATAAAGCAAGAATTTTCAGAGGAGCCTTTCCATGCCAAGCGCATCCTACAGCCCTGGACTAGAGGGCATGTCGCCGGGCTTACCGCCATCTCAAAAATAGATGCTGAACGGAACCGGCTAAGCTACCGTGGCTACGACATCCACGACCTGGTAGATCACTGCAGCTTTGATGAGGTCGCCTATCTGCTTATCTACGGTGATCTGCCCAACCAAAGCCAACTCGACGCTTTCTGCAAGACCGTCGGCGCCCATCGTGGGGTTCCCTCCGAGGTTATCTCCCTGCTGCGCACCCTACCCCCTGCGGCCTCCCAAATGGATCGCGTGAAGGCCGCCGTGGCTGCGCTCGCTCTTTTCGACCCACAGCGTGAGGAAAGAACTGCGGAGACCTATCGCGCCGTGGCCGTTCGACTCTATGCTCAACTGCCCACCATTATTGTCAACAGCTACCGCCTAAGTCAAGGGCAAGAGCCGGCCACGCCACGGGCCGACCTCAACCATAACGCCAACTTTTTCTGGATGCTTACAGGCCACGAACCCTCCGATCTCATCGGCCGTGCCTTTAATGTAAGCCAAATCCTCTATGCCGAGCACGGCTATAATGCTTCCACTTTTGCGGCCCGCGTCACCGTCTCCACACTATCCGACATCTACTCTGGGGTGGTATCGGCCATTGGAACGCTGAAAGGGCCTCTGCACGGCGGCGCCAACGAAGCGAGCATGCAGATGCTCCTCGAAATCGGCTCGCCGGAGCGTGCTGCGGAGTGGGTTCGCGAGGCTCTTGCGCGGAAACAACGGATCATGGGGTTTGGACATCGCGAATATAAACATGGCGATGAGCGCGCTCGCATTGCAAAACAGTACGTCATTGAGCTGGTCAACAGCAAGGGGGCAACGCATTGGCTCGAAATGGCGGATATCATCGAGCGCGAGATGATGCAGGCCAAAGGACTTTACCCCAACGTGGACTTCCCCATCGGTCTCCTTTACTATCTCATGGATATCCCCATTCCGCTCTATACCCCCATCTTCATGATGAGTCGCATCACCGGCTGGTGCGCCCACATCATCGAGCAGCTGGAGAATAACCGGCTCATACGTCCCGAAAGCGAATACATCGGGCCGAGCGAACGCCCTGTGCTGCCGTTGTCACAGCGTCCCTGAGTGCGGACATGATAGACGAGTCAAAAACCACGGGTATTGCGGTGGTGCTTGGGGCAGGAACCATGGGCGGCGGCATCGCCGCCCAGCTTGCCAATGCCGGTTGGATGGTCTGGTTGCTCGATCTCCCTTCGCCTCACCAACGCAACCAGTTAGCTGAAGAGCGCATCCGTCGTCTCCAAAATGCCCGCCCCCCCTTGCTGGCACTCCCGGAATATGCTGAGCGCATCCATGCAGGCAATATAGAGGACGACATTCATCCCCTCAAAGAGGCCGATTGGATCGTCGAGGCCGTCGTGGAAGACCTAGAAACCAAACGCCATGTGCTCGCCCTTGCCGATGAATATAGGGGCGCTCAAACGCTTATCACCAGCAATACCAGCGGCTTGAGCCTCCATGCAATGAGCGAAGGGAGGAGCGATTCGTTTCGTGGCCACTTCTTTGGGACCCACTTTCTTAACCCCCCTCGCTATCTTAAGCTTCTCGAGATCGTTCCACTGTCCACAACCGACCCCAGTCTCGTTGCAGGGTTTGCTCGATTTGCCGAGCAAGTGCTTGGCCATCGTGTGGCCTTCGCCCGCGATACCCCAGGCTTCATATCCACACGGCTTTGGATTGAGCATCTGCTGGAAACGATGCACCTTGCCGAGGAGTTCGGTCTATCGGTTGAGACGGTGGACAGATTAACTGGCTCGCTCATCGGTCGTCCGCGCAGCGCGACGTTTCGTATGGCCGACATCGTTGGGTTAGACATCGTCGCTGCCGTCGCACGTCATCAATATGAACTGCTTCCAAACGACCCCAAGCGACCACTCCTCACCCCTCCTAAGGCCCTACAGTACCTTTTGGAACGGGGTTTGCTTGGCGAAAAACGGGGGAGTGGCTTCTATCGGCGTCAAAACGAGCATATTGAGGTGTTCGATCCTAACCTACAGGCCTATCGGCCTCGTCGAACTGAGCCCCTGCCGTTTGCGGAACATCTCCAAACACTTTCGTTGCCGCAACGCTTGGCCGTCATCGGCCAAGCAGCCCAAGCTCCTTCCCCTGAAGCGCAGTTTCTGCACACCCTTCTCTCCCGATTTGTAGACTATGTAGCCGCTGTTGGGCCGGAGATCGCCGACGATATTCTCACCATAGACCGCGTTATGCAGTGGGGGTTTCAGTGGGAGCTCGGCCCTGGAGCCATAGCCGATCTTATGCAGCCGCAAAACAAGCGTCCCTACTACAGAAACACTGACAACCAGCGCACCTATCTCTCCTTTCTAGAAGGCAAATATCTTCCTGCTCCGAAAGAGCCAGAGTATATCTCTCTGTCCGAGCTAAAACAGGAACGTGGAACGTTGCTTGCAGATGCTACCGCATCTCTCATCACGCTGGATGACGATGTGGTTTGCCTCGAGTTCCACACCAAAATGAACACCTTTGAGCCGGCTCTCGTTCGCTTTATCGAGCAGGTTTGTCAGCTTGTCGAGAAAGAAGGGTGGGCCCTGGTCATCGGCAATCAGGCTGCTCATTTTTCGGCAGGTTATAACCTGCGTCTTTTCTTAGAAGCTATTGAAGCCAAAAAGTGGCGGGCGCTCGACATCATGCTGAAGGAGCTACAGTTTGCTTTTCTACGCCTGAAATATGCTTCGTTTCCCACGGTGGCAGCCCCGCACGGCTACACGCTCGGAGCTGGTTGCGAAGGCACACTGCATTGCGCTTATGTGCAGGCCGCCCGCGAGCTAGCAATGGGTTTACCAGAGGTGCGTGTTGGGCTTATACCGGCAGGTGGCGGCACCAAAGAGATGTTGGCGCGTACGATGAGTCAGACACAGGGCTCTCCGCTTGACGCATTGGAGAGTCTTTTCAAGCGGCTTACGATCCCCTCCATAACGACCAGTGCCGATGAGGCAAGGAAGAACGGCCTCCTTCGCTCTACCGATGGCACTACCCCAAACGCCGACCGTCTGCTCTACGAAGCCAAGTGCCATGCAAAACGCCTTCGAGAGGCAAACTATCGTCCTCCCTCCCCTCAACCTATTCCTACCTTCGGGCGCGCGGCAAAAGAGCGACTGCATCACGCGCTTGAACAGTGGTTCTCTGAAGGGCTCATCACCGAGCACGACCGTTTCGTTGCCGGTCAGCTCGCTCGCGTCCTCTATGGAGATGCTGAAACGCAACGCTCGTGCACGGAGGAAGAGCTTCTACAGCTTGAACGCGAGGCGTTTGTTGAGGTGGCTAAGCATCCAAAAAGCCTAGAGCGTGTTCAGCATGTGCTAAATACAGGCAAACATCTACGAAACTAAGCGAGATCCCCTTTAAGAACACCACATCTTCCTTCCGCGCTAAGCGGAAGCACCTCCAAGCGCGCTAAAAAGCCGTCTCTAGAGAGCGTTAAGGAAATCGCTTAGCAAGTTAAGAAGGCACAGACGCCTCTCTTCGCAAAGCGAAGGCAGGATTCGAGGCCTCGTTCCAAGGATATATCCCCCAACAGCACGATACCCTTTGAGGAGAGGAACATGTCGCAACAGGTACGAATCGGCTTTGTAGGGGTGGGCAGTATGGGCCAATGTGCCCATCTAAAAAACTACATCACCTTGCCTGATTGTCAGGTAGTGGCCATCGCTGAGCTACGCCCTCAACTCGGGCAAAAGGTGGCTCAGCGCTACGGAGTTCCCCATGTCTACCTATCTGCGGAGGAGATGCTCGCTAAAGAGTCGCTCGACGGCCTTGTGGTGTCTCAACCCTTCACGCGGCACGGGCAGGTGGTTATTCCTCTCTATGCAGCGCGAATCCCCATCTTCACTGAAAAGCCGCTTGCCGGTAGTCTGGCCGTGGGCGAGCAGATGATAAACGCTTTAAAGGAGAGCGGAACATGGCATATGGTGGGCTACAACAAGCGGAGCGACCCTGCTGTTATGTGGGCGAAAGCGGAGATCGAGCGCCTAAAGCAGACCGGTGAGATCGGCAAACTGCGCTATGTACGCATCACGATGCCGCCCGGCGATTGGGTTGCCGGAGGGTTTACCGACCTCATCACCACCGACGAGCCGTATCCCAATCTTCCACACGATCCACCACCCACCGACCTCAGTACAGAGGGCGCTCGCACCTACATTGAGTTCGTGAACTACTACATTCATCAAGTCAACCTTCTTCGCCACCTACTTGGCGAGCCTTATAAGCTCACCTATGCCCATCCCTCCAGAACGCTTCTGGTGGCGGAAAGCGCCAGTGGCGTTGCAGCGACCATCGAGATGCAGCCCTACACCACCACGCGGGCTTGGGAAGAGACCGCCCTGGTGGCATTTGAACATGGCTATGTACATATCTCTCTGCCGGCTCCTCTCGCCTCTCATCGTCCAGGGCATGTTGAGGTTTACTACGACCCAGGGGGCCAAACCGAGCCAAGACGCGTTAGTCCTACGCTGCCTTGGGTTCACTCCATGCGCCAACAGGCCATCAACTTTGTTCGGGCCCTAAAGGGCGAGGCTCGCCCCCCTTGCGACGCTTTCGAGGCGTTAGAAGATCTCAAAATCGCTCGCGACTACTTGCGTCTCATCGGCTGTAACTAGGGGCTTCTCCGTTTTGGCTTCCTCTGAGAGAGGACCGAAGACTACTCTTCCCCTCTAATCACCTAGCCCTTCAAGACACAACGGAGGATAGAGGAGAAGCACAGGCCGCGCGTTCTCCAAACGGGGTTGGGCATATCGTGAAGCTTTACAGTCCGCTGCTGTAAGCAAGGCGGCGCGTTTTCGCGCCGCCTTCCGACTTACCCTAGACCTGTAAATCTAACTCGCGAGCCTATTTGCCTATAGCCACCTGGAGAGCCGGAGCGGAGTTGGCCTGCTGCGCGGCATTTCGGCGTTTCTCGCGCAGTATCTCGATAAGATTGGCGGGTGGCCCAACCAATGTCAAAGCCAAGTAAGGTGGATGAGAGGCAATGATACCGCCGAACGATTCGGCCGGCGGAGAGGCAAGCGAGCCGTAGAGCCACAGGAAGTTTTCCACCGTCGCTACTAGGAAGGCCACCAACATCTGTCCTCGTTTCGAGTGGACGGTGGTCTTTGGGTCGGTGATCATAAAGAAAGTGAAGAGCTGATACATGGGCCCCGTGATGGGGGCTACCTCCGTTAAAAACGAGTCGTGCAGGATCAGGCTTCGGATAAAGGCATAGAAGCAGAAGCTTAGCACGTAGGTGAGGCAGATATGAAAACGTTTGAGACGATAGATCACCATCGAACCGATGATCCATACCACAATCATGGGGAGCAGTCCGTTGCTGAACTGATTCATCAAAGTTGAAACGGCGTTGGGCACAATGAAGAGGGTGGCCACAATGCCGAGATTGGAGGGGTTCCAAAGGTGACGTCCATTCACTCGAATGGCATATTTAGAGGTAATGGAGATGGCACTGCAGAGCATATAGGGCCAAATGAAGTCTGAACGCAGCAGAATGCCCACGCTAATGCCGCTGACATAGGCGCTGGCAAGATGAGGCCATTTGCCATAGGTGAGGCGCCCTAGAACTAGCTCGGTCGCCATACTGGTGAGGATGGCGGCCAGTGTATAGAACGGGTTCACAAGAACACGCGCGGAGAGCTGTGCCATCAGCAGGATGAAGGTAACGAGCAGAGGCGCAATATAACGCGGATCGATTCGCAAAGCGAGGCCCTTGGGTCGCACTCGCTCTGCCGCATTTTTTAATATAGAGAGATTACTCATAGATTAGGGCTCCTTAATGTTATTAATTGCATTGATTCGAAGAGAAGAAGCAGGGAGCGTTTGAATAAGGCCTGAGGGCCATCGGATCATGAGTTTCTCGATTTGAGGCTCCGGGCCAAGGCCAAAATGAAGACGGCGTTGGTTTTCCGCTGCAAATCCACAACCGCCCAGCACAAACTGTAGCTGTTGCTGATGATTCCAGTACAAGGTTACCGCAGCGCCGATAGCGCTGCGATTGCTTCGCGTGCCCTCCAAATGAAACTCAATCCACCTATTTTTGGGGTCCACGGTGTTGCGATAGATCAGCAGAGGGCCTCGTTGATTGGCCACAATCACGTCGAGAGCTCCGTTGTTCCACAGGTCGGCCAAGGCAACGGCTCGTCCATCATAGAGGTCGGTGGCCCCAACTTGCTGAGCCACCTCGGTAAAGTGGCCGGTACCATCGCCAAGCCAGACGCACTTCTTTTCATAGCCGGAGAGGCTTCGACCGTTAAACGGGGGCCAATTAGCCGCATCGGAGATAATGGCGCTATTCGCCCCAGCCACCTTATTGAAATCGTGCCAGTAGCTTTGGTCGCGTTTGCCCGAATAGAAGCCGTTGGTAAGATAGAGATCGAGATAGCCATCGTTATTGAGGTCTCCAAACTGCGCACCAAAGCTCCAGCCACCCATGGCCACCCCCATCTCGGCCCCCATCTCGTCGTACTTAATCGCCTTCCCTGTCGTGCCTGGTTGCGGCACCCACAGGTTATTACCCTGCATCAGCTCACCTGGCTCCGAGATATTGCTGATATAGATGCAGGGTCGTCCCTGATTAAGAATATCGCCAAAGCTTACATTCATACCGCTCTTTGGGCCTTCAGTAAACGAGTAGATGGCGCTTTTGGCAATAGGGATAAACCGTCTCCCGCGGTCGTTATAGAAGAACAGGGAGGCCCCATAGTCGCCGGCGATCACGATATCAGGGTAACCGTTACCGCACAGATCGGCGGCAGCAGCCGCCAGCGCCCAATAGCGCCCTCCTAAACCCATCGGCTCGGTAACGTCCTCAAAACGCCCCCCGCCAAGGTTCTCTAGCAGATACAGGCGGCCTCCATTGCTGCCGTACTCGAAGTTGTTGGTCATGATCTTCGTGGTGGTGAGGTGAAACAGGTCTATATCGTCGGGGAAATAGCCGCATAAGAGGAGGTCAATGTTACCGTCGTTGTTATAGTCGAGCCAAATCGCGTTGGAGATGTTGGCCTTTGCAGGTAGCCCACTGCCGGAGGTTACGTTGGTGAAGTGCTTGCCCCCTTCGTTATGAAACAGAAGAGTAGGGCCGCTCCACTTATAGACCAGTAGGTCTTCAAAGCCATCGTTGTCGTAGTCTCCCCACACAGCACCTTGGCAGACGCCGGTTCCAGGCGCGTTGAGATCGCGTAAGCCGACCTCCTCGGTGACGTCGGTAAAGGTGCCGTCGTGGTTATTCCGATAGAGGGCACACTGAGTGCCGACTCCACTGTTGGTTACAAAAATATCCGCCCAACCATCCCGGTCGAAATCCACAATGGAGACGGAAGCTCCGAAGGAGGCCACTTCAGGCATAATGTTGTTCAGTTTCGGATCGAACTGCGGAGCCTGATGCACGAAGTGGATGCCGCACTGTTGCGCGCACTCGGTGAGATAAAAACCGTAGCGTCGCAGCGAATCTTGGGGTGAGAGGGCGCGAGGCAGCTGCATGGAGGCACCTTCCACCGAGACATCTCTCCCCCGACTGCTTAACCAACGTGCTAAGGGAACGCCCCCAACAAGAGCTAAAAACATACCGATGGCCACTCGCCGCGATACGGTTACAGAAGGCTGTTCTTTCACCGGTTCCGAAAGTCCCATAATGATCACCAAAAGAGCAAGCGTTCGCCCTACTTTAAGAGAATAGGAAGGAATAATCCCTCACCGATATTGTACCAAACTTTTTGGAAAAGTGAGAATGAGAGGCATCCCTTTGCTGAAAGGAAAGCAAGGAGTTCGCTCTTGTCTGTTACTCTTCTCTTTTCTTTTTTCAGTTTGGCGAGCCACCTTGCCCTTCATGCCGTTTCTCGTAGCGCTGAGTTGTCTCAACATCATTCTCATAATCTTGGCGCAGACAAGTGTGCTCGATTCCAAGGTCCATTTGGCCTAGTCACGGCGATGACGTTCCACAGGAACGGTAGAAAACACCGAATCGCGCAGCAAGCCGCTATTTGTTGCATAATGAACATATCCTACTGACGCAATGTCGAGGAGGTCTCGGTTGCACGATAGTGGCGATTCGCACAGTCGGGCAAAATCGGTTTTGGTTATCGGTGGAGGGGTAGCTGGCATCGCGGCCTCCGTTGTTCTGGCCGATGCCGGTTTTCGCGTGCTGCTGCTGGAAAAACGCCCGTTGTTGGGAGGTAGAGCCTCCTCCTTCGTAGACCCCATTGTGGGCGAACGGGTAGATGAGTGCCAGCACGGCACTATGCGATGCTGCACGAATCTGGCCGATCTCCTCGAACGCCTTGGAGTGCATCAACAGATAGACTACTGCGACACACTGGAGTTTCTGGAGCCGAACGGCAGACGCTCCGTTCTACGCGGCAGCCCGCTTCCAGCCCCGCTGCACACGTTGCCCTCCTTCCTTCGGTTTCGTGCGCTCTCTCTACGCGATAAGCTGGGCATTTCTTATGCCCTTCTAAAAATCCTGGGCACGAACCCGCATCGCCCGCTGTGGGAGCAACAGAGCTTTGCCGCATGGCTTACTTCGACTCACCAGACCCCAACCGCTATTCGGCGGTTCTGGCGCCCCATTCTCGTGAGCGCCTGCAATGAGGAGCTAGAGCGCATCTCCTGTGCTCATGCCTTCTTCCTTTTTCAGACAGGGTTTTTGGCACATCCTAAGGCGTTTCATTTTGGCATTCCCAAAGTTCCTCTAGCCTCACTTTATACCGAGCCGACGCTAGACTACCTTCGCCAGCGAGGTGGCTGCGTGCGCACGAAGACCACCGTCAAAAGCATAGAGGTCGAAGGCCAGCGCGTTAAAGAAGTTGTACTAGCCGACGGTGAACGCTTGTGTGCCGACTGGTACGTTTCGGCAGTTCAGTGCGACCAGCTAGGGCATCTGCTTCCTAGGGATGTTATTGACAGCGATACCTACTGGCAGAAGGTGCTACAGATTCCCCTCGTGCCCATCTTAGGAGCGCATTTTTGGTTTGATCGGCCCATCGCCTGCCCGAAAGCCGTTGCCGTGCTCGATCGGCGCATCGAGTGGATTTTTCATCGCTCGCACAATCTCGGCAAAGACCCCCAAGAAGGCTCTTGCCTTAGCATAGTGATCAGCGCCTCCTATCCTTACGAGACGATGGAGAAGGAGCACTTGAAATCGCTGCTGCTAGAAGACCTCGCCGCCTGCCTGCCAGATGTGGCAAAGGCGCAACTTGTGCATTGGACGTTGGTGCGTTGGCCCAAAGCCACCCTCTCACCAGCACCAGGGATAGAGGCTCTGCGCCCCCCCCAAAAAAGCCCCCTTTCCAATCTGGTTGTTGCCGGAGAGTGGACTCAGACCGGTTGGCCCTCCACCATGGAGGGTGCTGCTCGAAGCGGTTATTTAGCAGCACGTATCATTTTAAACCAGGAGGGTTTGCCCTGCTCCCTACCGGTTCCCGACCTGCCCAAAACCGGCTTGGCTAGGTGGCTTCTGCGAGAGAGAACGAAAAGGTGAAGGGCGAATGGGGAACTAAGAAAAGCTGCAACTAGTGTCTCTAGAACCTCTACAACCCCTCCCCGCGCTCATCAAACCGGAATCTGGCAGGGCACCTTCATCTGTTATGACCGCGGGATCGCTCTCTGTGGGGAAGCGGCAAGGAGGGTAAAATCTATCGCGATTTGTTACCCTCTTTTCTCCATAATAGAGGGGGAACCATTCTAATAGCGGCTGAGACAAAGTTCGATCGCTATACGGTATTTAAAACGGCACCCTATCGTCAGAATGGGAGGAGGATATGCCTCACAATCGTAAAGCGCAAAGAGGCGTACGTCGAAAAGTTATTTTGTGGCTTTTTGCTGCCCTACTTTTTGTAGGGAGCTTTGCAGGTGGCGAGCCTCTTTTGGCACGCCTCTACCAGCTGTATAACGATCGCTCCCTCGCCGTCGCCATCGAACGCGGCGATAATGCCATGCTCCTTCGCCTTCTAAACGCTGGTGCCGACCCCAATTTTCCTCTTGATTATGAGAACCCTAAGCCTACGCCGGCCACCTACTTAAAAAACGCATTGCACGGGCCTTTGCGTGCCCCACGCGTTCCCGTTACGACGCCACTTATGTTGGCTGTTATCCATAAACGCCCCGACATGGTGGAGGAGCTGCTAGCACACGGCGCCTTCGTAGATGCGCGTGACGAATATCGCTTTACCCCACTGTTCATGGCCTTGTCGCTGCATCAACATGCCATCGTACGCCTGTTGCTCGTACATGGGGCCGACCCCAACGCTCAAAACGATCTGGATATTCCCCCTATCGCATGGGCCATTGAGGTAGGAGATAGCGATGACGTTCCCCTTCTGCTGTCTCACGGTGCAAACCCAAACGCGTTGGATATGGATGGTCGTCCAGTGCTATACTTGGCCACTCTCTTGAAGGACAAAAAGTCTATCCAAGCCCTTCTCCATTACAACGCGATCCCAAGTCTCTCATTCCACGGATGGACTGTTCTTGACCTCGTGCGTCATCGAGGGGATCGCGAGTTGCAGCAACTTTTCGCGCCTTTTCTCCAGACAGAGAAGGGAGCGATGTTTCAAGGCTAGCGCTAGATGGCGGGCTACCGTACTCTCCTATTCATTGCCGACGGACAAAGGATGGCCTCTAGTCTGCAAGCAGCTGCATGAGGAGGGTGTCGGTGAGGAGGGGGATGTTGGCGTTGAAATCGAGTCGCCGACGGGCTAAAAGAATGGCGGCGATGGCGTGTTGCCAACGTTGTGGGGAGGCTTTCTGGGCGATGTGGGCCAGAGCAGAGCGCCGATGAACATTTACGATGGCCGCCTCTGGGCCACATGTGGACAACAGGAAGAGATCACGATAGAAGATAACCATCAAATCGAAAAGAGCGGCAAACTGGCGCCGTGCGGCCTGCTCTCGTTGAACGCTTGGCTCACCCTCCTCCGATTCCGAGTTGGCTGCCTCCTCCTCAAAGAAGGACTTCAGCTCACCGGCAAGCCGCCGCATCTGTTCGCCGAGTCGAAGAGCGCGTCCTTTAGGTGCCACAGCGATCATCTCGATCAGTTCAAACACGTTCTCTATTTCCCGAAGCGCTTGTGGGTTGCTTGCGAGCCGTATCCCTTGTCCGATGCGTCCCTCCGATATCGCCGCAACTTGGTAGGCCTGAGCTGGCTCTAGCGCAAAGCGTTGTCTGAGGTAGTCGGCCAGAGCGGTTTGCGGGAGGGGAAGCAACCGCAGCACCTGACTACGCGAAACGATAGTGGGCAAAACGCGTGATGGATGGGGTGCGGTGAGTATAAAGAGTGCGTAGGGAGGCGGCTCCTCTAGCACTTTGAGGAGGCTGTTGGCAGCGGCCTCCGTAAGTCGCTCGACCTGCTCTAAAATGTAGACTCGCTTTCGCCCGATAACTGGGGCAAAGGAGAGCGTATGCGATAAAGCGCCGGGAGGGCGTCCATTGCGATCCCAAAGCTGCCAGATCTGAATCTGCTCACCGGCCGGACGAATCGTAAGGATCTCGGGGTGAGAGCCGGCATCGGCATAGCGACAGGAGACGCAGACGCCGCAAGCATCAAGCGGGTCTCTTTGAGGAGTCTGGCAGGCAACCACCTGTGCCAACGTGCGCGCCAAAGTGCCGCGCCCCACACCGGGGCTGCCCACCATCAGCCAAGTACCATGAAAGCGCCCTTGGGTTATTGCCTTGCGTAGCGCGTTTATAGCTGGTTCTTGACCCACAAGATCGGCGAAACGGGGCATATCAACGCAGGTTCCTTGCACCGATATCGCGCCGGTAGTGCATGCCCTCAAAAGAGATGCGCGCAATGCCGCGATAGGCCTGCGCCATCGCCTCGTGAATATCGGCTCCTAGACCGGTAACGCTCAGCACACGCCCCCCATCCGTCACGAGCTGGTCTCCCTCTCTGCGCGTTCCCGCATGAAACACTAAACACCCTTCGGCCTCCGCCTCCTCAATACCGTAAATGGGCTTGCCGGTTTCATAGCTGCCCGGATAGCCTGCGGAGGCCGCCACCACATTGACGGCTGCTCCCTGCTTCCAACATACTTCCACTTGGTCGAGCGTACACTCAACCGCGCCTAGCAGCAGATCTAGCAGATCGCTTTCAAGTAGAGGCAGCACCGCTTGGGTTTCAGGGTCGCCAAATCGGCAGTTAAACTCGATGCACTTTGGTCCTTCCGGTGTCACCATCACTCCGGCATAGAGCGTTCCGCGATAGGGAATGCCAAGCGCGCGAATGGCCTCGATGGCCGGGCGCAAAATGCGTTCTACAGCCTGCTGAGTGAGATCGGGTGGAAGAATGGGCACAGGGCAGACAGCCCCCATGCCGCCGGTGTTAGGGCCTTGATCGTTATCGTAGACCCGCTTATGATCCTGAGAGGGCAGAAGGGGCACAATATGGCTGCCATCGGTAATCGCCATGATGGAGGCCTCTTCCCCAGTAAGGCACTCCTCGATAATCACATGAGCGCCGGCCTCTCCGAAAACCTTCTCTTCCATCAGGCGGTGGACGGCCTCCTCGGCCTCCTGACGCGAGGTGGCAACCGTTACCCCTTTACCCGCAGCAAGGCCATCGGCCTTCACCACGATTCGAGCGTCGGCGCCATGTTGGGCATAGTAATCCGCAATGCGGGCACGCGCCACGGTGGGCGAATCGCACACCCAAAAGGACGCTGTAGGAATGCCGGAGGTCTGCATGAGGCGCTTTGCGAAGGCTTTACTGCCCTCAATGCGAGCGGGGTCTTTTGAGGGGCCGAAAATGGGCAAGCCGCGCGCTTCAAAGAGGTCAACGATCCCGGCTATGAGAGGGGCTTCGGGCCCGACCACGGTCAGCGCCAGCTTCTGAGCGGCCGCAAAGTTGGCTAGGGCTTCGAGGTCGGTGGGTTTTAGAGGAACGCATTCAGCCTGTTGTGCAATGCCAGCATTGCCTGGGGCGCAGTAGATCTTCTCCACGCGCGGACTTTGGGCCAGTTTCCAAACAAGGGCATGTTCGCGTCCCCCACCCCCCACCACTAAGACTTTCATGTTAGGCTATCCCTCCTCAATTTCATGCACCCGGTCAATGTTCACAAAGCGAGTGTACTGCGGCTGGAAACCCACGATCACTTTACCGGTAGGGCCGCTGCGGTGTTTCGCGATGATCAGCTCAGCCTCCTCTTGACGCTCGGCTCCATACGAGCGCGGGCCCTCCTCCTCTTCCTCCTCGCGCATCTTATAGTAGGCTTCACGATAGATGAAGATCACGATATCGGCCTCGGCCTCTATAGAACCGGACTCGCGCAGGTCGGAGAGCAGAGGACGTTTATCAGGGCGCGACTCCACCGCTCTCGAGAGCTGTGAGAGCGCAATAACCGGCACGTCAAGCTCGCGTGCAAGGCTTTTGCACGCGCGGGCGATCTCGGAGATCTCCTGGTTGCGGTTTTCGGTGCGGCGATGCGAGCGCATGAGCTGTAGATAGTCTATCAGCACCAGGCCAAGGCCTCTTTCGGCCTTTAACCGCCGGCATTTTGCGCGGATCTCGATAATGGAGATGTCGGGCGTATCGTCAATAAAGATGGGTGCCTCCGCTAGCCGACTGATTCCCTCGCCCACGCGCTGCCAATCCTCTGGCTGCAGGTTGCCTGTGCGCAAACGATGGGCATCCACACGCGATTCGGAGCAGATAAGACGAGTCACAAGCTGCTCTTTCGACATCTCCAGGCTGAAGATGGCCACCGGCAGGCGCTCTTCTAAAGCGACGTGCTGAGCCAGTTGAAGGCTCAGCGTGGTTTTGCCCATGCCGGGCCTTGCCGCAATAATGATGAGATCGGAGGGCTGTAGACCTGCCGTTTTGTAGTTTAGATCGTCGAAGGGGGTTAGGCGGCCGGTGGGAGCTCCACGGTTTTCGTAGCGCTTCTCAATGCGGTCGAGTTCGGCATTCAAAAGGGGGCGCAACTCGTAGAAATAGCGCCCCATTCGACGCTGCCCCACCTCAAAAATGATCTGCTCTGCCTGATCCACCAGCTCCTCGATGCTCTCGAAATCGCTATAGGCCAGCCCCTGAACCCGTGTTCCAGCATCCAAGAGCCGCCGTAAAACGGCCTTCTCCTCCACGAGGCGGGCATAGTGCTCTACGTTCGCCGCCGTTGCTGGAGCGTCCATGATGTTTTGCAAATAGAGCAGCCCTCCCACCAGATCGAGCTGTTGACGCGATCGGAGTTCATCGGTAAGGGTGACGAGATCTACCGGCTCGTTGCGTTCGGTGAGGGCAAGCATGGCCTCGAAGATAAAGCGATGCGCGTCGCGATAGAAATCGTCGGGCCGAAGGATCTCGGCGGCCCGCTCCACCGCACTACGTTCCAGGAGCATGGATCCGAGAACAGCCTGTTCGGCCTCCAAATTGTTCGGAGGGATGCGGTCGAGAGTCATCTTGAAGCCTGTAGGGTTGATAAAAAGATGACAGAGGGCAAGCGGTGTGCGCTCTCCCTCTGTATCTTAAAGGGTTTTAGCTAGTTTGCGGCAGCGGTTTCCGCGTTGGCCGTTTCGCCAGAAGCAGCAGCCTGACGTTCTTTCTCACGCTCAGCACGCTGCTCCTCGGTCAACACATAAAGAACGAACTGGGCACGCACCTCAGGGTGTAGGCGCACCCCGATCTCATATCGCCCCGTGGTGCGGATGGGGTCTACCAAGCCGATCTTGCGCTTATCCACCGTGATGCCAAATTTTTGCTGGATCTGTTCGGCCACATCGGCCTCGGTAACGGAACCAAAGAGCCTTGTCGAGTTTGGGCTCGTCTTTACGATGATCTCAAGCTCCGCACCGTTCAGCTTTTCGGCTTGACGCTTGGCCTCCTCCAACGCCTGTGCACCGCGTTCTTTCTCGCGTGCTAAGCGCGCCTGATGCTGTTTCAACGCGGCCCCATGCGCTAGCACCGCGAGGCGCCGTGGAAACAGATAGTTGCGGGCATAGCCATCGGCGACGTTAACGATGTCTCCGTCCTGCCCAAGTTTTGGCACGTCCCGTGTTAAGATGACTTTCATGGAAAAATCTCTCCTCAAATTCAATCGGTAAGGATAGTTCCGAACCTATCTACAGTCGGGGTAGGTTTCGAACCTACCCTACATCGGTTACGCACAGGTTGGCGGGCAGACTTTTGCCTGCCCGCCGGCAACTTCTCACCGGTTCCACTCTATTCCAACGGCCGGAACCGTGCGACGGAAAATGCCCTCTGCGCCGGCCCACAGCCACAGGTCACTATTTACCCGATAGAGCGCCTTGGCGTCAAGCCGCGTATGATTTAGATCGTAAAGGTCGAAACGGAGTCCAAATGGGTTGTTGGGCATGTAGTCGAACCCTACTCCCAGTCGCCCAGCGTAGATGCCGTAGCGTAGGAGATCGGCGCTCGTAAGGCGTTGACCGAGCTGGAGATCGAGCCGATTGGTCTCCCCCAAGTCGTAGAGACCGAGGTTTAGGACATCATGGCGACCCAAATTGAGAAAGCCGTTCACATCCACACGGGTGTAGCCAGGGCGAAAGTCGCGCGTTGCGTCTATGCGCAGGCTGGTTTGAGGAAACTTCACCGTTTTAGCCTTTTTTATCTTGCCCTGAAGATTATCGAGGATATCGTTGACCTTTTGCATGGCGGTGTCGGCCTTGGCCGTGGTGTCGGAGAGGTTTTGGATGGTCTGATGAATGCCGGCAGCGAGCTCGGGGTCACCTGCGATCTGGTGAATGTCGGCCGTGATCTGGCGGACGCTGGCCAGGGTAGAGCGGGCAAGGTCTACCGTTTCTTGAATAGAGCGTTGCAGCTGGGGGCTACTGGCCTGTTCGGTTAGTTTTCGCACGACCTCACGGGCATCATCAATGGTATTGCCAAGCTTTGTAACAAGGTCGGTCGTTGCATCGGAGAGGGCATTGAACTTAACCTGCCCGGTCTGAATAAACGCCTCAAGCTCCCGGCTAACATGCTGGGCAGTAACAGCAGCCTGCTGAGAAACAATGCGAAAGTTCTCCACCGTCTGTTTGAGATCGGCCTGTGTGCGCGGGTCACCAATAAGTCGGTTGGCCGAGGCCACTGTCTGATTAGAGGTGCGGACAAGCTGGTCGGTGTCGGTGATGAGAAGCTGAAGTTTATCGCTTAATTTGCCAAGATGACCTTGTATGGCGGTGAGGGTGCTGTTTAGATTTTGTAGCGTTTCGTCAAAATGTGGGCTGAGAGCGGCCAAGGGACTTTGCGGGGGAGCGCCTTGCACCACGGCCGTGTTATCCTTCGGCAAGGGCGGGGCCAGAGCCTGCACTTGGGGCGGGGGAACCACCTCGATCTGAGGGGTCGTGATGAGGATGCCGGAGAGAATGACGAACTGATAGTTGGAGGGAATGCTATATTTACGCTCTATCTCCAAAACCACCTTTGGACGAAATGGCACATGGTGGGTATCTATGGAGATGCTTTTGACATCGCCGATAGGCACGCCCTGCATGCGGACAATAGATTGTGGCGCCAGCCCTAAAGTATCGTCGAAATAGACCGTCACAAGATAGACGTCGGTGTGGGTATGAGATAGATAGAGCAGCCCCAAGAAGCCAAGTGCTAGCCCAATGAGGGTCAGCAATCCCACTTTTACTAACGATTTCGACTCCATTCTTATCCTCCCACTGGCCTTTGGCAGCGGTCTTTGCTTTCCCTTCAGGATAACCCTTGTGCGCTGAGCAGCAGGTCTTTTTCCGGCGCAATGAACGCCTGAACAACCGGGTTATCCGAGTGCCGTATTTCGTTTGGGGTACCGATGGCGACGATACGCCCTTCATGAAGCATGGCAATGCGATCCGAAATGGTAAAGATGGAAGGAAGATGGTGCGACACGACCACCGAGGTAACCCCTCTGCGTTTACATGTCTGCACGATGAGCTGATCGATGGTGTGTGCCGTAATGGGGTCTAGCCCGCTGGTGGGCTCGTCGTAGAAGAGAAAGGAGGGGCGCATCGCCAGCGCTCTTGCCAACCCCACACGTTTTTGCATTCCTCCGGAAAGCTGCGCAGGATAGAGGTTTTTTACGCTCTCCTCCAACCCAACGGCCTCTAGCAACTCCTTCACAAGAGCGTCTAGGTCTTCTCGGGAGATCCTCTTCTTATGACGCACTACCCCGAAGACGATGTTGTCGTACACCGTGAGCGAGTCGAAGAGAGCCGCATATTGAAACACAAGCCCCATTTTCAATCGCACCCGGTCGAGTTCACGCTCCGGCATCTTCGTGATGTCCTCTCCATCAATGAGCACTTGCCCACTCGTAGCCCTTCGCAGCCCTGTCATGATGCGCAGAAGGGTTGTCTTTCCACTGCCACTCTGCCCCATAATCGAGAGAATTTCGCCTCGGGGCACCTCTAGGTGGATTTGGTCGAGAATGCGCTTTCCATCCACCTCATAGACCAGGTCTTTCAAGATGATGGCGCTCATGGTAGCTGCACACGACCGGTAAGAAGTGGAGTAAGAAACACATCGGCCACGAAGATGAGCAGTACGCACCAGACCACCGAAGAGGTGGTTGCTCGCCCTACTCCGGTCGCTCCCCCTTGAGTCCGCAACCCCTGCTGGCAGGCCACCAGCCCCACAATGGCTCCAAAACAGATCGATTTGATAAGGCCATTGATAAGGTCAAAGGGCTTAACGTAGGTATAAATCGAGTTGATGTAGTCTACATGAGGTACGCCACGCAGACCGGCGAACAGATACCCCCCATAGATACCTGCCCCATCGGCGAAAACGATTAGTAACGGCAGCATGGTGATACAAGCAAGCAAACGTGGCAAAACAAGGTAGCGCACGGGTGAAACGGCCATGGCCCGCAGTGCATCCACCTGTTCGGTCACCACCATGGTGCCAATTTCGGCGGCAATGGCAGCTCCCACACGAGCAGCAAAAGCCACGCTGCCGAGCACCGGCCCCAGCTCGTTGAGGAAGGCGTAGGCAATAGATCCTCCCACAAACCCGGTATAACCCACAGAAAGGGAGATATTGGCCACATAGTAGGCAAACACGGCGCCGGTGGCCGACGCGATCACCACAACGATCCAGATCGAGTCGGAGCCGAGCGAGGCCATCTGCACTACCAGGTCACGCAAGGCAAGCCCCCCTCCTAGCAGCGCCCGCGCCGATTCGGCCGCAAGGGTAGCGTTGTCACCGACAAAGGCAAGCCCTGCTTGCAACAGAGAAAGAATGCGTGACGGTTTTGTTGGGGTACCCTCTTCCTTGGTTATTGCCCTCTGCATGACGCAAGTATACCCTGCAGGATGCGGCAATGGCCGTTGGAAAGCCACCTATCGAGTTTTACGCCTCAGCAGCCTGTTTGGTGGCAGCAGGAAACCGGCTTCGGAGGAGACGAGTCGTTCCCCATTTTTTACTAAACCGAAACGCGCCCACTTCCGTATGCTATACTAAAGCGAAGTGCTTTTGTACAAAAGACTAACGATGGCGTTTGCTCTTTGGAGGAACCGATGGCTAGACCGCACGAACCCGAGATCATAGTGTTACATGAGCAGCCCTCCGCCTTCCCACGCCGCCTCGGACTTATCTTCCTCATCGCCTTTCTTGTGCTTTTTGGTCTCTTTCTCGTGTTGCACAACTTTGTGCCGATCTATACCGATTGGCTTTGGTTTAGAGAGGTGGGCTATCCGCAGGTTTTCTTCACCGAGGTGATCTCGAAATCGCTGCTCTACTTTGCAGCGGCCTTCCTCTTTTTTGTTATCTTCTTCACCAGTGTTGTTGTTACGATCAATAGCACCCCCGACGTCTTTTGGAGCCAACTGGTTCAACGGCTCGGAAGCAGCCAGAAGCCGGTTTTGCCGCGCCTCCTTCGGCGCATCGCTTTCGTTGTGGCTCTTATCCTCTGTTTGTGGGCAGGACGATCGGCTTCGGATGAGTGGAACGATTGGTTGCTGTTTACTCACGGCATGCCGTTTCATCAGCTCGACCCGTTATATCACAAAGATATCGGTTTCTATGTGTTCCAACTGCCATTTTTGAGCTATCTTCAAGGCTTTTTTATGATCACCTTTCTGGTTGCGCTAGCAGCGGTTATCGGCATTGGCTACTTGGAGCGCGCGCTTAATGCCCGCCCCGAAGGGGGTCTACCGCAAAGCGCTCTACGGCCTGCCATCGTGCTTATTGCCCTACTTGCGCTCACCCAGGCGTTTGGCACGCAACTCGGAGCCTATGGCCTTCTACAGCACGACAACGGCATCTTCGTGGGCGCCGACTACGTGGACGTACACTACCGCCTTTTTGCCATTCATGTCGAGATAGTCTTGCTGATTATTACCGCCGTTACCTGCTTGATGGCCTTGAAAACATGGCGTCTTAAGCCGGCCATTTGGAGCGGTGGGGCCTGGCTCGCTGCCACCATCCTTTTGGGTGGCGTGGTACCGCAGGCGGCTCAAACGCTGCAAGTAGCCCCAAACCAGTTTGGTCTTGAACGCCCCTACATTCAACGCAACATCCAGTTCACTCGCTCGGCCTATGGGTTAGAGCACGTGCTCCAAGTGAACAACTTTCCTGCCGCCCTTAGCCTCAACGCGTCCGTTCTAGAGAAGAACCGTGCCACTCTCGATAACGTGCGTCTTTGGGACTACAAATATCTTGCCAAGGTTTACCAGCAGATACAGGCGATCAAGCCCTACTATCGCTTCGAAGCCCTGCTGCCCAACGGCGACCGCGTGCCCAACATTGATATTGATCGCTATCTCTTCCAAGGGCATCTCCGCCAGGTGATGCTTGCCGCCCGTGAGATGGATGTAGATGCCCTACCCGAATCGGCCCAAACTTGGCAGAATCGCCGGCTGAGCTATACCCATGGCTATGGCGTGGTGATGTCCCCCGTCAACCAAGCGGTAGATGGTGACCCTGTCTATCTCATCGAAGGATTTCCGCCTAAAGCTACTGGAGAAGCGGCAGGATTGACCATCGCCCATCCCCAGATCTACTATGGTATGTTGGACTATCGTCCCGTCTACGTAGATACCCAACAGCCAGAGTTCGACTATCCGGCAACCGGAAACGATGACCAAGATCACTACGCTTTTTATCAGGGACATGGAGGGATTCGCATCGGTAATTCCCTATTTCGTAAACTGCTCTTTGCCTACCGCCTCAACGATTGGAATCTGCTCCTTATCCATAGTCTCACTCCGAACACGCGCGTGCTCTGGCGAAGAGATATTCGTGAGCGGGTGCAGCTGGTAGCTCCCTTCCTTCAGCAGGATACCGATCCCTACCTCGTCATTGACCCCGACAACGGCCATCTTGTTTGGGTTATTGATGGCTATACGCTTTCCGATCGCTACCCTTATGCCACCCCTCGCCAGCTTGCAGTCAACCCGCTGACCACCGAAACGCTGAACTACATTCGCAACAGCGTGAAAGCCACGGTAGATGCCTATAGCGGCCGCGTGAACCTCTACCTAGCCGATCCCTCCGATCCCATTGCACAGGCCTACAGCCGCATCTTTCCTGGCATTTTCCACCCACTTTCCGACCTGTCGCCGGCAATGCGAGCACACCTGCGCTATCCGGAAGACCTGTTCCGCATTCAACGAGCCATCTACGCCGTGTATCATGTGGACGACCCGCGCGTGTTCTACCTTCGTGAGGATGTGTGGGCGGTGCCAGACGAGCCTCTCTCCACCATGGATCAACAGCCGCGCGAGATGGAGCCCTACTATGTGGTGATGCATCTGCCTGACTTGGGCGCGGGCAACCGATCTACCAAACCAACGCAGTCCTCTCGTGGTGAGGAGTTTGTGCTGATGAGCCCGCTTTCACCTATTCGCAGAGAAGACCAGAACATTCTCGGATGGATGTGCGCCCGATGCGACCCACCGCACTATGGACAGCTTGTGCTCTATCGGTTCCCACAACAGGTATCGGTGCTTGGCCCCACCCAAGTTTTACAGCGCATCAACAGCGACCCGGTTATTTCACCTCAGCTCTCTTTGCTGCGCGCCGGGGGCTCTACAGCGGAGTTTGGTAACCTTTTAGTGATTCCCATAGACCACTCGTTGCTTTACATTGCCCCCCTCTATGTGGAAGCCACCAGCAACGTGAACCGCCTGCCTAAATTGGCCAAAGTGGTTGTGGCTTACGGCGATCAGGAGGTGATGGCCAATAGCCTCGACCAGGGGTTGGCGCTTCTCTTCCCCAGCTACAGTGCGGAAAGCAGACCCATGCCCTCTGCCCCATCCTCAAATGCATCTACAGGTACGACACCTATCAAACCAGCAGGCAACCTTGCACCAGAGGTGCGTTTACTTATCCAGAAAGCAAGCGCTCTCTTCAACACCTCCCAACAGCAGTTACGCCAGGGGGATTTTGCCGGCTACGGCCAGACGATGAAGCAGTTGCAGGAGACACTGACACAGCTG
Source organism: Chthonomonas calidirosea T49 (assembly GCF_000427095.1). Classification (NCBI taxonomy): domain Bacteria; kingdom Bacillati; phylum Armatimonadota; class Chthonomonadia; order Chthonomonadales; family Chthonomonadaceae; genus Chthonomonas; species Chthonomonas calidirosea. Next base: position 1,567,638 of record NC_021487.1, read on the forward strand.
AAGCGCACCGTGGGTGTTCCCTAAGGCCTACAGTGACTTTCATAAAATAAGGAGCAAAAGGATGCCATCTGCCTTGATGGATCATAACCTAGTGACGACCGCCTTCGAACTGCCCGGCCACCGCATTGTGCGCACCCTAGGAGTAGTGCGCGGCATCACCGTGCGATCGCGCAGCGTTCTCGGAAACATTGGAGCGGGAATACAGGCTTTCTTCGGTGGCAACATCACGCTCTATACCAATCTCTGCGAGCATGCACGCGAGGAAGCCTATGAGATCATGATACAGCACGCCGTAGAAAAAGGCGCCAACGCCGTGATCGGGGTGCGCTACGATGCGACGGAGATCGCTGCAGGCATTACCGAGGTGTTAGCCTATGGAACCGCTGTTGTGGTAGAGCCGTTGAGCGCGTAACGTTTTAACCTAAGTTCAGCCATAAGTCCACTCGGGGCGCATCCCAGTTATAGGGCTTGCAGACGAGATCGGGTCGGCCATCGCCATCGAGATCGGCCACTTTGCCTTCATGCACACCAATACCCGTAGCGATCTCGGTTTTGGTGAAACCGCCTCTGCCATCTCCGTAGAAAATCCACATTTTGCATTGGGGATTATCGGGATCGGTGCGGCTTTCTGTCCACTTAGCCATCTCGGCACAAAAGATATCGAGATGGCCATCGCGGTTGAAATCGGCTACGGCGAGTGTGTGGCCATGCACCACATTTCGCTCAAGGAGGTCGTGTGCCGTCCAGTTTGCTGTGACACGCGGATCGCCATGATAGGCATACCAGCGTAGTTGGCCAATAGCATCACCATTGACCATCACCACTTCAAGCTGCTTGTCACCGTTGAGATCGCCTACCGCTATGCGCGGATGCGTCTGATCTGCAGCAATGACATAAGCAGAGAACCGATTTTGGCCCTCATAGCGAAACCACTTGCCCCCTGCCAAAAGCTCAGGCTTGCCATCGCCATCTATATCGCCAGCAGCTAGCCCCTCTCCCGCGCCCGACCAAATGTCATAGTAGGGCCACGGCTCAACATAGGGATCGGATGGGATAGGGGCATAGTAGAGCTTTTCGGCTCCTTGGTTCCAAAAAACCACTCGGCTTGCCCATCGCCATCGAAATCGCCAAAGAGCTGATCGTGATGTTGGTGGGCGCCGTCCGGCTTAATAACGTGGCGTTTCCACGGAGTGCCCGGCGCATAGTGGGGCCATGGATTCTCCCACCAGTAGAGCGCACCGCCTTGATAATCGTTACCGGCCACGATATCGAGATCGCCATCCCCATCAATGTCGTAGCAGGCACAGCCCGCCTCAATGGGGATGGCCTCATCTTCGATCACGTAGATCGCCCAACCCTGCATCACCCGGCGATACCACGCGATGGCAGGTGCCTTGCCCCTGCAAGTGATGATAAAATCCTTATACCCATCGCGATCGAAATCGGCCACGAGGCATCCGGTCTGTTGATTCGAGCCTGGAGGGGTAGGTAGATCCCCATTACGGCTCGAAAGATGTCTCCATCTCACGACACGAGGTTGGAAAAACGACATGGTTAACCTTTATAGAGCAAGGAGATCTATCCCTCCGTACTCTCGAAGACGTAGTGGCCAGCTCGATCGAGGGTGAAATGAGAAACGTTCTCATCGGCCTGGAACTGCGGCTGCATCGAACTTCCTACCAGTCTCGCCTTCCCATGAAGTTGCACATCGGCCTTCACGTCGGGTGGCAGCATGAGGTCTACGCGTTCCCCTCCGTTCTTGAGGGCCTGCACCCGGATATGAAGGAGACCATGCGGCGTAGGCACATTCCCCTCGGCCCATTGAAGGCCGGCGAGATCGGGGGCGATAACCGCCGTGGCGTAGCCGGCACCTGTGGGACGCACGCCGAGCACGCGCTCTGTGAGAAAGCTTGTTGGACCGGAAGACCACCCGTGACAAAGGCTCACAAAGGTGCCCATGCCGTTATCCGCCTGGAGATAGAGATGGAAGTGCTTTTTAGGCCAAGAGGGGTCATAGCCCTCCCAAAAGGTGGTGGCTCCTTCGGCGATCATGCCGCCCCAATAGCGCCGAATAAAATTAAGCGCCGCCTGGGTATGACCAGCTAGGCTCATCGCATAGATAACATAGTTATTGTAATAGGGTGTGGCGATGTAAGACCATGCCGGGCTCTCAGGAGCGAAAACCGCTTGATAGATGGCTGTTGTCTCGGCTGGTGTGGTGGCGCCGGCGAAAATGGCCATGGCGTTCTCTTGACGCCGAAGCCCAAACGTATCGGTTTGTGGCGAGAGCCAATGCTGGTGTGCCGCTTGGGTGAGCCGATCGGCGAGCTGTTGGCAATGCTCAGCGTTGGACATATCGCCCATCTCGCGGAAGAGGAAGGCCGCATCTTTTGCGGCTTTGATGTAGTACATCTGGGTGGCGATGCGAGCGAGTGGGCTATCACCGTTGAAGTCGGGCGACCAGTCCACATAATCCCATGCACCATGTTTATTTGCGAAAAGCCCTTGGTCATCGAGATCGCCCTCCATATAGGCGATCATCGAAGCCAGCAGGTCGTGCTGTTTCATCAGGTAGTCCTTGTCACCGATGTGCTTATAGAAATCGGTGAGTCCCACAACCCAGGCGGCGGAGTAGCCGGGAATACCGTTCACGTGGTTTTTAGGCAGATCGGCAGGTGGATTGCCTCCTTGTGCATCATCGCGGAGGCGCTGCATGGTCTGCTCCATCAAGAACTTATCGGCAAAAACGGTGTCAATAACCCGGCCTGAAACCTGCAGATCGCCCATCCAACGCGCCCGGTCGCGTTTGGGAGCATCCCAAATATCCTCCTGCATGCAGAGGTGGGCTGTGTAGGCCCCTACATACCAGATGCGTGTGAGGAGGGGGTCGGAGCAGTCGAACGAGCCTTTGTATTGAACGGGATAGTACTTAAAATCGAGAGATACGTCCACGGTCAGCGGGGTATCGGAGGTTCCAGGAGGCGCATAGCAGGTGATTTTGGCGTAATGGAAGGCACTATAGGGTGTGTAGAGCGGAGAGGACGTGGAGCGGGTATCGAAAGTGTGGATGCCACCCCACGGTTTCATCACCGCCTCGTCTTCCGACTCACCGGTTCCAACTTCAATAATGCCATCACCCTTCACGAGAAGACGTACGCGTCCAGCCACCTCTTTGCCAAAATCCACAACAAACGAGGGCGGCGTTCGACCGGAATTCTGAGGAGGGGCTACAACTTCTATATGTCCTGGATGATGCGAATCCACCGTAATCTTGCCCGCCCCCGCCTGCACGTCCAGTATACCTACGACGGGCAAGGTGATATGCGCTAGATAGGGCACATCTACTGAATCGTATCCAGGCCATCCGATGAGCTCGTTCCAAGGTGCATCTCCCAGCGAGGCTTCTACAGTGGCAGCAGACCAAGAACTATCGTCATAATCTAGCGTTGTCCAGTTATCTGATGATTCCGCTTGCTCGGTAACCCGCCAGTTTTTATCGGTACAAAGAAGCGTTTTCCCGTCGGCATCGAGCATAGCGATGAGCCCTGCTGGGCCTCCTCCATTGACAGCGCGCACCGCGATCACGTTTTTCCCCATATGCAGGTGCGATGTTAGCGGGACGGCATGGACATGCTGCCATACGAAACCGTCGCCGGTTTGTGGAGAGGAGTGATCGAGCTCTTGGCCGTTCACATAAAGCGTAAAGAGGTCGTCGGCCGTTATGTAGAGCACGGCCTTTCTGGGTAAGCGTTCTAAAGTGAAAACGCGGCGTGCGTAGATAGTCTGGTTATCAGCCACATGATTGGTCCATATCCATTTCACGGGCTGAGTGGTGGAGGAGACAAATTGAACGGACTTAGGGATGGGTAGACCGTAAGTAGGGTCGGGTGTCGGAGGTCGCCGGGCTTGAGCGGCGGTTATTTGCAGAATGCCTCCGAGCACACACAGCTTCAGACAGATGCAATGTCGCAGGGTTTTCACCGTTTCCTCCTTATAGCCAGGCAGCTTTTGTTACTGTTTTCGATATCATGAGCAGGAATTCCTGCCGTCGCCGCTTTCGGTCACAGGTGCAGAGTATCTGTTCATGATCGTAGTTGTGCTCGCGATAGTTCTACTCGTCGTGGGCTTTATCGGTTGGCGTACCCTTGGTTCTCCGGGGGCATCCTCAAATATTAAGGTGGTACCACCCCAACCTGGCCAGGCGTTTCCTGGAGCCAAACGTGTCTACCGTGGTGGTCCTTAAACGCCCTCGCAAGAGAGAGACAACTGCCCTGGTGTTTGGCTCTTGCTTCTCTCTTGCCTTATGATGAACCAGTGAAGCTTAGGAGAGATAGAGCCTCCAAGTAATGGTGTCTTTTGACATTGTGGCGGCGTTTCAACCTAATGTCGCTTGGACATTAGAAACCTCTTTGTGCCACGCGTCTAGCCTTTGATCAAGGCAATTTTGTTGGGGCGATCCCTTTTTGAAGGCTCTGCAGCGTCTCCCGATTAACTTGGATCACCCCACTGCGTGGTCTATCGAGGTCAACGATCAAAAAAATGGTCAAGGCAACGCTCCCTAACAACAGAAAGGTTGAGGAGCGGACACGGTGTCCCGAGAGGCCCGATATATAGCCAAACAGAATAGCTATTAGAATAGATAGGGCAAATATCGTAAAAAATACAATTTCCGGCACACGTCTTTGAAAGGCAGCCTGTGTGCTGCTCGCAGAGTCAATAAGTTGATTGAGCGATTGAACAAAGAGACCGCTCGTTACCGGTCTTGCATCCTTTTGCACAGCCAACATAGCCTCACCCCAAAGCTGCGCAGCGAGTTGGTTGGCCTGTTCTATTCGGCGCTGACGCTCCTGTTGGTTTGCCAGAGGAAGACTGACCTCTTGCAGCCGCACATTGACATACTGGCTTAGCAGGGACTGAACCTTCGCGCGCATCGCCTCTGGCAGGAGTTGAGTTCGAAGGTAGGTCGTTCCAATGGCGTTTGCTTCCGTCACAAGAGCCTCGCTGCGGTCTTCATAGCGTTGCAGGGTCCACGAAAAGGTAAAGCTAAGTAAAAGAGATAAAAGCCCGATTGTGGAGGCCAATATCACGCCTACATGCGCTTTGAACGCCTCGGTGGCATCGAGTTGCCATCGCCTACCGAATCGAAAGCCCGCTTCTACTCCTAGCCCCATAAGGCCTATTAAGATCGCCACGATGAGGAGGATGCTCTGGTTGTAAAGCAGGGGTTCCACGTACGAACCTCCTTTCTCTTTTCCGCGTCTCAGAGCGTCGGCACACAGCACGTGGAGGGATGAGGACAACGGATCTCTATGCGCGCAAAAGTATAGGGGCTATTATAGGCGAGATAACGTCCTTCGTCAATAGCTATCCCAAATAGTCACAACAGCCTTGAAGTTGGACTTCTGCTTCTCTCGTGCTTTACGTAGAGGTCTTCAAAAACCGTTTCAAGGCAAAACGACGCCTTATCGCACGTAGCTCTGCCGCAAGAGCCAGCGCTGCTTTTCCCGATTCGGCGGCGATCGCTGACTTTGATTCTGAGCATCGAATTATTTGATCTCTAGCTTTTTATCTTGCATACCGTCGCTTTTTGATATATAATTTAACCGCATCTTCGACCTATAGAAAGGAAAGGGAAAATGCAACGCACATCGTTACATCGCAAAGGTTTCACACTCATCGAGCTTCTTGTCGTTATCGCTATAATAGCGATATTGGCAGCCATTCTATTCCCCGTTTTTGCCCAAGCTCGTGAAAAAGCTCGTGCTGCCGCTTGTCTTAGCAACATGAAGCAACTGGGTCTCGCCTACATGATGTACTCCCAAGACTATGACGAGACCGCCCCACCACTATGGTGGTGGACTCAGGCCTTCTGGCCTACCTTTGTCTATCCGTATATCAAAAACCAAGGCCTTTTTCGCTGCCCCTCCGATCCCTACGGCGCTGCCTTTGTATGGCCGCAAGATAACCCCCAGAACCTGCTGAGAAGTTACATGCTCTACGTAGGCGCATCCGCCATGGGTAACACCGGAGGTAAAGATGCTGCTGTTGAACAACCAGCCTCGTTTATCGTGTTCACGGAAAAGGGGTCTAAACCCACAGAGCCTTGGCCGGAGATGTACTGCCCGCCAGAACCTGACCAATGTTGTAGCCAATATGCCTGTGGTGCTAACAACACGGGAACGAACTATGACCGGCTTATCTGTCCTGGGCAAACTCCACGACATAATGGGGGATACAACTGGACCCTCATGGACGGACATGTTAAATGGATGCGCATCGAGCAGACCATGCATCAGTCTCAGATTCCCTCTGGTGGCAATGTGGACTGGTGGCATCTTTGCAAAGAGACCATGTGGGATCCGACACCTAGCGACCCCAATACCGGTCCAAACTAACCGAGGAGATAAAGCGTCATGCTAGATAAGCTTAAATCCAGCGATGTCAACCCTATCGTAGGAATTGTAGTCATCGTTGTTTTACTGGCTATCATCGGTTTCATCGGATGGCGTACATTCGGAAGAAGCGGTCCCAGTGCTGTGCATGTGACCACACAGAAGCCTGGCCAGCCTTTTGCTGGAGCACAAAGAGTGTACGGCACTCCATAAAAAGCAAAAAACGTGAACTAAGGAGCGTAGGCGGAATGCACTTACCTATCGTCCTACCTCCTTAGTGCTTTTCTTTATCGCATTACTCGCTGAATGGCTTCAAAAACCGTTTCAAGGCAAAACGACGCCTTATCGCACGTAGCTCTGCCGCAAGGGTCGGCTCTATCTCTGCCGAATCGGTGGCCAGCAGGGCAACCAGTTTTCCTAATAACGCCGTAAATTTGAAGCCATGTCCGGAACAACCGCTTACCAACCAGACCGCAGGGCTGTTCGGAACCGAATCCAAAATGAAATCCTCGTTTGGAGTGTTGGTATAGAGACATACCTGTGAGTAAGTGACATGGTCACATAGATCGGGGAAGCGCTTCAGGGCATAGGCCACCATCTCTAGCTGATAGCTCTCGTCCACCACACGATTTACAGAATGGGGGTCTACCGACTCACCCAGATGATGATCGGCGAGTTTTACCCCTTCGACCCGGCCGTCCTGGGGAAAGCCATAGATCAACCGATCTGTATCAATCCAAACCGGAAACGCTCCGGGCAAGAAACGCTCTGGGTGCCGTGCGATCTGAAGATAGACCACCTGTTGTCGAGTTACCTCTAAAGGCAGATGTAACTCGGGAAAGAGTTTACTTATCCACGGCCCGGCCGTAACGATAACCCTATCATAGGCCTCCTCTCCATGGGCAGTAACAACTATCGGTTGCTCGCGACTCATAATAAGCCGTTGAACGGAGGTATGCTCTCGAATTTGCGCCCCATACTCTCGCGCTAACCGAATGTTGGCTAACACACACCGCGTCGCACGCAAAAAGCCACCCTCCGCTTGATAGCAGGCCAGCTCGTTTTCTGCAAGCCGAATAGCTGGAAAGCGCCTCTCCACCTCCACTTTATGGAGAAGTTCATAGGGGATATCTTCAGCATCGAGAGCCTGGATTGTTTTGCGGAGAAAGGCATTGCCCTCCTCTCCAAAGAAGAGGCTTCCACAACGTACTCGTAGCTCTTCGTTAGCCTCCGCCTCCAACTCATCCCAACATCGGTAGGCGAGCTTCATCAGATGGGTATAAAACGAATCGGCGTAGCCATAGCGGATCGCACGCGACTCACCGTAGGAACTTCCCTTATCGTTCCCCACACGAAACTGCTCATAACCGACCACCGTATGGCCCCTCTTTGCCAGATACCTACAGGCGGCACTTCCCGTGCCGCCCAACCCGATCACGGCAACACGCATCTTCTCGTCCTTTTCATCAGATGTAGCCCAGCTCCTCTAGCCGACGCGCCAACTCCTCTTCCTCCTGCTCCGTGTAGGCGCGTTCCGCTTGCATAGGTGTGGATAGAGAGGATATCTGCTCTCGGCCTGAGGGAGATGCGCCAGTCCAGTCCCTTTGGATGACCTTTCCTCGCATATTTGCAGGGATGGGGAGATCAAACGCATTTAACACCGTGGGTGCAATGTCGTACAGGGAGAGGCCCTTAAGAGCATCTGTCGTATCGAACGTCTTTACAGGCGCTTCGGCATCACGAAGCGCTTTGACATCGGCCATAAGAAAGATGCCAAAGGGTGCATGATTGGCGTCATCGGGGCCAGTGTCGTTGGTATGAGTCCACAAGGAGTTATGCCCTACGCTGCCAACAGAACGCCAATGCAGGTCGCCAAAGTAGACGATAAGATCGGGGGGTACCCCTTGGCAGGATGTATAGACCTCCTCCGGCCGAAATACGCGATTGCCCATGGGTTGCCCCTTATCGTCAGTAAGCGCCTCGATGCGCTGAATAAGCTCCTGCTTCAACGCCTCCACCTCTTCAGGAGGCACTGTTCCCTGCGGTTCGCGGCCACGTACGTTGAGAAAAAGTCGGCCGTAGTAGCCGCCATCCCCCCAAGCGCGTGTACGGCTCCAGTCTACCATCTTTGGGGAGAATTTGGTAGGGGCCTCGGGCACGGTTTTGAGCACAAGATACCCCTCCCGTATCAACCACTCATTGAAGCAGAAGCCGCCAACCATAGGCTTGGCCCCATGGTCGGATACCACCAACAGCAAGGTATCTCCGTCGAGGAGTTGTACGAAAGCCTCTATCTGGCTATCGAGATAGCGATAGTAGTCCCGAATGGCATTGACAAAGCGGTGTCCTGGCTCATAGAAGGGATGGTGCGCATCCATATAGCGCCAAAAAGCGTGGTGCATGCGATCGGGGCCCATCTCTACCATCACAAAGAGGTTCCAGGGGCGCGTCGTAAGCAGATGCTTTGCGAGAGCAAAACGCCTCTTGGTCATCTCATAGATTTCGGTAAGAAGGGTATCACGGTCTTTTTCACGAAACCCACGTGCATCTAGCAAATAGTCTCCAACCACCTGCGCGATCTCATGGCGGAACTCTGGTGGGTAGGTATACTCCTCTTGTGTGCTAGGGGCTAGAAAATCGCTCACGAGCACCCCTTTGAGGGGTTTAGGCGGGTAGGTTAGCGGTACCCCCACAATAAGGCTCTCTTTACCGTACTCTCCAAGAATATCCCATAGTGCTGGTGCCTGTACCATGTGGCTATTGGCAAACTCTAGAGCCTCGTAAGAACGGTCACGACGATTCCGAAAACCGTAGATGCCCAAGGTGCCAGGGTCCTGGCCTGTCATCATGCACATCCAGGCAGGTACGGTAATAGGAGGTACCGTGCTCTCCAAAGGACCGTAGCACCCTCTTGCCATTAGCCGTGCGAGAAAAGGAAGCTCCGCACGATACCTATCGAAAACCAGGCTTGGCTCCGCACAATCAAGCCCAAGAATACAAACCTTTTCGTAGCCCATACGCCTTCCCTCTCCAACGTTCTGTCGAGTAGTTAGTTTATCCGCTTTTAGCCCCATTTACCAAGCTCCTTTCGGCATCCATAGGCCTCTTGCGTGCAGAGGTGATCTAACCCCCCTCAAAATAGGCTAAAATGAAGGTAACAATTCGGCGTGCAGAAACGTATTAAGGTGGGGTTCGTTCCCTGCTATACGCTCTTTCTTCTTCATAAAAGAAATAGAACAGCCTTGACCGTCCTTTCATTCACCATACTGATCTGGATCGGCTCTTTTCTCGCGGGGCTTCTCGGCGCGCTCACCGGCTTAGGGGGTGGGGTCGTTATCGTGCCGCTTCTGGCGCTTGTGTTTCATGTTGACATCCGCTATGCGATAGGCGCCTCGCTTATCTCCGTCATTGCAACCTCATCTGGCGCGGCTGCAGCTTACGTTAAAGAAGGTTACTCCAACATTCGGATCGGCATGTTTCTAGAGGTTGCCACAACTTCAGGAGCTATTGTAGGAGCGTTTATCGCCGCCCATGTTCACACAAGTACTATCGCCATTATCTTCGGTCTGGTCCTACTTTACTCCTCTTATCTATCGAGTAAGCCAAAAGAAGACCATGTGGTGGAAGCGCCGCCTGACCCTCTAGCTACCCGCCTTCGTATGAACGGCACCTACCCCACTCCAGAGGGTATGAAAAGCTATAACGTTTACCATGTGCCGACCGGTTTTAGCCTCATGTTCGTGGCCGGTGCGCTCTCGGGGCTTTTAGGCATTGGTTCGGGAGCGGTTAAAGTGTTGGCGATGGATCAGGCCATGGCCATTCCCTTCAAGGTCTCTACCACCACGAGCAACTTTATGATTGGGGTCACCGCAGCGGCCAGTGCAGGCATTTATCTCAACCGAGGCTACATTGATCCAGGGCTTGCAATGCCGGTAATGTTGGGCGTGCTCCTTGGTTCTCTGGTGGGAGCGCGTCTCCTCGTGCTCGCACGAGTTAAGATGCTGCGCACCATCTTTAGCTTGGTGATCCTTGCTCTTGCGCTCGAGATGATCTTCAATGGAATTACGGGGAGGCTTTAGCGTGAAAGAGGGTCAAGAAACGTTGCCACCAAAACCCGTAGAGAAGACCAGGGCTCCTAACCAAGACTGGCGCGATGAACAGGTAGAGATCGTTATCGGTAATCTGCTTCGGATCGGCGTACTTTTCTCCGCCGCCGTCGTTTTTATAGGAGGCATTATCTACCTGTTTGAGTACGGTAACCAAAAAATCCACTATCACACCTTTCGGGGAGAGCCACCGGAACTACGCAGCGTTACCGGCGTTATCCACTATGCTCTTCAGGGGCATGGCCGTGGTATCATTCAGCTCGGCCTTCTACTTCTCGTTGCCACCCCCATCGCCCGCGTTATTTTCTCGATCTATGCCTTTATCCGTGAGAAAGACAGGCTGTACGTCGTGGTCACGCTCATTGTTTTGGCCATACTGCTTTACAGTCTGATCTGGGGCCATTTCTAAGCCGTCTCTCATCCTGCCTAATCCGTTTTGTTTTCACTTGCAGAGCGCTTTTTTCTAGGTTCTAAAACCCGTTATTTTGTGTGTTTTCAATGTGAACAATGTACCCTCTTGTGCGTCACTATGAAGGAATCCGATCGTTTGACCGACTATAAACACACAAACGAACAATAGGAGAAAAAGATGAGAAAAATCAACTCCTTTTTTCTTGCTCTTTGTGGCTTTATCCTCTCTGCAATCCATAGTTATGCACAGCCACAAACCCATGAGCAACGCATCGGTCCACCTCCTCCTGATAGCCCCTATGGTGTGGACATGAATCTCATTTTAGTGCGCAACGAACTAGGCTTAAAACAGTTGCCAGTTTTGCTTGCTGGGCTTTCGCAGGCCGGTATTGGTTATGTGCGTATTGGGCTAGATTGGAGTGCTGTTGAACCGCAACCGGGTGTGTGGAATTTTACGCAAACCGACCGAATCGTTCAGACAGCGGCGCGCTACCATATGCGTGTGTTGGCCGAATTAGGCGGCACACCCCGTTGGGCATCCACTGCTCCCGCTACGGCTTTGAATCCGTGGGACTATCCTCCACAAAATTGGAACGACTGGAGCGCCTATGTAACCCAATTAGCACGTCGGTATCATGGTATGGTGATGGCTTGGAAGGTTCTAAATGAGCCGGTACTGTTAAATAGGCGTGTGGGCGGCGCATGGCCAGCCTCTACCTATGCAAGAGCTCTTGGGTTAGCATATCGAGCCGTGCACCGTGAAGATCCGGATGCCGCTGTCATGTCGGGCTGCGTGTGGTGGGATGATCCGGCGACTATGCCCAACTCCCAATACTACCATGCTCTCGTTACCGACCCCACCTACCCACTTTACAAGAATATAGATATAATGAACCTACACTATAACGATATTCCGCCCAAAGCCCAGGCAAAATGGCTGGTCGATCTGCATCGGGTGATGCGACGCGATGCTGGCAAAGAGTTGCCAATTTGGGTGGATGAAGTAGCCTATCCGGCCTCACCATCCGAACAGAATGATGCCGGCTATAAGGACGGTGAGGAGTCACAGGCAAAATATTTAACCGATACCCTCGCGGTAAACTTTGCCGACCCTCAAGTAAAGAAGGTTTTCTGGACGTTTCCTTTTGACGGACCTAGTCGTACACACGGCCCTGTGGAATATACCTGGGGGCTTTATGCTGTGGTGCGCTCCCATGTCGGAAGGCATGGTGTTTTACGCCCCCGTCCTTCTCTCCACGCTTATGCAGCCTATATTCGCGCTCACCCGACAAGCGGTAGAGAGTAGCGCACGATTATTTTTACTTCATATCAGGCGCCTCCTCAGCCTCTCCCTCTTCCGCTTCAAGGAGCGCCTGCTCTAGCTCCTCTTCGTCCATATCCTCTCCCATCTCTCTGCTAAGAGTGCGCATCATGCGGCGTACCGCTTTGGGGTCGTTCTCATCGAGGCCTTCGAGCTCTTCAGCCATCGCATCGAGGGTTTCATCTTCTCCCCGCAAACGGGAGAAGCGGCTGATAAGCCGAGAAACCTCAGAGCCACCACATCGGGGACAGGCCACAGCGGTCTGTCCCGCCACCATTCCCACCAACTTGCGAAAGCGCCGGCGACATTGTAGGCAAAAGTATTCATAAATAGGCATAAACCCATCCCTTATCTTCAAGACTAAAGACTTCCGAAAGCTGCAAGTCTTATCACGTTCTAACCTACCAAATGTATCTCTGTCAAGGGCCGCAGCCTCCTGTATAGATGGAAATCGCGCCCTCTACTCTAGCAGCGCCGGTAACCGGTGCCATACTTCCCGCCAATCCTCTTGTGGCATGTTCGCCGATTTCAGTGACACCGATGTTAGACCTAAAGCTTCCCTTAAACGTTGGATGGCTTGGTCATAATCGCCTCTCTCTATCGGTGGGATCACCCAACCCCCGGTTATGCGCAGGGTTTCGGCGGTCGCTAACAGCGGATGAGCCTCTTCATAGCGACCTAACTTTACGAGTTGCTGTCCCATACGCCGTAGCAAGCGCTCTTGTTCTGGCAAAAGCCCGCTTCTGTCACAAAGGGCCATAGAATGCAGAATGGCTTCACGCGCAGCATCGGTATGTCCTAAACGCCATAGCAGCATTCCTTGTAGCGTTTTGGCGCGAGCGACCTCATCCCAGACGACGGTTTCGGTATCTTGTGAAATTTTCGACATCTCTTGAAGCAGTTCTACCATTACCTCCTCACGCCCCTCTCTCTCTGCTAACATGGCTTGTGCAAACAGAAGAGAGAACTGATCCACGGGGGTGACGCTATCAATAGAGGCCTGCTGCTGTTCTCGCGCTTCTCGATAGACCTCCGCAAACTCTTCCCAGCGCCCCATCTGCCATAACAACTCGAGGCGCAACCGAAAATTTACCCTACTCTGCGACCTTTTGGCGATCTCCCTTATCAACCGCTGCTGCTGCTCCATCCAAGCCAACGCACTTTCATAATCTCCCCGCATCGCTTCCACTAAAGCCAAAGCATAGAGGTTTCTGATGATCTGTGTGTGCTCGCCACGTATTTCAAAAATCCGCTGAGCGGTTGAAAGCTGCTCGTAGGCTTCGGTAAGAGCGCCCTGCTGCCGCTTGATCTCACCGATAGCGCGACGGAGCACGGCTTCCGTACCGGCGTCATTGTGCTCCTCGTTAAGGCGTAAACAGAGCGCAAGTTGAGGAAGCGATTCGTGATAGCGGCCTAAAGCAGTATAATGACCGGTTAGATTGGCCAGAGTGATGCGGTAGTTTTCCTTATCCCCTATCTGCTTTCGAAGTTCCAGTGCGCGCTGATAGAGCTCTATCGCCCTATCATGCTGCGCGTTATCCGTGTAGAACTGTGCCATCAGGTCAAAAACGCCGCCGATACCACTTTTATCGTCAAGCGCACGGTAGATCTCCAAAGCTCTTTCAAGCAACGCGATGGCATCGGGGCGGCCTGTTATGGCAACGTTCTCCAAAACAGTGGCCTGTAAATCGGGTGGCAGATCGGCCATACGTTGGAAGGCCAGCTCACGCCAATGGAGCCGCTCCAAACGATAGCCCAAACCGCGCCAAAACGCATCCGACGCTTTGCCGATCCGTACCCCCAACTGCGGTTCACTCCCTGTTAAACACCATTCGACGGCAGCCCGTATATTTTCCCGCTCCATTTCGATAATCGGCATCCATCGTGGTACACCTGGCGAACCGTCTGCCTTTGCTTGTTCTAACAGCCCATCATAGTAGAGCGCATGACGATGGCACAAGGTGGTGCGTTCTTCGGGAGAGAGCTGCTCGTAGGCGAACTCGCGGATCGTCTCTAGCATGCGCCAGCGCTGCATCTCCGCGCCGGCCGGGTAGCTCGCAACGAGCGAGTGGTCGAGCAGTGTAAGAAGCCCTTCTACAGCCTCCTTTCCACAAACCCATGTAGCTGCCTCCGTAGTCCACCCTCCTCGAAAAACGCTAAGACTTCTCAATAGTTTCTGAAGGTTTTCCGGTAGCATTTGATAGCTCCAGGAAACCGTCTCCTTAAGCGTACGGTGTCGCTGCACCGTATCTCGCTGGCGATTGACCAATAGCTCAAAGCGGTGCTCTAGGCGAGGCAGCATCTGCGATGGGCTCATTACCGGTACCCAAGCTGCGGCCAGCTCGATGGCGAGCGGCAGACCGTCCAGACGATGGCATAACAGCCGAACGGCTTCCGCATTGCGCTCCGTTAGTGTAAAGTCGGGCCTCTTGCGTTTAGCACGCTCCAAAAATGTTTGAATTGCGGCGCACTCAAGCAGCTGGTCTTGGTTTACCGGCTGGTCAGGTACCTGTAGAGGACTTAGAGGGATCTCGTGCTCTATTTCGAGATTGAGGCGACGGCGCGAGGTAACCAACAAACGAAGATTCGCATGCCATTCCAAAAGCTGACGTAAGAAGAGCGCACAGGCTTCCTCCATTTGTTCAAAATTGTCGAGCACCAACAGCAGCTTCCGGTTTGATAGAACCAGTCTGAGTCGTTCCTCTACCATCAGAGAGGTATCAGAGGGCACTTTGAGCACAGCAAGGATAGCTTCCACAAGCTGATCTTTGCGAGAAAGCTCCGCTAGGGGCACAAAAGCGATCTGTTCGGAATACACCTGCCTTAACAGATGTGCGATCTCCACAGCAAAGCGAGTTTTACCAACCCCTCCTGGGCCTGTTATCGAGACTAAACGCACCGCTTGACGATCGGGCTGGAGTTGCTCAAGAGCGATTTGAAGCTCCTGTTCACGACCGAAAAAGCTCGTTAAATAGAGAGGTAGCGTATTGCTAAGTGGAGCTGTTGTCGTTGGAGCCAGAGCGCGCAGCGGAGGAGCTGAAAAAGAGCTGCCGGCGAGCTGCTTCTTGATATCTTCGGCCAGTTTCTGGAGCGAATCGGGTGGAGAAGATTGCAACTGCTCCTGGAAGAGACGTTCTATCTCTTGATAGCGCTGGAGCGCGCGCTCGTGCTGTCCTTGAGCGGCTAGAAGCTGTAACAGCAGATATTGCACCGATTCGTCGAGTGGGTCGTAGGCCAAAACGCGATAAGCATACTCGGTGGCCTGGCCAAACGCCTCTTGTTTTTGAAGCAGCACGATCAGTTCGCGCAAGGCCTGCTGCCATTTATCGGCAAGACGTTGCCGTTCCAAAAGGATAAAATCCTCATAGAAGCCGGGCAGTAGGTCGCCTTGGTAGAGGCTTACGGCACGCGATAGCAGCTCAAGCCGACCGGCCTCTTTCGTGGCCTGTGCTTCCGCAAGCAAGGCATCAAACTCCGCCACATCCGTAACAACCGCCTGTTTGCGCAGCCCCACATAGTCCCGATTGGCAATAAAAAGGCTTTCGGTACTGATAGAGGGGATACGAAATAGTTTGCGCAGCGTGCTAAGCGCCATGCGGAGATTGTGTCGGCCCGTCTCTTCATCCGCATCCGGCCACAGCAAAGTGGCCAACTCCTCGCGTGGGAAAAGGCTGCCTACATGAAGCGCAAGATAGACCAAAAGCACGCTCGCTTTTTTGGTGGCGAAACGCTCTATGCGATAACGTCCAAACTCCGCCTGTAGAGCACCAAACATCTGTATTCGCCACATAGCTTTCAGTTTCCAGTAGCCCTATCCGAACCACTCCAGACCTCGATAGGGCCGCGAGGGTTTTTACAAAGCGAAGCGCATTAAAAACGAACTTAGAGTTGGAGACGATGTAAATCGCCTTCCGACAAGAAGCTCATATGAATTTTATTATGTACTATTCAACACAACTAGGAAAAGCACCTTCTCCATTTTAGTATGTTTGCTTTTTTCTTGACGATAAGGCGCCCAATAGCGGTATAACGATTCGCACTTCTTATGCCAGGAGAGACCAGAGCGTTGCAAAACCCTTTGCTATCCGAGTTTGAGTTAAAAGTATTCGCTGGGCCAGGAAACCCAGAGCTTGCCTACGCCGTGATAGAGCAGTTAGGCGTGCCCGCCGGGAAAATGATCTATCGGCAGTTCCCCGATGGAGAGAGCTATGTACGCTTTGAAGAGAGCGTGCGAGGAACCGATGCCTACATCATTCAACCTACCAGCCCGCCGGTAGATACCAATCTCATGGCGCTGCTTGCCGCCATAGATGCTCTACGCCGCGCTTCCGCCCGACGTATTACCCCTGTTATTCCCTACTATGGGTATGCCCGCCAAGAAAAAAGAGCTTTGCCTCGAGAGCCGATCATGGCGAAACTCGTCGCGGATATGTTGGTCGCGGCAGGCGCCCACCGCATTATGTGCCTCGACCTCCATGCCGACGCCATTCAAGGGTTTTTCAACATACCGTTAGACCACCTTACCGCGGTAAACCTTTTTATTGACTACTTCGCCTCAGAACTACAACCCCTTCTACCGGAAGTTGTCGTTGTATCACCAGATGAGGGGCGTGTAAAAAAAGTGCGGCAAGTGGCTCAGGCGCTTCAAGTAGAGCTTGCCGTCGGCTACAAACATCGGCCCGATACGCTCTCGCCAGAGGTCACCCACCTTGCCGGAAACGTAAACAACAAAATACCCATCATTGTAGAGGATATGATAACCACCGGAAGCAGCATCTTACAGGCCGTGGAGGCCCTCTTAAGTCATGGATGTCGCCGTCAAATCTATGTGGCGGCCACCCACGGAGTGTTGGTAGGCTCAGCGGTAGCGCGTATCTGCGATCGTCCTGAAATCGCCGCGCTTATCGTGACCGATTCGGTGGCTTTGCCCGCAGAAAAGCACCATCCAAAACTCAAAGTGCTTTCCGTAGCAAATCTCTTTGCGGAGGCGATAAGAAGAGCCAATAGCAACGAATCGATCACTTCGCTTTTCGATTAGCAGCCTTTGCCCTCCAGGCAGTGTAGGAGCCGCAGAGTGTCGTCCATCAGTTGAGGAGAACCAACGTATTTCCTCTTTAGGCAACGGTGGTAAAAAACAGGGGAGAAATAGCAACTTTGCTTATCTCTCTTGCCTTCTGCGGCACGGTGTGGTATAATTTGAAAACAAGAAGGCAGACGGCGCTCATAAAGAGTGGGCTGAGGCCCACTCTTTTGTTTCAAAAAGGTTGGTACTTCTTTGAGGTAAGCCCAAGTGGCTTCGGGAGATTGAGTGATGAATGGGGAGTTTTTAGACGTTTTACAACAGATAGCTCGTGATAAAGAGATACCGCTACAAGAACTTATTGAGATGGTAGAGGTTGCTTTGGCTACAGCTTACCGTCGCAGCCATTTCTTGAGCGGCGAGGTGAAGGTGAAAATTCTTCAGGAAAAAGGCAATCGTGTGAGCTATCGGGTCTACATGGAGAAAACGGTGGTAGACCACCCAACGACCTCCCCCAACGAGATCTCTTTACAGGAGGCCCGTAAGATCCGTCCAGGGGTCAACGTTGGAGACCAGATTGAGATCGATCTGCCCAGCTCTATGGAGGAGATGGGGCGCATTGCGGCTCAAACGGCTCGAAACGTTGTGCTCCAGCGTATTCGTGAGGCCGAACGGCATAAGACCTATGAGGAGTTCGCAGAGAAGGTAGACACGGTAGTCACCGGCACGGTACAGCGCCGTGAAGGGCGCAACGTGATCGTTCATCTAGGCAAAGTAGATGCCATTTTGCCGCCTCAAGAGCAGGTAGAGACCGAGCCTTACGATCTCAACGATCGCATCAAGGTCTACGTATTAGAAGTAAGAGAGACGCCACGAGGCCCTCAGGTCATTGTTTCCCGAACGCATCCGGGGCTTATTCGTCGGCTCTTTGAGCTCGAAGTTCCTGAAATTGAGGACGGCACGGTGATCATTAAAAGCGTGGTGCGAGAGCCAGGCGCGCGCTCCAAAGTGGCCGTGATGAGCCGCGATGAGAAGGTGGATGCGCAAGGGGCTTGCATTGGTCCACGGGGTATTCGCGTTCAGAACATTGTAAACGAGCTTTACAATGAGAAAATTGATATCGTGCGATGGAGTGCAGACGATACGGCCTATATCGCCGAGTCGCTCTCTCCTGCTAAAGTTACAAAGGTAGAACTTGATCCCGAAAAAAAGAGCGCGCTGGTGGTGGTGCCCGATAACCAGCTCTCCTTAGCTATCGGCAAGTCCGGCCAAAATGTTCGGTTGGCCGCCCGCCTTACTGGGTGGCGCATTGACATTCGCAGTGAGTCGCAGCTTGCCAAAGCTGCCCAGCAGAGAGAGGGCGATAGCGAGCCTACACAGAGCCCTCCATTAGGGGAACATAACGCTTTGGATAACCTGGAACCAGACAACACCGGCACGGCTTCGATCGCCGCGCCAAAGCCTGTATCTTGAGGGCATGCTCGTGAAAACGATCGGGAAATTTACCAAATGAGCGGGCTGTTTTCTCGATTCTATGCCCGCAAGGCCTGTGAGGAAAAACAGGACGTGGCTTCGATAAGCCTGTCAACGGAGGAGACGCGATGAAGAGAGCATAGGTGTGCGTTCATCCGTCCCCAAAACGCAACGTGTTTTCCTCGGTTGCGTGCTCCTCCTAACCTCCTGTTCCCTCAAGAGCCTTCAAATCTTAGCAAAAGAAGGATTTAAAGCCGGTATGAGACCGCGCCGTGTGCCCATACGTACCTGTGTTGCCTGCAGAACAACGGACGCCAAGCGCGCTCTTTTGCGCGTGGTGCGTCAGCCTGACGGCACCGTCTGTTACGATGCCAAAGGCAAAATGTCGGGGCGAGGTGCTTATGTGTGCGCACGCGTAGAATGCATAGAGCAGGCACGAAAGCACAAAAAGCTTGAGCGCTCTCTTAAGGTAGAAAGGATCGCGCCTGAACTATTTCAAGAGCTGCTTCAAATGGTTTCGCAAAACAATGCAAACGCGCCTGCAGAACCACCACCGGCACAGTAAATGGAGAATAGGAGAACAGAATGATAGAGGCTAGAGGAATTCGCGTAACAGAGCTTGCCAAAACGCTAAATATTACGGTAGCGGAGCTAACGTCCGCTCTGCAGGACTTAGGTATTGCCGTTTCCGACCCCAACAGCACGGTGCTTGATCATGAAACCGCAACGGCCGTGCAGGAGATGCTAGGGCAAACAGTCACCAGCGCCCGTGAGATTGAGGTGCCGGCCAATGCCACCTTGAAGGAGGTGGCTGAGGCCATCGGCATAAGTCCCACCGAAGCAACGAAGAAAATGATGGAGCTTGGCGAGCTGATAGGCCCTCATCAACGGCTTAGCAACGCATTAGCCGAGAGACTTGCAGCAGCCTACGGGTTTAAATTGCGCGTGAAATCGCCGCCATCCGCCCCAGCGACCTCCGCACCGAAAAATGCACGATATAAGCCCGGTACAGGCACCCTACAACCTCGCCCGCCCGTAGTCACCGTTATGGGGCATGTAGACCATGGCAAGACCTCTCTCTTAGATGCCATTCGCAAAACCCACGTGGCCGAAGGGGAGTTTGGCGGCATTACCCAGCATATCGGCGCGTATCAGGTTGAGATACAACATAATGGGCAGCCAGCGCGCATCACCTTTCTAGATACCCCGGGGCATGAGGCCTTCACCCAAATGCGCGCGCGTGGGGCCAGCGTCACCGACATTGTGGTTCTTGTGGTAGCGGCAGACGACGGCGTGATGCCTCAAACGGTGGAGGCCATCCACCATGCCCAAGCTGCTGAGGTACCTCTGATCGTGGCTATTAATAAAATAGACAAACCCGATGCCCGCCCCGACCGTGTGAAGCAGCAGCTTGCTGAACATAATCTCTTGGTAGAAGAGTATGGTGGCGACGTGCCGGTGGTGGAGGTCTCCGCGAAAACAGGGCAGGGCATTCAAGACCTCCTCGAATACATCTTGTTACTGGCCGAACTACATGACCTCAAAGCCGACCCAAACGGCCCTGTTCGTGGCACCATCATCGAGGCAAAAATTGAACCGGGGCGTGGGCCGGTGACTACCGTGCTGGTTCAATCTGGAACCCTGCGGGTTGGCGATAGCATCGTGGCTGGGCTAACCTACGGAAAAGTTCGCGCGATGACCAACGAACGCGGCGAGCGCCTACAAAAAGCGTCGCCTTCTACCCCTGTCGAAGTACTGGGATTGAACAGCGTCCCCATGGCCGGCGATGTGGTAGAAGTGGTGAAAAACGAAAAAGAGGCACGCCAGATCGCTGAAAAACGCCAAGAGAAGGTTCGTGCCGAGCGCCTCACCAGCGCCACACGCCGCATCTCTCTTGCAGACCTTTCTCGCCAGGTGGCTGAAGAGGCTACGAAAGACTTCAACCTCATTGTTAAAGCCGATGTACAGGGTAGCCTCGAAGCGGTGCTCGGACAGATCAACAAGATCGCTCAGGAGGCTCAAAGCAATGGCATTCATGTGTCGGTGAAACACAGCGGCATCGGCGCCGTTACCGAAAGCGATGTTAGCCTTGCAGTGGCCACCGAATCGGTTATTATCGGCTTTAACGTGCGTGCGGACGCTGCCGCCCAAAAAGCCGCCGAGCGCGATGGCGTGGATATCCGTCTCTACAACATCATCTACGACCTTACGGAAGACCTGCAAAAGGCTGTAAAGGGCCTGTTGACCCCAGTCTACGAAGAGGTTGTACTGGGTCGGGCACGTGTGCTTCAACGCTTCCAAACTCCGAAAGGCTTGGTGATCGCTGGCTGTTCGGTTATTGAAGGTAAAGTGGTACGTGGTGCCGAAGTGCGAATCATTCGCAACAAGGAGAAGATTTTTACAAGCCGCATCGAAAGCCTACGCCGCCTTAAAGACGATGTGCGTGAAGTGTTGCAAGGCTATGAGTGCGGAATGGTTATCGAGAACTGGACCGATGTTCAGCCAGACGATATCATCGAGTGCTATGAGATGCAGGAGGTCGCCCGCAGCTAACTTAGAGGAGATCGCGCCATGCATGTCGCCACTTTAACGCTCACCATCTACCTTCATGAGGTGCGCTCGCTAAAAGAGAAACGTCAGATCGTACAGAGCCTTATAGACACGATGCGACGCAAATATAACGTATCTATTGCAGAGGTTGATGGACTTGATGTCTGGCAAGAGGCGGTTCTAGGAGTGGCCTGCGTCTCTAACGATAACCGGCACCTCCAACGTGTCCTCGATAGCCTTCTGAACGCGTTGGAGGCCAACCCCAACATTGATGTAGGCCCGATCGAGCGCGAGATATGGTAAGTGGTCGTACAAACTGTTCGTGTTTTATATCATGCCAAGTAGAAATGATAAGGATTTAGCAAAAGTTTCCGAATATTTTTTAGATCGTAGCGCGTCTACATAGAAAGAGAGAAAAAACCATGAGCGTACGTCAGCAAAGAGTGCAAGAGCAACTGTTGCATGAGATAAGTGATATCCTCCATAAAGAGCTGCGTGATCCGCGTCTTGGTTTTGTAACGCTCACCGCCGCCGAAATCTCACGAGACCTGCGCCATGCCAAAGTCTATGTAAGCGTTCTAGGAGACGAGGAGGCACAGCGGCAGTGTCTCAAAGCCCTTAACGGAGCCGCCGGGCTTCTCCGCGGAGAGTTTGCTCGTCGAGCCCATCTGCGGGTAGCCCCAGAGCTCGAATTCCGCCTTGATCACGGCATTGAACGCGGGCTGCAGATCGCGGAGTTGCTCCGTTCCGTAGAAAACGACCTGAAACCACACGAGCTTGAAACCAGTGATGGGCCTAAAGAAGTGAAAGGAGATAGCAGTACCGATTCATGAGAAAAGCGGCTCTGGCTGTGGCAAGAGCGCTCTGTAGCACAGAACGCGTGGTCCTTGCTGCCCACGTTAACCCTGATGGAGATACCCTTGGCTGCACGCTGGCCTTGATGCACGCGCTGAAAGCCTTGGGTAAAGAGGTAGTTGTTCTCTCGTCCGATGGCGTGCCCTGCATTTACACCTGGATGCCCGGCGCCGACGCTGTCCAGATAAGCACCGAACGTCGAGACTTCGATGTCGCGGTGGTCTGTGATGCTGGGCGGATTGATAGAATAGGCTCGGCTCAAGAAGCCGTTCTGTCGGCTCCGCTCTTGGTAGATGTAGATCACCACCTTGCCGACGGGGTGTTTGGAAATCTATTGTTGGTAGATGCCGACGCCGCGGCGGCTTGCGAGCTTGGGTGGGAACTTGTGTTAGCCTTGGAGAAGGTGAGTGGCAAGCGTTTGGCAAACCGTGCGATCGCGGAATGTCTGCTTACCGGCATTATCACCGATACCGGCTCTTTTCAGTTTCCTAGCGTAACACCGCGCACGTTCCTTATTGCCGCCAAGCTGCAGCGCCTCGGCGCCGCTCCTTCCCGTATCAACGAGCTTGTATTTGAAAATCGCTCGCGCGAAAGCGTTGAATTGTTGGGCCGAGCCCTAAGCACCTTGCAGATTTCACCGGATGGAAAAGTGGCTTGGGTTCACGTAACGGCGAAAGACTATGAGGAGCTGCATGCCGTAGATGCCGACACCGAAGGAATCGTCAACCATGTGCGTTCGATCCGAGGGGTTCTCATTGGCATTCTCTTCCGCGAGATACCCGGGAAAAAGGTGCGGGTAAGCCTTCGTGCGCGAGAAGGCGCCGACGTCCATCGCATTGCACAGGTGTTCGGCGGTGGCGGGCATCGCCTTGCAGCCGGTTGCTCGCTTTCGCCCCCCCTAGAAAAGGCTGAAGAGCTTGTGGTTGCTGAAGCCATTCGCCAGCTAAAAGAACAGACGGCCGGCGAAGGTTAGAAACGAGCGCCATAAGCAGAACACCGCAATGAGTCAAGCTCGCTTCGATAGAAGCCTATCGAAAAGCAGAACCCTTCCCAGAGTTGCTTGACCACCACAGTGCAAGCCCCCCTCCACTTCGTAGGGGGGCTTTTGCTATTCCAGACTGAGGGCAACACGTTTCCACAAAGCTTAAGTGCTTTCCCGCTGCCTTTAGTATCGCCCCTATACACCTCCTCCTTTTAAAAAAGCGAACACGCTCCTGACAGATACCTTGCCACTTACAACGTGATCTACAGAACCTGGTAAAAATACCGATACTTCTTTATGTTTCTACGAGAAAACGTTACGTTTCCCTGCTGAAACGTTTACCACTTCATCGCCGCTCGTCCTAGGGCGCCTACCCCAAGGAGGAAAAGTGCCTAAAATGAAATTCGGTATACTCTGTATGGTTTTTTGGTTCTGTTGTGGAAGTGCATGGGCAGCACCTACCGCATCACTTACCGAATCATCGCTAGGAAATGAGCTGCTTTTTGCTGGAACTCAGACCGTCGTCACCGCTGCATGCTCAAAACAACCTCTCAATCAAGCCCCTGCGGCCGTTACCGTCATTACTGCCGATCAACTGGAGCGCTACGGAGTCGTGACCCTGCCCGATGCCCTACGCTATGTGGTAGGAATGAACGTTTCCGAAGCGGGTGCCAACATCTACAACGTCACGCTTCGGGCTTCAACTCACAATACGCCAACACGCTACTTATTATGATAGATAATCGCCCTATCAACGAGCAGTTTACGGGTGGGCTTTTTTGGGAAACTCTGCCGGTTCTTCTTACTCAAATCGATCGCATTGAGATCGTTCGCGGCCCCGGCTCCGCCCTCTACGGCGCAGATGCCTATAACGGCGTGATCAATATCATTACGAAAGCACCGGATGCCCTCACGACAACCCGATCGAATCTAAGTTTTCGCACGGTGCTTGGCGGCTATAAAAGCGATTATGATGAGCTTCTCGCTAGCGGAAAGGACGATCATGGAAACGCCTTCGCTTTCGGATTTGGCTACAACCATACGGGTGGCTTTGGCACAGCAGGTGCTACCGGTATGTTAGATAACTATGCGGTCACACTGCTTACCTTCGACGGCGAACATAAACTTGCTCAGGGCAGGCTACGCCTCCAGGCCGACTACGCCCAAAGCGCGGAAAACCTCTTTCAGGTGCTCTATTTAATGGGCAGCCATGTGACTACCTCCTCTGTGTCCTTACGCTATGAGCAGCCAGACGTTCAAGACCCTCTCATGGCGAGAATGAGTTATACCAACTTTAAGCTTACCTCTATGAGTACCACTCCAGACGAGACGCATACTTTTGAGGGCGAAGTTCAAAAACAAAATCATCTTGGCAACCGGCATACGCTTGTTTACGGGCTAAGCTGGAGCCATACCGTACTTCACTCCGATATCTCTTATCCTGGGGAACACTATCAAGACGTATTTGGTGCTTATTTCCAAGATGAGTGGAAGTTACCTCAGCGTTGGATAGGCTATTTAGGTTTCCGTATAGATGATGCCACCCTACTGGGCACAAGTTTTTCGCCGCGCATTAGCATCCTCAAAAATTTAGGGAACCGACAAACGCTGCGTTTTGCTTACGGAACCTCCTACCAATCGCCGCCGTTCGTGAACTCCTATATAGATACAGTTTTTCCTCTCGCTCCAGGGCTGACGGCTAGCGCTTTAGGTAATCCGAAACTAAAGTCTATTACGTTAGATGGTTTTGAATTAGATTGGCGCCAGGAGCTATCTAAAGGATACGTGCAGATCAACAGCTACTACAACTCCATATCTAATATCATTGGGCCTATCCCCACTGCCTTTCAACCATCTCCGCCCTACCCACCAGGAACCCCGGCCACGCTCTCGTATGTCAACCTTTCCGATGCCACCTCGTACGGCCTAGAGGTAGATAGCGCTTTGAAACTAGCCAGAAATCTAGATGCCCACTTCAACTATGCCTATAACTACGAGCACCTTCAGAATGTGGCCATTGCTGGTGCTTTTGCCCCAAACCATATGCTCAACATGGCGTTCGACGCCGACTTGGGGCGCCGTTGGGAAGCGTTTCTAGGAGCTCATCTGGTGGGCACAACCTCAGTGAACTCCAACGGTGTTATCACTTCCGCCCCCGCCTACATCAACATGGACATTCGTCTCGGCTACCGCCTGCGGGAGGGCAAAGAGCCCCTTACGCTTGCTCTCGTGGTGCACAATCTCTTCGCAGATCATCATATCGAGCTGCCACCGCCTCCCACTAACGGTTTGCCGGCGCAAGTCACTCCCCTTCGCACCGTTGTCTATATCACCCTATCAGGAAAGTTCTGAAGCCAACCATAAAAGGGAAAACGAACTATAACGGACTGGCAAAACTACCGATAATGTGAAAGGAAGGCGGTGCCCTCGTCAGCACGGGCATTCCTTATATTCTCTTTTTTCTGAGAGGAGTAGCCATGCTTCGCTTGCTTCATGCACTCCCCGCGTTCACCAGCGTTATCTTACTGCTTCCCGCATTTAAGGTTTTTGCTTCTAGTCCTCTCACACAAAACGCCTTCAATAACGAGCTGCTCTTTGCCGGAAACCAAACCGTAGTAACCGCATCTCGCTCGAAACAGCCACTCGTTCAGGCTCCTGCTGTCGTTACCGTTATCACGGGAGAGCAGTTGCAAAGTTATGGTGCTGTAACTCTTTTAGATGCGCTGCGCTATGTGCCCGGAGTCCATGTGGCCGAGGCAAACGCAGGTGTGGCCAACGTAACTATCCGTGGCCTAAATTCTCAGTACGCCAACACTCTACTCGTCATGATAGATAACCGGCCGGTCAACGAGCAGTTTACTGGGGGAGTGTTTTGGCAACTTGTGCCTATTTTGGTGAGTCAGATCAAACGCATTGAGGTCGTTCGCGGACCTGGCTCGGTGCTCTATGGGGCGAACGCCTACAATGGGGTTATCAACATTATTACAAAAACCCCTCAGGACTTGGCCAAAGCTGGTTCGAACCTCCAGTTTCGAACCGTGCTTGGAGGCTATAAAAGCGACTATGATGAGCTTATGGCCTCCGCAGCCGATCGCTATGGCAACGCTTTCACACTGGGTTTCGGCTACACCCATACCGGCGGATTCGGCGCCGGCGGAGCCTTAGGAGTACACGATAATGAGGCCGTTCCCTT
Organism: Chthonomonas calidirosea T49; assembly: GCF_000427095.1. Taxonomy (NCBI): domain Bacteria; kingdom Bacillati; phylum Armatimonadota; class Chthonomonadia; order Chthonomonadales; family Chthonomonadaceae; genus Chthonomonas; species Chthonomonas calidirosea. Next base: position 1,593,941 of record NC_021487.1, read on the forward strand.
CATTAGCCTCGATGCCCAGCACAAAATGGCATCCGGCATGTTGCGCCTTCAAGCGGGCGATCTGGAGTATGCAGGGAATTTCTACGAAATTCTCTATCTCATCGGTCTGCACACACATACTACCTACACGGTTTTACGCTACGATGAGCCTAGCTCCAAGAACCCGCTTTCGCTACGATTGAGCTACAACAATTTCAAAGCCGTTTCGCAGAGCATACTGATCGAGCAGACCCATAGCTTTGAAGGTGAAGTTCAAAAACAAAACCAGATCGCGAAACACCATACTCTGGTGTATGGTTTTACTTGGAACCATACCACGTTTCATGGAGACGATATCTTTCCAGGCCGACATGTTCAAGACCTTTTCGGGGTGTACGCCCAGGATGAATGGCAACTGCCTCAAAATTGGCTGGCCTATCTGGGGGTTCGCTTCGATAATGCCACGGTTTATGGCTCCAACTTCTCGCCGCGCATCAGCCTCCTTAAGAGGTTGGGAAGCGATCAAGTGTTGAGAGTAGCCTATGGGGCTTCCTTTCAAGCGCCAACTCTGCTTGAAACCTACCTTAACACGCCCGTTCCGCTCGCTCCTGGGCTAACTGGCTGGGGTTTAGGGAACGCCAAGCTCAAAACCGTGACTCTAAACGGCTTGGAGATTGACTGGCGCAAGGAGCTGTCAAAGGGTTATTTAGAGGTTAACGGCTTCTATAACTCCATCAACAACCTTATAGGGCTGCAGCCTATCAGTTTTGCTCCTTCCCCTCCCTATCCGCCGGGCACGCCGACAAAACTGATGTATGAAAACGTGGGCGGCGCCACCCTCTACGGCGTTGAGATTGAGAGCGAACTGCAGCTCACAAGGCGATTAAGAGGCCTCCTTAACTATACCTTCCTCGATCAGCAGACCAACTCTCACGGCGCTTTTCAAGGTACTTTTACCCAGAAGCATATCTTTAATGCAGCCGTGGATGCGCGCCTAGGTGGAAAATGGGATGCCTTCGTGGGTTTTCATGCGGTTGGTGCTAGCCGTTTGAGTACCTTTGGCGTGTTTACGAACGCACCGGCCTACGCAAACATGGATCTCCGACTAGGCTACCAACTACGAGGGGGCAAGGAGCCATTGACCTTAGCGCTCATAGCGCATAATCTGTTCGGGAACCGCCATATTGAGCAGCCACCTCCTCCTGCAAGCGGTCTACCTGCTCAAGTCGCTCCTATCGGCACCGCAGTCTACATCGCTTTAGAGGGTAAGTTTTAAAATAAGACCTCTTTGATGCTTGCTTTTCGACCCTGAGTAGAGGTATTATAGGAGAAGCTCGTATTCTGTAAAAAGCGACCATTGGTAGAATTCGAGCGTTGCTTATCCCGCGTCCCCTAAGGGAGGACGCCAAAGACCGAGGGAGAAACAATGCGTCATTACGAAGCGATGATCCTGCTTACGCCGGAGCTGAACGACGAGCAGGTGGAAGCGACGCTTAGTCGCTATCAAAAAGTGATACAAGATCAAGGGGGCACGGTTCATGAAGCCGGTTTGTGGGAAAAAGGCCGTCGCCCGCTTGCCTACCCAATCCGCAAAAAAACAGAGGGGATCTACCTTCTGATGCAGTTTGAAGCGGAGGCGGAAACGCCCAAAGAGCTTGACCGTCTCTTGCGCATTGACGATGTGGTGCTACGGCATATTGTGCTCCGCCAAGACCCGCACGAGGAATAGCCTAGCGCTTTCCCCATATGGTAAAATTTTTTCTACTAGTTTTTCCGCTTTTAATGGGGAAAACGGCAGTTCTATAATGGAGGGAGTCAACTCCCTCTTAGAAGACTTTTCGCGAAGTTAAAGGAGAAGATACCATGTCCGTTAATCGTGTGGTGCTTGTGGGGCGCTTAACGCGCGATCCAGAGATGCGTTACACTCCCTCCGGTGTGCCGGTAACGCAGTTTGGGCTAGCCGTCAATCGTTTCACGCGCAACGAGCAAGGGGATTACGATGTTGACTTCTTCAACATTGTGGTCTGGCGGAAAACAGCGGAGTTTGTGTCGCAGTATGCCAAGAAAGGACGCCTCATTGCCGTGGATGGGCGTTTGCAGACCCGCTCTTGGATAGACCAGACCAGCGGGCAGAAGCGTTCGGTGGTAGAGATCGTAGGTGAGAACGTCCAGCTGCTCGATCGACGCCCCGATGAGGCCGACGTTCAAGGAGCCGAGCCTGCAGAGGTTCCCGTCTCCGTCGTCTCCACAGAGGCGATGGCCGATCTGCCTCCAACCCATGAAGATGTAGACCCATACGAGGAAGACCCATTTGCAGAGGAGTGATATGTCCGACGACAATCCAGAGATCAACGAGGAGATAACTGAAATATCCGACGAGATCATAGACAAGCCTGAAGCGGATGCGGAATTGACCGCAGAAACCGAAGAAGGAGCGCCCGCGGCGGAAAACGGTGTCGCCGCCGCACCTGCGGCAAAAGCCAAGACGACCAACCGATTCCGCCGCCCACGGCGCAAGGTGTGTCTGTTTTGCGTGGAAAAGGCCGAGACCATAGACTATAAGCAGATATGGCAGCCGAAATATGCGCGCCTTCTGCTTACCGAGCGCGGCCGTATCGTACCGCGACGAACACGCGGCCTTTGCGCCAAACATCAGCGTATGGTGGCGCGCGCCATTAAACGCGCCCGCCATATGGCACTGTTGCCCTTCGTCGTCAAATAGCTTCGGTTTCCCTATACGGCGCATCGCTTTTGTTTACCATAAACTCGGTGACCTTTAGCGGATGCGCCTTCCTAAAGGAAGTGAGCCATGTTGGAAGAGAACGTTCTCGACTCAATAGCGTCGGCAGAGCAACGGGCTTCACGAGACCCGCACGGTATGCTGGATCTTGTGCTAAAGTTTCCTGCTCAATGCCGAGAGGCTGCAAACATAACATGGCACTACGGTGTCGGCGCCTCAGAGGCGGTAGAGATTCGACGGATTGTGGTGACCGGGCTTGGCGGCTCCGCCATTGGGGGAGACTTCTTGCGATGCCTCGCCGATGAATACGGCCCGATTCCGGTTTTGGTAAATCGTGACTACCACCTGCCCCATTGGGTTAACCGTAATACTCTCGTCATCGCGGCCTCTTACTCCGGCAATACCGAAGAGACCTTGCAGGCCATTCGCGATGCAAGCCGTGCCGAAGCCCAGATCGCGGTGGTAACAAGCGGTGGGAAATTAGCCGATATCGCCAAACAAGCTAGTTATGCCTATGCCCTCGTGCCGGGCGGTCAACCGCCCCGCTCGGCCACCGGCTACATGTTTTTTCCTCAACTCACCTATCTAGCCCATCGCAGCCTTCTTCGACATCAGTTCGAACACGACATCGAAGAGACGCTCTCCATTCTAGAAAGTTTAGCTAAACGCCTGGGGCCAGATGTTCCTACCGATCAAAACCCCGCGAAGCAGTTGGCTCGAGCGCTCTATGGAAAAATTCCCGTGATCTACGGCTCACAAGGGTATCGCGGTGTGGTGGCCTACCGCTGGAAATCGCAGTTCAACGAAAACACCAAAATTGCCGCGTTCTCTAACGTCTTACCGGAACAGAATCATAACGAAATTTTGGCCTGGGTTCAAGCCCAAAAGCAAGCTCCTAACTGGGCTGTCATCTTTCTGCGTGACCCCAATGAGCGATTTGAGAACCCACGCATCGTGCGACGTGTGGAGGTGACGACAGAGCTTATTAGGCGCGTTGCGCCTGTCTATGAGGTTCTCGCAGAGGGCGAATCGCTGTTGGCACGCCTCTTCTCCCTTGTCTACATCGCTGATTTTGTCTCGGTGTATTTGGCCTATCTCTACGGCGTTTGCCCAACTGATATCTCCTACATAGACTATCTCAAAGCGGAACTAGCAAAGCTAGGCTAGGTGTTGTAGAAGAGGACGAGTTTGCGCCGCGCTCTTTTGTGTTGAAAACGCGAGTGCGCAGGAATGACCAAAAGGACCGTTTTGCAACTTAATGCCAACCCTCTGAATTCCGTTGGTGGAATTCAGAGGGTTGTGTGCGCCTGGAAACGTCTCTTCGCATCGAAAATAATCGTTTTCGTTGTCGTGGCGTGCGGGGTGATATTCGGGCTTATTTTTAGCATACAACGCCGCGAGATCGCCCGCGCACATAGGCTATATGCGCAAGCTAGAGCTGAGATTCAACGGGACGGCTTGCCCCTCACCGTGGATTCTTTGGTTCCCTTTAAAGTGCCTGACTCGCAAAATGCCGCCAGGTTTTACCTCAAGGTGTTTGCCGACTATCGCGCGAATCCAAACTGGGGAGGGTTAGAAGCGGCCGCGCTGGATTTTCCTAACAAGCCACACAGCGCGCTCGCGCACCAAGCCGCTTTGGACTATATGCGCGCTACGGAACCGGAAGTGAAACTTATTGAGAAAGCGGTGACCTTCCCTTACTGCGATTTTCATTACGAATGGAAGTGGGTCGTTGCCGCTTCGAAACCGTTCTACGCCCGTTTTCGCCAACTAGCCCGACTCCTCTATCTCGATGCCTATCTGCTTGATAATGAAGGCCAACCTATTCAGGCGTTGGACAGGCTTGAGCTAGCAGCCAAAATGGCCAAACAAGTTGTGGCGGAAGACCCAAGCGAGAACGCCCTCTTGGTTTCTTGTGCAATCTATGGTATTATCCATAAAGAGTGGTTACGTATCGTTCAGCATCATCCGAACGACCCCGTGGTATTACAGCACGCGCTTGAAGTGAACCATGTGATACCGCGAACTTTCGATCTCTGCTGGTCTATCCGTGAAGAGGTCTATACAGCTGTCGCACTTGGCAACGAACTAAGAAGGCACCCCAAAGAGGCCGTCGAACTCATGCAACAAGAGGGAATCGCCAAATCACCCGCCAAAATTCCTTGGTGGAAACAGCTTTGGGAACGGCTTATCGGGCGCGGAGCGCCGATCGCAGAGGAGATGACCCCTGAACAGCTGGATGTTGTGGAAGCACGTGCGCTGGATTACTTCCATAAAGTATTCGGCATCCTGAAACGCTCCCCACAAGATATGCTTCAGACCAAGCGAGCGCTTCAGCAGTTGGACAACGAGACCGATACACGTGCCAAAGCGGCCCCTAGCCAATACCTAATTCAACAGATCGTCACTCTGTCTCCATTTACCTATATCACAGACCATCTATTTACCCATGAGATCCGATGGTGGGCTCGCGAAAGCCTCGCCCAGAAGTGGCTGTATCGCTGTAAATACGGTGTTACTCCTTCGGATACTAAGCTGTTATCCCTGCTAAAGGGTATGCCTCCAGAGGTACGCGATGCGCTATTCCCTGCACCTACCCACTTGGATGCTAGACCAAAAGCCATCTCAAATACGCCTTAGGTTCTTTATACTTAGCAAAGATGATTCCATAGAGGGAAGAGATCTATGCCGACCAAGCCCGCCTCGAACCGCCGAGAGCTTGTGTTTATCGCAAGCCTCGTTGCGCTCTTCGTACTTTTTTGCCTGCTGCCGATTGGCCTTGAATTAGCGAGAAACTACCTCGCAGAGGTCAGGGCTCAACGTCTGCTTGCCCATGCGAAAACCCTTATCCGTCACGACGGTCTGCCGCTAACTCCCAGTGAAATGGATCGCTTTGTGCCCAACCCGCCAGCCAATCAGAATGCAGCGCCTGTCTACGATCAGATCATGACGATTATGACGCAACACCCAAAGTGGCGGGCGTTGCAACCCGGTGTTTATTGGGCCGTTTTCGATTGGTTAGCCCCCTCGTTACCCAGAACTGTCTTTTTTTACCTCTCCAATCGGCCTGCCAATAATGCCCTTATACTTCAAACAGCGCAGCAATATATGCAAAACACTGCACTGCTAATTCCGTTGCTCGAAAAGGCAACCTCGCGGCCCTACTGCAAGTTCCCTAGAAACTGGAGACATAGCTACTCCCTCACTTTTCCAGAGTATTACATGATGCGTGACTTAAATACTCTTCTGGTACTTCGCGCCTATCTGTTCAATCGCCAAGACAAACCCCTTGAGGCACTCCACCAGATTGAGCTCGGAGCGAAGATGTCGCAACATTTAGGCTCGGATCCCGTTGATATCGCGTTCCAGATGCAATCTAGCCTGGATACCCTGCTTCACTGCGCTTGGTTACGCATTGTGGAGTCGCACCCAAACGATCCTAAAGTGCTAGCTTATGCCGCGAAAGTTAGCCGGATGTTGGAGCCTCCACCTAATCTTAATTACTATCTTGCGGGGTCGACACTTACTACAGAATCGATAGACGAACTGATTAAAAAGGAAGGCCCTGCCAGAGTCTTACGCGCCTTAGATCCTATTGGCAACACTTCGTCACATCCATCGGGCGATTCTTTCGACTCGTTCGTCACCGAGGTATGGAACCGGCTTGGAGAGAGATCGCCTTCAAGCACGTTTACACGTTCTCAAGCGGAGCGCATGATAGGGCTAGAACTGCTTTACCTGCATCGTCTATATCAGATAAACCGTGTTTACGCCAAAGATCCGTATCGAAACTACTTGGCGATCCATCAGCTAGAAGCTACCACTGCACAGGCCGCGAAGAAGGCTCCCCGAGACTATTTTCTCATTTCGTTCGATGCCTCTCCCTTTTCTTTCGATTCCTCTCCCAACACATCGTTCTCATCCAACCTGCTTCAGCTCCAAACCTACCGTACTCAACGCCAACTGCTGCTCTATCTCCTGAAATATCGCCTTCAAAATCACCAATTTCCAAACAATTTACAGGGCTTACCTTTGAACGAAGTGATAGACCCTTTCACCGACCGTCCCATGCGCTATCAAAAGACTCATCAAGGAGGGTTTATTCTAGCCAGTCCTGGCGCGCGCGCCTTAAACCCCAGCTCCGCCGAGTCCGAGATCGTTGTGCGATTTCCGTTCCAATCTTAGGTGTATAGCTGTTCCAAACACTGCCAGTAGTTAGGAAACGTCTTTGCCACGCAAGCGGGATCACGGATGACAATACCAGGCACCCGCAGCCCTATGAGAGCGAAACTCATCGCCACTCGATGGTCGCGATAGGTTTCGATCTCCCCTGGAAGGATTTTCTCGGCCGGCCAAATCGTGTAGCCATCAAAATGCTCGTCTACGCGCACTCCAAGCTTCGAGAGTTCTGTGCAGACGGCATGAATGCGATCGCACTCTTGGTAGCGTGAGTGGGCGATATTTGAGACAGTGGTTGGGCTGTTGGCAAAAGGGGCTATGGCAGCTAGCGTTAATGCGGTATCTGAAATAGCGCTCATATCGCGTACAACACCGCGCAACAGCCCTGGCGGCGGGCCCTGAACACAAAGCCCTTCAGCCCGCTCTTCAACAGCGCACCCCATGGCAGCGAGCACCTCTGTGGCAAAGCGCACGTCACCTTGAAGGGCATCGCTTTTCAAGCCCGCCACACATACCTGCCCCCCCGTAAGTGCGGCCGCCGCAAAAAAGTAGGATGCACCGGAGGCATCGGGTTCCACATAGTAGGCTTGCTGGGGTTTGTACCTTTGCCCATGACGAACATAAAAACGCTGCTTATCTGGCTCCGCATCTATGGTAACCCCCCACTGTGCCGCCATTCGGCAGGTTAGCTCCACATAGAAGGGACGCAAGGCACCGGTTACGTCAACTGTGATATCTTTCAAGGCATAAGGAGCGACCATCAATAAAGCGGTGAGAAACTGGCTGGACGCCTCCGCGTTCATTTTCACCCGTCCACCGGCGAGCACCCCATTCGCTTCCACGATCAGGGGAGGGCTATCGTTTCCCCGTTCCGAATAGGCATTGATGCCCATCTGCTGCAACGCGGCCAACAGATCACCCTGAGGGCGCTGCCGCATGCGCTCCACGCCATCTAAACGATAGCGTCCCACTCCAAGCGCGCAAAGTGCGGTGAGGAACCGCATGGAGGTGCCCGAATTGGCCACAAAAAGCTCTTTCGGCCCCGGAGCGATTTGACCACCCGTCCCCTCTACAACGAATCGGTTCCCCTCAGCATGTACCCCCACACCAAGGCGGCGAAGAGATTCGACCATTACCTCGGTATCCTCGCTTTCGAGGGCATTTAAAAGCACAGAGCGGCCCTCTGCCAGAGCGGCCATGATCAGTGCCCTATTCGTGATGCTTTTGGAGCCTGGCACGGTTATTGTCGTATCAGGAGAACGAACAAGTGGCTCTATGGTCAGTTTTTCCGGGTATACGGGCGTTTCAGTCATAGGTCCTCAGGTTAGGTGCGGATTTCTCGTTGGATTTTGGCACGGTTACGATCTCATACGGTATGGGAGGCACTTTTCGGCCGTTCCTGCCATCTACAGGATTGTCGTAAAAGAGCGGCCCCAAGCCTATTTGAGCCACATAGAGGACGGCAAACATATCGGCATGGCTTATCGGGGCATCGGGTTGAAAAGCAAGTTTGTTATCCGGCCTTATGGCATTGTATCCGTCCCACATCATCGAATTGATGTCGTGTTGATAAAGCGTGGCCACGTCTCGCTTTTCCTGTTCAGTTGTGAGGTCTACATAGCGCCCGGCAAGGTAGGCGGGCGCCTCGCTCCAGCCCATAACTTTTACCAGCCAATGCGCCATCTCGGCACGCGTTACGGGAAGATCGCTTTGGGGTTTTTCTTGCAGCTCCTTCAAAGCCTGCAGGTTCACCGGTTGCCCCATATAAGGGGCAAAAGCCTTTTTAACGATCTGAACCGGATGTCCTTGGGAATCGGTAGTCTCTCCGATCACCTTGGGAGGCGGTGCGGCTCGTTCTGCTAAACGGGTAAGCCAACGAGTTAGCTCGCTCCAAGTGGTAGGAGCATCGGGATGAAAATAGGTCATGCTATTGGCAAAACCGCGAGCCGCCAGATACTGAATCTGCATATAGTTCTTACAGGAAGGCGGCACGTCGGGGAAGTAGTAAAGAACGGCATGCGGGTCGGAGTAGGGAGCGGTAAGGTCTGGTAGCATCTCTAACTGAATTTGGCGTGCGGGCACCTCGCGCGATTTAAGGTGGAACTCCAAACTGAGCGCCGCTCCGATGCCAGCTGCCTCTCCAAACGCCATGCGCACCAGCTCCAACCGATAGGTTCCATAGCTTACATGGGTTGAGGAGACGGCAATAACCACCCAGACGTTATCGAGTCGTTTTGGCACAATGATACCTAAAGGCAGTTCATGCCAGGGCGTATAGCGATAGAGCCAAAACTCTCCCTCGCCTAAATCGGGACGATTCCAATTGCGCTTTGGCTCAACCGCATGGGAATCCATAGGATAATCCCCAATGCCTATCGATTCCGGACGTATGATATGGCGCGCATAGGTGATATCGGCCTCTGTAGGCAGCTGTTGCCCCATAATGCGTCGCCCTTCACGAACGTAGAGCAGAGGAGGGAAGCCCCCGCTATCGCGAAACTCATCATCTGGCAGCCCGAGCTGTTTCTGCCCTTGCACTGTTTGGATGTAGTAGAGATAGCCCAATACATGATTGCGATAAAGTTCGGCGATGTGCGCTCTCTGCTTCCAGTCGTCTAGCGGATAGCGGTAGTTGATCCCCTGCCAGTCGTTGCCCTGAGGGTGCTGGTTCAACTCAAACTTATGCCCCGGCATTCTACCGGAGGTAAAAGCCCACGACTGCTTCCAGGGCGGCGTATGGATATAATCCTGTTCGTTATAGCCTGGGGGTTTGGGAATAGTGTGGTCGGTGCCTGGCCCGTAATCCTTTACCACAAGGAGATAGGCATACGACTGAATGCGCTTATCCCCTTTTCCTGTACTGCCCGGCAACAGGGTATCGGTGGCGCGATCGTAGTAAATAACTCCCGCATGCGGCTCTTGAGGGGTACGCGGTTCACGCCCAAGCCGAAAGGGCGCTCCAGCCGCGGCAGCGAGATCTCCACAATCGGTGGCATCAATAAACACCTTTGCCCGCAAAATCGCCGTACGGCCAGTTGGCTCACCATCTAACGTGAGCTCTCGGATTTGAACCGCTGTTACTTTGCGATGTCCCTCCGCGTCCGAGGGCTCCGAATAGACTTTGCCCAGAGTAGCTAAGCGATAGAGGGTAATGTTCGGCGTGGAAAAGAGCAGAGACTTCATTGCCTGCAAGGCCACATGAGGCTCATAAGAAAGTCCGTTGGTTTCAATGCCCTCTGCCGCGTATATCTTTTTGACCTCCTCTTGAAACCGAACAAAGAAGTTACAGGCATGGTATGGACGGCGCAAATCGGTAGCGCAAAGGCCGTTTACCGGCATTCCACCGGGACGTGTGGTTGGTTCCACAAGAGCAACTTTCCACCCTCGTTTAGCAGCCTCGATAGCAGCGGCCACACCACCAGAAGAGGCCTGCACCACCACGACATCAAAATCCAATGTTTTGCCTGCAGGAAACACGGGGAAGGTCCGCTCCAGATAGGCTGGTGCCGCGACAGGTTTCTCGACACCGTGTTCGGCCTCTACAACATAGGTGTAGTTTGTGTTTGGCTGGAGGTTCGTGTCGTGATACTCTGTGGCAGTTGATGGCAGTTGCGCAATCAACTGTCCGTTACGCAACAGTTTATAGCCTGTTGCACCCTTAGCAGGAAGCCAATAACAGTTGATTTGAGTAGGAGAGGCTGCAAGTGCCTCGAAAGAGCCAGGCATACCCGCATTCTGCGCAGAAGCCGGTATGCTGATTCCTCCTATGCCCCACGCGAGTAGGAACGACAAATAGAAGGCTCGTCTGTTCTTCTTCCAATCCATTTAGCAAATCATACCCGATAGACGCCATTCATGAACAGGGAGCGGGCATATGCCCGCTCCCTACTGCGAGAGATTCGAGCTGTTCGCGTTAATGGCTTTAACCTTCATTCCCTCCACGAGAGTATCTGACGGATTGAGGAGAATACGGTCGTTCGGTGCAAGGCCGCTTGAGATCTCCACCTCCTTACCATAGTCACGCCCGATCTGGACAGGCTGGAAATGAACACGCGAGTCTGGAGTAAGTACGGCCACCCGCATTCCTTTAGAATCGTAAATGAGCGCCGTGGCAGGCACCTGCAAGCGATAGACTTGCTTGGCAGGTTTAATGGTTACTTCCGCATACATACCAGGCACGAGAAGCCCTTGCGGGTTAGGAATATGTATCTCTACAAGGAAGGTACGTGTGTCGGTATCTAGCGCATGGGAGCTAGATACCACCTTTCCCACAAACACGTGCCCGGGAAGTTCACGAACCTGAATCGTAGCAAGACTGCCAGGACGCACGGCATCAATGTAGGCTTGAGGTACATTTACCTGTACGCGCACCACATCAGTGCGCGCAATGCCGAACATGCCGGTTGTAGGCATTGGGCTGGAGTTGGCACTTAAGGTGGCTGTAGTTGTGCCAGGAGTAATGAGCGATCCCACATCCACATTTCGACTGGTGATCACGCCGTCAAAAGGCGCTACCACCTTCTCGAAACCTCGAAGGACTCGATACCGATTCGTGTTGGCTTGGCTGGCGGTTAGAGCATCCTTGTTGGCCTGCACGGCCGATTCGCCGGCAAGCAGATCGGCTCTAGCTCCCTGCACGGCCACCTCCAACGACTGCAAGGTGGCTTTGGCGGCTTGGACGCTCTGCTGAGCAGCCTCCACATCCGCCTGGGCGGCCTCAACGGCGGCTTTACTCGAATCCACCGCATGCTGGGCTGCTTCCACCCCTTTTTGAGCCACCTGGATATCTGCTTTTGCAGAGGTTACCGCGGCTTCATTGGTTTTCAGGGTAGCCGCGGTCTGATCGGCCTCCTGCTGCGACACGAAGCCCTTCTGCAGAAGCTGTTGGTAGCGATTGTTGGTCGCCCGCGCCAGTGCAAGCTGCGCTTCTGCCGATTCGAGGGCAGCCTGCTTCTCTTTTAGGGTCTCTTGCGCCTGGCTCAATGCGGCCTCCGACTGAGCCTCCCCCGCTTTCGCCTGCATGAGCTTTGCCTTTGTGCTAGCAAGCGAGGCCTCTGCCTCCTTCACCACGGCCTGTTGTTGTACCACTGCCGTTTGGGCTTGCTGGAGGTTTGCTTTAAGGCGTGCGAGGTCGGCTAAGGATTGTCCCACCGTTGCCATGGCCTGCGACTGCTGGGCCTCTGCTTGCGTCACCTGCAGGTCGGTATCCGGCGCCTCGATTTCTGCCAACACCTGTCCCGCCTTTACGTGAGAGCCGATATCCACATAGAGCTTACTGAGGTAGCCCTGTGTACGCGCGTTGATCACGGTTTCAAGAATAGGCTCGATATTGGCTGGCAGTTGTAACCCTCCCTCTGGCACGAGATGGGGAGTGGCTACCATAACTAGAGGTACGGTTTCCCGGGTCTGCTGCGCCTCTTGGGCCAAAACGGCTCGCTGATGCAGGCGCGGTAAAGCACCCACCACCAGCAACACCCCAATAATGAGCACAACAATTATGGGCGCGATGATAGGAAAACGCCCTCCATCATCATGCGCCGATTTAGGCGATGCGTTTTCAGACGACGGTTTCATGATGGTTATCCTCTATATCCTAAAGTACATTTCTTTCTTACTTACGATCTCAACACGAACACTAGGCGCTTGTTTCTGGATCGGTAGGCGCTGCAAAGACATCCTCCAGCTTTTCACGATGACGCTCTAGGCGAAGGTGTATTACCGAATAGATAGTAGGAACGAAGAAGAGTGTGGTAACCGTTGCCAAGAGCAGCCCACCAATGGCGGCTCTTCCTAGCGGCGCGTTCATCTCTCCGCCTTCGCCCATACCAAGTGCCATCGGCAGCATACCGATGATCATGGCAAGTGCCGTCATGATAACGGGGCGGAAACGGGTTGTGCCTGCCGCAAGGGCGGCCTGCACAGGATCTTTGCCCTCCTGACGCTGCTCGTTGGCAAATGTAACCAACAGAATGCTGTTTGCCGTCGCCACCCCAATGCCCATGATCGTTCCCATCAGAGAAGGAACATTGAAGGTTGTCTGGGTAACATAGAGCATCCACACCACACCGGCTAGCGCGCCGGGTGCGGCCATCATCACAATAAACGGATCGAGCCACGACTCGAAGTTCACCGTGAGCAGCAGATAGATCAGCACGATGGCGAAAATAAGCCCAAAACCCAACTGGTGGAAGGAGCTGACCATAGTTTGCGCTTGCCCCACAATGTGAACCTGACTACCTCGCGGTATCTGCTTTTTAAGCCCATCCAGAATATGTTGAATATCTGCCACCGTGCTGCCTAAGTCTCTGCCCTGGACGCTTACTAACACATCGTAGACAGGCTGAATATTGTAGTGACTGATGACTTCCGGTGTGGTATCCCGCGTTACGGTGGCAAGGTTGGCTAACAGTTGGGGCTGACCCTCTGTTGTGCCGTTGGTTATCGGCACCGAGAGCAGATCGGGAATGGAGCTGACTCGATATTGTGGGGTCTGCACCACAACGGTATACTGCACGCCGTTGTGAGGATCGAGGTAGAAGCTCGGTGAAACGAGACTGCTCGACGAGAGCATATCGAGTACACTACCAGCAACACGCTGTTGCGTAAGCCCTACCATCATCGCCCGCGTTCTATCTACATGCACTCGAAGCTCGGGCGCGTCGGTTACTTGGTAAAGGTAGGGGTCAACAACTCCCTCGACTTTCGATACCCTTCGTAAAATCTCTTTGGCCAGCGCCAAGTTTTTGGCTTGATTGAAGTACGGGCCGGTAACCTGAATGTCTATCGGTGCAGAGGTGCCGAAGTCGAGTACTTGTGTTACGAGGTCGGCTGGTTGAAAGTAGAAGGTACATTGCGGAAACCGTTGGGCAAGCACCTTGCGCAGTTCCTGTTGATACATGGCCACCGGATGATGCTTTTCGGTAAGGCTAATATAGATTTCGCCATCGTCCGTGCTGATGGTGCTCACCGAGCTATAGGCAAAGTTGAGACCCCCTGAAATACCGATGTTGTCTATCAGCAGACTGAGCTCTTGCTTTGGAATAACCTGCCGTACCACCTGCTCCACCTGCGTGAACAGCTTGGCGGTCTCTTCGAGTCGGGTGCCTGCTGGCGCCCGAACATGCAGGCGGATTTGGCCGGCATCTACCTGTGGGAAGAAATCCTGCCCGATGATTGGAATCAGCAGAGTGGAGGCAACGAAGAAGAGGGGCATTCCTATGGCGATAACTGGCCGATGGTGAAGCACCCAATCCAGTGCGTTGTGATAGTGCTCGCGTAGGGAATCGAAATAGCCCTCAAAAAGCTCGTGCAGGCGCCATAGGAACCGCTCTATAACGTTGCGTCGCGCCATGATATCTTCGCCGTGATTGGTCACCATTCCCTCTCGCTCTGCCAGCATATCATGCTGATAGATGTCCAACTCTTTGCCCAACAGCGAGCGCATCATAGTGGTGACGAGCGTACGCGAGAGCAGGTAAGAGGGCAACATCGCTAATACGACCGCCAGTCCGAGAGGAGCAAAAAGAGATTGCGCCACTCCAGAGAGCATGCTGATGGGTACAAACACAATGCAGATGGAGAGGGTAGACGCAAATGCCGGCAGTGCCACCTGCTGTGCGCTCGTGAGGATAGCTTCGCGCAGGCCATAGCCGAGGCGGAGCAGGCGGGTAGAGTTCTCGATCTCTACGGTGGCATCGTCCACAAGCATACCTACCGCCAGCGCTAGCCCTCCAAGCGTGAGCGTGTTCAGCGTATAGCCCAGCGCATGAAGCAAGGCGATAGAACTAAGAATGGAGAGTGGGATGGAACTGGCTACAATTAGCATACTGCGCCAACTGCCTAAGAAGAGGAGAATCATGAGGGCTGTAAGGGCAGCAGCTATAGTAGCTTCCCTTACAACTCCGTAGATGGCAGCTCGCACGAAGAGCGATTGATCCATCAACAGATGCACTTCCATTCCTGGGGGAAGGGCTGCACGAATTTGAGGCAGCTTCGCGCGTATCTGGTTCAGCACGTCGAGTGTGGAGGCGTTACCGCTTTTAAACACCGTAAGCAGAACCGCAGGTTCGCCGTTCACCCGAACGATATTTGTCTGTACACTATGCCCGTCGTGCACGTAGGCAACATCACCGACAGTAACAACAGTCCCATTTACCATTTTTATAGGAATCTTGTTGAAATCCTCTACACTGGAAGGGCTGTTGTTAATGCGCACAAGGTAATCACGCACCCCCATCTTCGCATCGCCGGCAGGTAGAATGAGGTTTTGATTGGCCAGAGCGTTGGCCACATCCGGCCCCGAAACTCCTCGTGCCAGCATCTTTTTGGGGTCGAGATCGACCATAATCTGACGTCCCGCGCCACCGTAGGGCAGCGAAATAGATGCCCCGCGAATCGTGATCAGTTGAGGACGCAGGAAGTTCTGGGCGTAGTCGAAGAGTTGAAAGGTACTATAGGTGTTACTACTAAGGCTTACTTGAACGATAGGCACATCGGTTGCATCGTACTGCAGAATAAGCGGGGCTGTCATCCCTGGGGGCATAATACGCAAGATGGTTTCCGCCGTGGCCGAGATCTGCGCTATGGAGCGCCCTATGTCGGCCCCGGGTTGGAAGTAGACCTTAATAACGCTCACTCCCGAATACGATTGTGATTCGATGTGGTCAATATTGGCCACAGTCGTGGTGAACGCTCTCTCGCTAAGATTCACCACGCGCTGTTCCATCTCTTGTGGAGCTAACCCACCATAGCTCCAAATGACACTAACCACGGGGATATTGATCGGTGGGAAGATATCCTTCGGTGCCTGAATGGCACTAAGTACCCCAAGAATGCCGATTAGAATCACCAATACGCCGACCGCTTTTGGACGACTGAGGGCTAGGCGAACAAGCCACATCGTCTTCTCCTCCCAAAAATGACGCTAGACCTATGAAAACGGATTGTGCTTTGCTACCCATCTCTAGGCGATGATAGATGGTTAGAAAGCATCTTCACACCGCCTAGCGTAACGGCGCAGCAGGGTAGCAGCAACAGCTTCGACGTTTAACGTCGTGCTCATGAGAAACAATTAGATTTTCGAGGTGACCGATAACAAAGGAGGCGATCGTCCTGGAGGAGAAAGAGAGGTACGGGAGATAGGAAATATCTGATCGGATAGAAACTGTTGGACCCTTCTCTTCTCAGTGATGAAAGGAAAACGATAGACGGTGAGAAGGGCGGCAAAGGAGTAACTATCTGTACGATTGCGTGGATTACAGCAGTGTTTTTGACAATAAGCGCAGCCAAACGCACGTTTCGCATGAAGGGATGGGCAGGAACTCGCAGTGTGGGACGTGGTCAGTGCAGCAGTAGCGGTTTGCGCAGATGACGTTTGTGCTGCTGCGGCTTCCAGGCAGAGAACATGGAGCCAGACTTTAGGTACTAGCAACACAATGAAAGCTAGTACCAGAGTCCAGAACCGCAAAAACCGTGCCCTTCTCCTCCTCATACTTGAAGTTACTTTAGACATTGAAAGGAAGTTCCCTTTCTTTGCTGCGTAGCCCATTGGGTTTAAGTCAGCCATTTATACATTAGCCGGTGCGGAATGGTGACCTCCTCAAAAGGTTCGCCCTCCACAGTGTACCCCAGCCGAAGATAAAAAGATACGGCTGTTTCGCGTGCATGAAGCACCAACTTCCGATAGCCTAGTTGCAGTGCAAACGTCTCGGCATAGCGTACCAAAGCCGTGCCTACTCCCTGTCCCTGCCACTCTGGTCTGACCGCCACTTGGCGCATTTTTAGGATGTCATTGGCGAGCGGTTCAAGCACTAAACAACCGATTAGATCCTCTCCTACCCACGCCCCAATGTGGTAATCTTCTCCCTCGACAGCTAGCTGCTCCGGAGTGAAGTCTAGCCCAAGAGGCGCACGCAGAATGGCCCTACGAAGTGCCACCATCTGCCAATAATCAGGGCTATTGTAGGGGACGTGCTTGATCTGTAGCTCCATCACGACCTAGCAGCACGTATAGCCTCTACCACATCTCGCATCCCTTCCCACTGCAACCACGCATCCGTCATGCTTTCAAAGCGTTGCTCCTCATGATTCACATGGCGGAGGCGGAAGAAGATCGCATAGCGCACGTTGGGCGAGATGTTTGGAGCCACCCCATGAGCTAGCAGATAATGGGCAAGAATCATGTCGCCTGCTTTTCCCTTTACCTGTACCGGTTCCGGTAAGGTGACTTTCGGCATGCCCTCCAGCAACGATAAGGGGCCTTTTTCGCGAAACCAGGCTTCGTGAAGATGATGCGACCCGGGCCATACCGTGAAGTTACCAGCATACTCTTCGGTAACGTCGCTGAGCAGAATGCCCACAAGCGCGGTAAAGTTGTGAATTTCGCCTTCCGGCACGCCATTTGTAGGAGAGTGCATGCCATCGAGATGCGGTCTTGGCACAGGAGGTGGGTCTTGCGTTCCTGGAAACCTTAACGCGATCTGCCCCCCCTTTATGGGGCATATTTTGCCCTCTCCAATGGCCGATTCGGCAAGAGCCAACGCTGGTGTACGGTTGAACAGGTCGGTGATCACTGCTGACCCCTGTAGCTCTGGACAGAAGGACTGCGCGCGGAACTTGACCATCAGATCGGGCGGCATGCCCTCACCGATGCTATGGTTAATCGCACGCATAGCCTCTCGTACCATTATTGGAGGCACCACGCCAGGTATCACCAGGTAGCCCTGTTCGTAAAACTGCTTCTTCTGAAAATAGCTCAACTGCATTCTTATCCCTCCTCTCTACAGACCCCGGCCAGCAAGATGCGTCGCGTCCAGGATGTCGTAGGGTTTTGTACATTTCTAAAGATCTAGTTCATCACAAGCGCGTTTCCTTCCTGCCTGTTGGTTTCTCTGTTTTCTATATTCTATTGCTCCAAGCGAGACATGTAGGGCCTACACGGACAGATATGTCCGCTTATCCAAATAGGCATGCCCAACTCTCTCTGCGGAAAGAACTGCACGAACGATAGAGCAGTAGAATGCACTTGCCTCAAACTTAACTGCGTCCTGCGCGTTTCTGTGCGGGAAGAGCGGAGAAACGCCCTATTTTAGGGTATGCTAAGATTGATGAAGTGTTGTCGCTCCCTTTTAGTTGCCTTTTTCTGTATATGCCTTCAGGGCGCCTATGCGAAGGGGCTAAAAACCCCTCCCCCGCTTGTAGGCTGCTACTATTTTGACGGCTGGGCGGATCGCTCCGCCAATAACTTTCATCTCGACAGCATGCCTCAAAACTATCCGCAAAGGGAGCCACTGAGCGGCTGGTACGACGACACTCTGCCTCTCGTTCATCAACAAGTGGCCTGGGCACGTCAAGCTGGTATTGACTTCTTCATTTTCGACTGGTACTACCTCGCACATGATACAAACGCACATGAGCGCAAATCGCTGAATTCGGCCGTGAAACTCTTTCGTAGCGATCCCAATAAGCTTGGTATGCGATATGCTCTGCTCTACGTCAACAACGGAATCTTCAGTATTCCTCCTTCAGAGTGGGATGCACAGTGTGCGCGTTGGATTAAAGAGGATTTTTCTGATGCCAACTACGTGAAAATCGAAGGCAAACCCTTACTCGTGGTCTTCAGTGTGAGCGATATGGAAAAGACCTGGGGTGGTGCAGAGGGGGTTGCGAAGGCATGGCAACGCTTGCGTGAACTGGCGCGCCAGGCTAACCTGCCGGGGGTATATCTGGTCGCATGCGCCACGCCGGGGCCGCAGCATGGCTGGAACGACCTTAATCGGTTGGTGCAGGAGGGCTACGATGCCTTCTCTGGCTACAACTATCTGGGTGTGCCGGGCACTCACGAGGGCGAAAACCCCTACGCCCTGCTAATAGATGGCAGTTTACAGATTTGGGACGATTTCGCTAACGACGGTAGAAAGCCCTATATTCCCGTGATTACCGATGGATGGGACCCACGGCCCTGGCATGAAACCAACTTTTGGTATACACGTACCCCTCAGGAGTTCGAGCTGTTTGTGCGTATGGCACGCGAGTGGTGGCTAGCGCACCCCAACATGCATGTCCTGCCCGATCGACCCCTACTGTTTGTGGAAGCGTGGAATGAGTTAGGTGAAGGCAGCTACATTGTACCCACCAAAGGCGATCGCTTTGCCTACCTCGATGCTCTCAAACGCGCTTTGAAATAGTCTCCTTACCACCTCACTCCTTAACAGCCGTGTCATGCCACAAGGTTTCCTCCGTATGAATAGAGTGCGAAGGCGCCCTCGAAGCTAGATAGCGCCACTGCTTTCAGAGGGGGCGAGAACATGATGGTTTTTCTTTCCCGCCCTTTAAAGCGCATCGGACAAGCGAGAGAACGGTTATCGCACCGCGTTCTATCCTTAGGCAAGAGACGTTTACGAAACCGATATTCCGTTCTAGGAGAAGCACCTATTCTAGACCGTCGTACGCTGATTTTATATAATCCAAAGGCTGGCAGCCTCAAAGCCCAGCCAACAAAAAATGGGGTTCCCTCTCCGGAGGAGAGCGCGACTGCCCTCCACGAGGCCGCAAAAGCGGTAGGGTTGAATGCCACCATCGAGCCGACGCCGCCTCCGGAGGCTCTCCGCCAGCGCGTTCTAGCAGCCCAAGCCGAAGGGTATGAGGTAGTTGCGGCTGCCGGTGGCGACGGAACTGTTCGCCCCATAGCGCAAGCGCTTATTGGCACTTCATTAGTTCTCGGTGTCCTGCCGGTAGGCACCGATAACAACTTTGCCCATTCGCTGGGCCTTCCTTTCTCCCTTCCTGAGGCCATGCAGGTATTGGCAACCGCTCCTGTGCGACGTGTGGATGTGGGTTGCATCGGGGAGGAGTATTTTCTAGAGGCAGCAGGTGTGGGGCTTTTCGCTCAGATTATCTCTCTGTTTGGCCCTGATGGGCCGCACCTTTTTCGCTTTGGAAGGGATTGGAAGCTGCTTCTACCACTTCTTCTAAACCCGCCTGCCCGACGTCTTCAACTTGTGCTTGATGGTAACACCTATGCAGAAGAGGCGACGATGGTTTCGATATGCAACTCGATCTATCTTGGCGCCCGCTTTGCCGTCGCTCCCGACGCCAAGCTAGACGATGGGTTATTCGATGTTGTTATGGTGGGTGCGCTTTCGCGGTGGGAACTGCTCCGTTTTGCCTTGGCGCTTCGATTTGGCAACACCCTCCAACTCCCCAAAGTTACCTGCCTACGTGCGCGAGAGGTCGAGATCAGCCGCGTACGCTACCGACAACGTCCTCTGCCCGTCCACGCCGATGACCATATCGCAGCTCATACTCCCGTGAAGATCAAGGTCATACCTCAAGCCCTCTGTGTGGTTGCACCTGACTCTACGCAGAGTGCCCCGTGACCAGCGCCCACAGCATGAACAAGGATGCAACCCCTAACAACAGCACGGCCAATCCTCCCAAGAGATTGCTTAGAGGGCGATTTGTGCGGGCCTTCATCACTTTGGAGTTATTACAAATAAAGAGAAGCACCACCAACAGAGGCACTGCGACGACACCGTTGAGCACAGAGGCATAGAAGAGCGCTTTAATGGGACTCACTTTCCGAAAGAAGTTGAGCAAGTAGCCCACCAGCACCATACCGGCAATGGTAAGATAGAAGGCACGCGCCCTTTGAAAACGGCGATATAATCCGTGTCGCCAGCTTAAAGTTTCGGAGAGCGCATAGGCTGCAGAGCCGGCTAGTGTGGGAACAGCAAGTAGTCCCGCGCCCAAAATGCCCAATGCAAAAAGCCAATAGGCGATTTTACCGCCGAGAGGTGCCAGCGCCCTCGCAGCATCTTGAGCGGTATTGATGTTGGTCACCCCTTTTGCGTGGAGCGTAGCCGCGGTGCAGATAATAATGAAAAACGTCACAAGTTGCGAGACGAGCATGCCGGCAGCCGTATCGGCGCGCAAGTTATGCATCTCGGCCTCATTGGGAGAGCGCTTACGTTTTCCAGGAGCGTCGGCCTCGTGCTGTGCAATAAGCTCTTCCACCTGCTGTCCCGCCTGCCAAAAGAAAAGGTAGGGGGATATGGTGGTACCAAGCGAGCCAACTAGCGCCATCAAGTAGTCGGTTTTCCATTGCCACGTCGGCAGCACGAGGTTCTTAAAAATGAGGCTCCAGGAGTTATGTACCGATGGCATCAGAGCAGTAATGGCATAGGCAATAAATGTTAGGCAAAGCCATTTGAGGAATCGAGCATAGTGCGCATAAGGCATGAAGATCTGGGTCAGCATCATGAAAAGAGCGATGATGCTAAGCCATAAGAGAAAAACACCGTGAAAGAGCATTTGGGCGGAAGAGGCCATGATGTTGAGATCGGCGTAGATATTGATGATATTGGTGACCATCAGCAGGAAAACACACCCTAGCAAGAGCCACTTCGGGTAGTGCTCCTTAACCACCGCTGCCAACCCCTTCCCCGTCAGCAGCGCCACACGCCCACACATCTCTTGAACGGCGATCATGAGCGGGAGACATAGGAGGGTAGGCCACAGTAGTTTGTAGCCGAACTGGGCCCCCACAACCGAATAGGTGCCGATGCCCGCGGGGTCGTTATCGGCCGCACCGGTAATCAGTCCAGGACCGAGGCTTTTCCAAAACGGTTTTTTCACGCGAATGTCCGGCTCTTCCACGCGCGCGTTCGCTACGTCCTCCTGGTCTGCTATACGCTCTTCATGGGTTTCGGCCTCTGCCGATAAGCCCGTATCAGGCAGGTTTACTGACTCCTCACTCATAGAATTCGGCGCAAGAGCCCTCGCTTTCAAGCAAGGGAGAATGCGCCTTCCCTCCTTTCCTTTATTTGCAATGGATGCGCCCCAGACACCCGAAATGGATTGTGCAGCTTACGCCCTCTCCACATAACAATAGACGGAATGACGCCAGAAAACCATTGAGAGAGCTAACGTCGCATGCCATCCTCCAACGCATCGCATAGGTCTTTGCTAACCTATCGGACGACGCGGATGTGCCCGAAGAGGGTGTAGTGCTGGAGAGTATCGGCTGCAGAATCCTCCTAGAAGCCGAAAACCCCGCCAACGCACTCCTCGCATGAAGCGCGTTAGCAGGGTGGAAGGCTCGTTTTTAGTAGGTTCCCGTGTTACGGTTGGTCAGCAAGCGGTAGATTTCGAAGATGAGCCATAGAAGCAGCGCTGCCTCGATAATCAGGAAGAGGATGCCTCCTAGGCCAGCAAACACACCTACCACCAACTTCCAGATCACTATCGCGATCACGATAGAGACAATCAACATTAGTATGCGATACATTGGTTGCTCCTTTTGACTGTGAGACTTCTATTTACGAGTGTCTACGTGGTGGACGACATGCTTATTTGAACTGGTTTCCTATGTTCCCATGGCTTTGAAGGGAAGGGAGCGTAGGGCTATATTAGAGAGTTTCCGCATTCTTATCGGGATTGAATACAAAGCTACACTTGATGCATTTTATAGTATAGATTGCCGATAGCAGATACTCCTGCACAAAAGTTTCACAAACAAGCCACTAGTGTGCCTAAATTTTTGCTGTAGGCACGCAACGCCTTGCACCTCTACCCCCAACGACAAAGGAGAGTGCGCTTTCCCCGTACGGCTCATGTCGGCGTTTCTGAGCACACATTTCAGGAACTTCTACATAAGATGATTTTCTCCAAAGAAAGGGCTATAATGCATTGGTAGAAGTGTGAAGACGGCGCTTTTTAGCTACCCCAACATCCTATTCTGTTGCGACATCGGCTTCAGGAACAATTCCCAACAGCTCGTCCGTCATAAAACTAGCCATTTCAAAACCACAAAGCAAAGGAGTAGACAAATGAAGAAGACACTATGGACAGCGGTGTGTGGAGCCCTTGTGCTCACCATGGGCACATGGGTCTGCCGTGCCCAACGCGTGGTACCTGTAGGTAACATCCCCGAAGTCTCCGACAAGTCCCCTACTTGGTGGGCTATCTCCGGTTATGAGATCGTGTATATTACCCAAAGCGAGGGACGTCTAACGCCCATCATGCGCACTGAACTGTTCGACGCACGCACGGTAGAAATTCTCTCGCGCACGCAAGTTCCTCCCTTGACCGCCTCCGATGTCAAAGCGGTAGGAAATGCCGTGCTTGTGCGCGGCTATCTGCTGATGCGTGTAACGCCTCAGGACGCGCGTGCCGCAGGAACAAGCGTGACCGCTTTGGCGAAACAGTGGGCAGCCTCAGTGGCACATGTTCTTCCGCGCATCGCTCCGACCCCAAGTCGCTTCGGCATCTAGTCTATTCTTTAACAACACACGAGGGATGTCACAATCATGTGACATCCCATTTTTGGTTCGTAGATAGATTCTAGGGCTTGTCTAGTCGCAGCTCGAGTTAAACTGCACGATCTTTTCCCAATCTAACGTTCCATCAGCGCGTGCAAAGTCGTTTAATATATCACGAGTAAAACGATTTACTGCATTTGCCCACTCTTGCAGATAGCGTTCCCGTTGCCTGTCGGGATAATCATACATGAGACGCATTAGTTTGAGATAAAAATCGGGGTCTCCTGTTATCTCTTGCCAAAAGGCCTGACCGGAAATAACGCGATAACGCCTTTTCGCGGAAGGCTCTATCACGCACTTGCCATAAGAGCAACCTAGGATAGGATCAAACTGCTTTCCAAGATTTCTTAAAGGCTGGCGGAGACGATTTTGCAACTCTTGAAATTCATCGTTTATCCGAGCGGTCTGACTCGCGTTGAAAATATTCGGTTCTGATTTCACAGTAATCGCTTTGTAGGTCTTTTCCTCTTCAATTTCGATATCTATCCCTTTGGCACCGAACTTTCTTCCACGGCTTACTGCAAAAACGATAGGCTCCTACAAATGCATCTCCGAAGATGGTCTCGTCAGATGCCTGAGCATGGAGTAGCAAAATGTGCTCTACCAACTCACCCGCAGTACGCAGTCCCATGGCCCGCAAGAGGTAAGGATTTTTGCGCTTAAGAAGCTCCTTCAAACGAAGATTCGATAGGTTCGAAATTCGCCTACTATAGAAATCATCAAGACATCTACGAACGAGAGCTTCTAGCTCACTTAATTCAACCATAAATGGCTTCGCTCTCTCCCATCGTATACAGATTTGGCTCTGCTGCCTCTTTGGCTATACGCTCTTTGGCGAGATGCACATACTCCTCTTTGATTTCGATCCCGATGTATCGGCGATCCAAACGAACGCAGGCTACTGCCGTTGTACCTGAGCCGATAAAAGGGTCTAATACCACATCTCCAGGCTCAGTAAAAAGTTTGATGAACCATGTAGGCAATTCCACAGGAAACGTGGCAGCATGATAACGATTATAGCACTCGGTTGCCATGTGAAGCACATTATCAGGATAAGCTAGCTCACGTCCGAGCCAGTTAGCGACCCGTTTGCCAAAACCACTGCCAACCTGCGAGGTGAATCGGGTGAGATCGTTTTCGCCAAGCCTCTTAAGCCGTTCATGCCTCCAATCTCCCATCGGCACCGTCACGGCTTCCTGAAACATTTTGAACTGCCGTTGTTTCGTAAAATGGAGGAGGCGCTCCCATGCATCTCTAAAACGATTAGGCCATTTGCCTGGATAACAGTTCTTTTTGTGCCAAATATACTCTTCCGTCCAAAGCCAGCCCTGCTGACGCATGGCCAGAATGAGTTCTAACACATACGTGTGACGCTCACCGTTTACCACACGTTCCTTAATATTCAAGATAAAGGAACCGGTTGGTTTCAGAGCACGCCTCAGCTCCGCTGCAATAGGAAGAAACCACTCTACGTAGTGGTCTGGATGAATGCCACCATATACTTCCTTCCGCTGATCGGCATAGGGTGGCGATGTAATAATGAGATCAACACTTTCGTCAGGCAACTGCCTTAGTATCTCACAACAGTCACCGTGTAGAATCTGGTTTAGAAATGGAATGGGCTGAGCTTCATCAATACGCTGCATGCTACAGAGTATACCCTTCAACATCCGTTAGACGTGTGACACGTACTCTCCCCAACACCTGGCACTGCCTTCCTCCGGCTAGGGGCAAGGTAATAGATGCGCAGGCAGCGAAGCTTACTTACTATCTACGCTAAAAAACAGCTGAGAGCGTAGGCTATTCTATTGTTAGCCTGGAGTATGGCACGATCACTTTATGGAATAGGCTGTTCTTTGATCTCCAGGCTTAAAGCTCTCGACGAGCTTATCTAGTAAGAGATGGCGCACATCGAACTCCGAATCGGATGTGCGACCACTCACCACATAGCCCATACCATCGTGCACAAAGGCAAGCACGATCGATTCGATGCGGCGCCCCGCTGGGTCTGTCGCCTCGAAGACAAGCCTTACAGCCGGTTCCCCGCAAAAAGTGATCGAGTCTCGTGAGATCGTTTTGACATCCTTATAGTGCTGGGGGATATCGGCTTCGACATCCTCCATAAGCGTTTCCGCTGTTTTATTCGACGCGGACAACATGGCAACCCCTAGGCGCTCAAGGCTATCCTCTTCAGGTTGGAAAAAGACCAGACCATGCGGGATCCCATCCGGTGTTTTTATCGGATAAGCTTTCCAGCCTTTTACATAGTCTACCGTCCAATCTTTTCCGGCATGATACACCGCTAATGGCGGCATAGTAAACACCTTTACCACCACAGAATAGCGGGTATGCAGTCTTTGAACGGCCGGTTTGCCAGACCCAAGCGGATTGTTTACATGATAATAATCATCCAGCACATAGCGTGTTGTCTGAAGGGGCCGATCGATAGCCTGCGTTTTTCCTGTAACGACCACCCCTTTGCCAAAGCGGCCGCCTGAAAGCACCACCTTATCTCCGGTGATATACCACTCTAGCTTGACAGTCTGCCCTTTTACAACCACCGTAGGGGTTGCCGCAATGCCCTGATCGGCCAAAGCGAGCGGTGCAGAAAGAAAGGAAGCGAGACCAAGTAGGAGAAGCGTTTGAACTTTCATTGGCGTGTTTCCTTACACAGAGAATCTTCCGAGCGAGTAGTTGCTAAGTACTACCTCAAACGCCTGGTTGCGCTCTACGTGACAATCTGAAATTTAAGTCGTGTTGTCTCTTCTTTTTACCATGAGGGCAGTCGCCTGATCGAGCGGTTTGAGCACGATCTCATCAATGTTGACATGGGGTGGGCGTGTCGCAGCCCAGACAACTGCGTCGGCGACGTCCTCAGCCGTTAGGGGCTTTAGGCCCTGATAGACCCGTGCAGCGCGTTCAGCATCCCCCTTAAAACGCACGAGACTGAACTCCGTTTCCACAAGCCCCGGAGCGATCTCAGTGACTCGCAGAGGACGTCCAAGCCATTCCATCCGCATAACCTGCGTTATAGCACGCACAGCAAACTTTGCTGCATTATAGCCCGCACCGCCCGGATAGGGTTCGCGCCCAGCGATGCTGCCGATATTGATAACGTGCCCGGCACCGCTGGCTTCGAGCTTCGGCAACAGTTCGCGGGTCATGCGCATCAAACCGAGCACGTTAGTTCGGAACATCTGTTCCCAATCCTCATCCTTCGCCGCTTCAATGGGATCCAGCCCTAAAGCACCTCCGGCGTTGTTGACCAGCAGGTGAACCTGCTCCACCTGGCTACAGAATTCACGAATACTTTGAAGGTCAGTAACGTCCAGATAAAAACAGCGTGCGCCCAGTGGCTCTCCCACCTGCCGCAACCTTTCCAAACGTCGTGCTCCCAAAATCAGCGCAAAACCGGCCCGATGTAAGGCCGTGGCCGTCGCGGCACCTATTCCGCTACTAGCTCCCGTAACGACGGCTACTCTACGTGCTGTCTCGTTTCCCATGAGCTACAGTTCAGATACCAACTGTGTGAGCGTAGTAAAACGAGCTCCCTTCTGCTTTAGATAGGCGATAACATGGGCGAGGTTTTCGCGATTATCCACGCAGTCGGTCATTCCCAAAACCAAAATATCGGAGAGAGTGAGGTGAGCATCTATGACTGCCTTGAGCACATCGAAGCCCTGATCAATGTAGCCGCGCACACCGTTCACATGGGCTACCGGTGCAATCCACAGCTTGGCCTCCCCCTTCTGATAAGGATGTGTGTAGGATGGATGATAGGGACTGCGCGGGGCGTCCTTCGGCAGTTCGGCGCTGGAACCGGGCGTAGAGTCGACGAGAATCCCGATATCCTCGAGCGCCTTGATATCGCCAGCTTCCAAATCGCCGTTGGCTGCTCGAAAGGCCGTCGGTTTGATGGAGAACTGCTTAAGAATGTCTTTTCCAACACGAATCAGATCGCCTCGATCGACCGTGTTGGAAGCGCCGGTATCGAAACTGAGGTAAAGCCCGATCTCGTGCCAAGCCGGGATGCGATGTAAGTACTCGTTATGGTAAAGCTTCACGTTGCTCATAGGGTCATGCTCGCTGACACCAAGCAGCCATGTGCAGGGCACGATGGCTTGTTCGGTCGCCTCCACGATGCCGGAGACATAGCATTTTCCGTTGAGTGCACAGGTGCAGTCTACGGTAAGCGCGACGATGGGTCCTGGCATTTTCTCTCTCCTTAGGTAGGGATGAACTGTTGGGACTCGATGACGAATGCCGACATCCTTTCTTCGACACTCTTGTTTTTTGTTCAACGGCAGGTTCTAAGAATCCTTCTTTCATGGTGCCCGATCTCACATGTCCTTTTGCATGTCTTACTTTTGCATGTCTTAGAAGCTTGTAAAGTCATCTAACAAAGCACAACGGACATCGGAACCTCCTTGACAAAACCCTCGTCCCGTAGGTATCATAACCTGCGTTCCTCTTTAAGGGGCTATCGTCTAGGGGTCAGGACGGCGGGTTCTCAGCCCGTAAACCGGGGTTCGAATCCCCGTAGCCCTATTTTTGCTCCTACGGTTAGAGTGCTTTTAATGGGTTATTGACATACCAAAGGTTTGGTGTTATTATAGAACCGTCTCTAAAGACTCTAACTAAGGAGCCCTACCATGCAACGAAGCCGGCTTTATGCCTATTTTGCCGCTCTCTGTTTGTGGAACATCGGCCTCTTGAACATCTCTGCAAAAGCCGATACTCTGACTCTCACCGTGGACGCAAACCACCCAGGCCCTGCCCTTAGCCCCTTACAACATGGTGTGTTCTTTGAAGAGATCAACCATGCCGGGGATGGTGGTCTCTACGCCGAGAAGATTCAAAATCGCGCCTTCACCAACGGCATCGTCGCTTGGACGCCATGGACGGAAAATGGCGCGGTGGTGCACCTTAACTTGCTACCGACCTCCAATCCCCAAAGCGCCGCCCACTACCTTGAGGTCCGCGTAGAACGTGGCGCTGCAAATGGAGATGCCTGGGGCGGAGTCGCTAACACCGGATATTGGGGCATCGGGACGCACAAAGGGGAGACCTTCCGCGGCCAGATCGTCGTGAAACTGAGTTCCAAACTTGTTGGGCCTCTCGTGGTGGCACTCCGTGCTGCCGATGGAACGGTGCTCGCCGAACATCGCTTCACAAAACTTGCAGCAAGCGGTAACGATCAGACGTTAGAGTACCTTTTCCGCTCCCCAAAGGAGGATGCTCACGCTTTTCTCACCATTACAACGCAAGCCCCAGCTACCTTTGATCTCCGCTTTGTCTCTCTCTTCCCCACTGATACCTTCGACCATCAAACCAACGGCCTCAGAGCCGACCTCGCCCAAATGGTGGCCGATCTTAAACCCTCCTTCGTGCGCTTCCCCGGCGGCTGCTTTGTGGAAGGCGACATCCTCGCCCATCGCTTTCGTTGGCGCGGGTCTATCGGCCCGCTTATGGATCGCACCCCCACCGACGACCTCTGGGGGTATCAGTGCGACAACGGCTTGGGCTACTTGGAGTATCTGGAATGGTGCGAAGAGATGCATGCCGAGCCGATTTTTGTTATCAACTGCGGGATGAGCCATAAACAGAATGTGCCGCTCGATCAGCTCCAACCCTATATTCAAAGCGCACTCGATGCCATCGAATACGCTAATGGCCCGGTGACAAGCAAGTGGGGAGCCCAGCGCGCTAAAGACGGGCACCCAGCCCCCTTCCACCTTCAGTACATCGAGGTGGGCAATGAGGATGGGTTTGACGATTATGATGCGCGTTTCGCTATGTTCTATGATGCCATTAAGGCGCGCTACCCTTATATCAAACTGATCGCCGACACGCGCGTGAACAGCCGCCCCGCTGACCTTGTAGACGATCACTACTACGCCTCAACCCTTTTCTTTGTGCGACAAGCTGCCGCTCTAGATAACTATCCTCGTAACGCAACCCCAGTCTATATAGGGGAATTTGCCGTTACACGCGGCGCCGGACATGGGAACCTAAATGCGGCCCTTGGTGAGGCCTACTTCATGACGGCTATCGAACGCAACTCCGATGTCATTAAAATGGCCTCCTACGCCCCTCTCTTCGCAAATGTCAACAATATGGTGTGGAACCCAGACGCCATCCTCTTCGACAGCCTTCATGCATACGGCACGCCCTCCTACTGGGCACAATGGATGTTCTCGCGCAATCGAGGCGATGTCGTGCTGCCTACCACGGTCGAAGAGCCACCGTCGAGCAACAAGGTGCTTGATCGAGGCGGAATCGGCGTGGCAACATGGGCTACTTCGGCGGAGTTCACCGATCTGAAGGTTACCCAAGGAGATAAGGTGCTTTGGACGTTGAATTCGCCTGGGGCGTTTCCGCTCACCCCGCAAACCGGCCAATGGACAATTGCCGATGGCACGGCGCGTCAAACCGATCTTGGCACCAACCTGCGCGCTGTAGGAGGCGACCCTAGCTGGACAGACTACACCTTTTCCTTACGTGCTCGGAAACTAGGCGGAAAAGAGGGTTTTCTCATCATGTTCCACGTGCGCGATCAGGACAACTGGTACTGGTGGAACGTAGGTGGCTGGGGCAACACCCACGATAATATTGAGGAGATCGTGGGTGGGGCGAGCACCGAGTTGGCCTATAACGTACCCAACCATATCGAAACAGGCCGCTGGTACGACCTACGCGTGCAGGTGCAAGGCAACCGAGTGCGCTGTTATCTCGATAATAAGCTGGAGTACGACATTCGCCTGCCCAATTTGCCAACGCTCGGAGTGGTGACGACACGAGAAGATAAAACGGGCGACGTGATCATTAAAATGGTGAACCTCAAAGGCGAATCGCGCGATGTACATATCCGCCTCAACGGTGTGGGGCAGGTCGCCCCAGATGGCTCTGCATGGGTCATGACCGCCTCTTCACCGAACGCTGAAAACAGCTTTGTCAACCCTCATGCGGTTGTGCCGATAGAGCATCCGGTGCGTAACATCTCCGATCAGTTCACCTATACCTGTCCGCCCTGGTCTATTGTTATCCTACGTCTCCATACCCACTTACCGACAACCGCCGAACAGAGATAGGCAGTTCGCCGAACTTACCCGTTGAGGCACTAACAACGGGAAGTCCGGCAGAGGTTGTGCCCCACTCTAAAGTTGAGGGAGAGACGTTCTTAGCGAGAACGTCTCTCCCTCTTTGGATTTGCACACGTTTACCAGGAAGACGTCAGTCCCCCTTATATATAGGCAGCGTCCACGGCTTACGATAAGGCCGTTCATAGGACTGCGTCTCTCGCCCCACACGCCCCACGATGTCCATACGCTCTTTGTCCCAATGCACCGTCTCCCCACCAGCAAGGTAAGAGGCATTGATGAGATGGCACACGATCGTGGTCTGTGCCATAGAGGCGAGATTCGAGCGGGGCTGTTCGCGCGTTTTGATGCAGTCGAGCCAGTTACGCATATGGCTATTGGTAGGTGGGGCTTCCTCTTTGGGAAGCTCACGGCCCTCCGCATCGCGCACTCGCCACCCTCCGCGCCACACGGTCACCGTATCGCCCCTCTCACCTACGAATTGCGTGCCGTGGTCAGGCAGATCGGGATGATCGCGTTCGGTGCGCCAGATCATCACAAAATCGGGGTCCTTAAACCGCATGAGGCCATAAACCGTATCGGGTGTGGTGCGGTCGTCGTCTGGATGCGCGAGCTTGCCTCCCATGCCGCAGATCTCTACAGGCATTACGAGATCGGTATCCTTGCTCATCGCCAGAAGCCCGATATCCATCATATGCACGCCCCAGTCGCCCGTCTCACCGGAGGCGTAGTTGTAGAACCAACGCCAGTTGTAGTGGGTATATTCGGGGATGTAGGGCACCATCTGCGCAGGGCCAGTCCAGAAATCGTAATCAAAATAAGCAGGAGGACCTCCTACCGACACATGATGACCTAGACGGGCATCGTCTGTTTTCCATGCCCGCACCGAAGTAATACGCCCGATTTTGCCAGCCCGCACAAAAGCCACGGCGCTCACAAACTCGCGCGTGCTTCTTTGCCAAGTGCCCACTTGTACCACGCGCTGAAAATGCTTTACGGCACCGGCCATCGCCTTCGCTTCAAGTATGTCGTGGCTGATAGGTTTCTCACAGTAGGCATCTTTACCGGCCTCACAGGCGTAGATGAGCGGTAGCGCATGCCAGTGATCTGGGGTGCAGATTAAGACGGCATCAATATCTTTTCGCTCTAAAACGCGCCGAAAATCTTTGTAGGTATCTGGTGCCGGGCGATTTTGGCCATCCTTGGCCGTGCGCTGTTGGTTTTTCTTGATAACGTTTTGAAGCGTGTTGTTCAAATGGTGCTCATCCACATCGCACAGGGCGGCCACCTCCACATCTGGCTCATCCATGGCCCAACCCAGGTCTACGTTGCCCATGCCTCCACAGCCGATGAGCGCGATCACGATCTTATCGTTTGCTGCAACGCGCCGCGAGAGAGGTCGCGGCTGAGCCAAGGCGGAGGGAGCTTGTGCGACGAGCCCCAAAGTGGTTAGGCCACCGCCCGTACGCCGTAAAAAATCTCTGCGTGTGATGCGGGTCATACAAAGAACCTCCTTTCTTCTCCAGGCAGATATCAAATACTATTTCCGCTCCAAGCCGCTCTTCTCCTGCCTCCCCGGTCGCAGGGGCTCATCTAGATACGGACACACCTTGACGAGAGATGCGTCCAAAGATTTTCTGTAGCATAAATAGAGAAATAGAAGCTTTTGGTGCAAGCTGTGAGGTAAACTTCAAATAGAAGCCCATCTTCGGCATCGCATAGCCTTTATTCGGGTATTTGGTGCGAGTGACCGAGGCAGGGACCATGACTATTTATCGTTTAGGACGAGAAAAAACTCAGAAGGAGGCCGACCTACAATGAAAGTTGGTATCTTAACCGGTGGTGGTGACTGTCCGGGGTTGAACCCGGCAATTCGTGGTTTCGTGATGAAAGCGCTCGATTATGGGTTTGCTGTTTATGGCATCCGCGAAGGATGGAAGGGTTTGGTCAACGACCTCGTAGACAAAGAGCCCCTCACCATTGCCGATGTCGAAGAGCTGATCGATAAAGGGGGCACGGTGCTGCGCTCTTCACGCACCAACCCCTACAAAGACCCTGCCCAACTTCAGGCTGTGAAAACCACTATCCAGAAGCACGGTTTTGAAGCCATTGTGGCGTTAGGTGGGGAAGATACGCTGGGTGTTGCTAGCAAGCTTTATAAGGAGGGTATCAACACCGTAGGCGTTCCCAAGACCATGGATAACGATTTAAGTGAAACAGATTATACGTTTGGCTTCGATAGCGCTGTGCAGGTAAATGTGGAAGCCCTCGATCGCCTGCGGGATACGGCGCGCTCGCACAGCCGCGTTATTGTGTTGGAGGTCATGGGACGCCATGCGGGCTGGGTAGCCCTGTACACAGGGGTAGCCGGCGGTGCCGACTACATTCTGCTGCCGGAGGTACCCCTCAACGTCGAAGAGCTTTGTACACAGGTTCAGCGTGCCTATGCGCGTAAAGGCTATGCTCTTGTGGTGGCCTCAGAGGGCGTGGAGCTGCCGGAAGAGGAGCACAAGGAGACCAAGGTGGATGCGTTTGGACACGTGGTCCTTGGGGAACGCAATGTGGGCGAGTGGGTCGCCAAAGAGATCGAAAAGCGCACTGGGTTAGAGACCCGTTCCGCTGTTACAGGCCACATTCAACGAGGCGGAGCGCCGAGCGCCTTCGACCGGGTGTTAGCTTCGCGCCTTGGTGTGCGTGCAGCACAATGTGTGTATGAACGTGACTTCGGTAAAATGGTGGCGCTCCATGGGAACGACATTGTGGTGGCGCCACTAGAAGCCGCCGTGGGGACGCTACGCACCGTGCCGAAAGCGCTTTACGATAGTCTCGTACCGCTTTTTAACAAGTAGGCAAAAAAGTTGGGTATCGGTAGAAGAGCCAAACTCCGATACCCTAAAAAGCCGCGTCTGTACGGATGGATTGTAAGGTGCATTTGCGCGCCTTCAGAAGGCAGTGCGTGAATGCAGATATAAGATACGCCATTTCACCGCAGCCTCGCTGTAACCTATTTCACAACAGGGGTGTGAAATTTTTCACACCCCTGTTTTTTCCTAGACATGCCGATGATGACCCACCACGTCGAAATAGTGGGCAAAGAAGGCATCAGGGTTGACGTCTGCTGCGACCTGAATAGGCGAGTCCAGAGCAGAGGGTTTTATAGATGTCTCCCCAAACGAATCGTCGTTGCTGAGTTTCACTTTTACATAATCGGCAGGCTCGAAGCGGCACAGCGTTGGTTCAAAAACCACCGCTGCAGCCAGCGGGTCGTGAAAAGTAATGGAGTCCGCATGACGAAACCACACGTCGGCCATGTCGGCCACCGGCTTTAGAGGGCCTCCAATAGCCTGGAAGCGCTCCTTGCACTCCGCGGCCGGCATACGGCATCGCAGGGTTACATCGAGCCCTATCGCGCGTAGCTGTGGCACTGCTGAGGTAAATACGCGCGCAGCCGACCAGGCGTCGCAAACAATGTTCCACTCAGAACCTATACGGCCTTGTGCATCGGGAAAGAAACGCCCGCCCATCATTACCAACTGCTTGAGCATAGCGGGAACTTCGGGGTCCAAAGCAAAGAGCAGTCCGATGTTGGTGAGAGGCCCTATGGTGAGCAGTGTGATCTCGCCAGGATGCTTGCGAATCGTCTCCTGGAGAAACGCCACCGCCGTATTTTCTTGAGAAAAGCTTCGATGCGGCCACCGACGAAGTGCCTCCGCCTGTGGGGCCTCCGGTTGGCGCTGAGTGCCGAGAAAAGGCAGGCGTGCCCCTACATGTATCGGCACATCGTTCCGTCCGGCCGCTCTGCAAATGGCATCGGCCAAACTCGCGCGCTTGTCCGGCTCCCCAGTAACCGTGGTGATTCCCAGCAGATCGCACTGCGGATGGCATAACAGATAGGCCAAAGCAACCGCATCGTCAATGTCGGAACCGATGTCGGTATCTAAAAGCAAAGGCACGCGCTCCTCCATTACATTCTCCTTTTGTGGTTGCATTTTACACAAAGCAGAACCCGATTCCACAGAGGCCATGCCGAGCGCTATCGCACTCCAACTGACCTGCCGCAACCATTCGCGGCGACTTACCCTGCAAGACGATCGGCCCTTGTTGCTCATGTTGTGATTTTTATTCGTTGCGCGCTCTCCCCTTTCCTGCTCCCCCTTGGCAAAGCCTCAGATATCCCCCCTGAAGGCAGAGGGCGTGCCTCTAACCCGTAAAGTCCTGCGTTTTTATGGGAGGTAGCTTTTAGATATCGGTTTCGAGTTTCAAACAACCAGCGCATGAGATGCATGCGTTCCAGCTCTAATCTTTTTACCAAATGGCCCCTTATAACCGATATAGCAAGAGAAGAACATTAGAGAAGCAAAAGCCCTTGATTTTTCAGTGCCCGATTTGCCATAATATCGCCTATACGAGTAGACAAAAGACTACTTTTTGGCCGTTGGGTATCCCGCAAACACAGCGCCCCTCCGCCGTGGCTTGCGCTACCGAAAGGAGGTAGTGATGTTAAAGGGGGAAATAGTGCAAACCATTGAGGGCGAAGATACGCCACAGGAACGGTTGCTCATTCATTTGGAGGGCGACTTCGCCGCCGATGGGCAGTTCGGGAAAAGGTTTTTAGAGGTCACCGCCACCGATGTGCGTGTGCGGGAGGCCGACGGCGTCGTCTCGTTTCACATTCCGATCGCCGAGATCAAAAGCGCCCGTAATGAGCCCCTTGTGGGAGGCGGGCAACTGGAGATCACCACCCGAGATGGAGAGGTCGTTCCCATCATCACCTATTCGCTTACGCTGGCCTCGCGCTTCTCGGAAGCCGCACGAGGCATCGAACAGCTTGCACGCGGAGAGCCTCTGCAGATCAATCTTGAACAGAAGCGGCTGCGCTGCGCAAAATGCGGGCGCCTTCTCCCAGAGGTAGACGGCATCTGCCCAGCGTGTATCCATCGGGGTCGCACCCTACGCCGTGTGGCCAGCTACCTCCGTCCCTACCGTCTGCAGGCGGTGGGCCTTGCCCTGCTTGGGGTTCTTACCACCACACTGAATCTCGTGCCGCCCAAGCTTCAAGCGCTCATCATTGACCATGTGTTCAGCACCCACCGCAACTACACCTTTCTGCTTGAGATGGCCGGCATCTGGCTTGGGGTCGTTGTGGCGGCCACGTTCGTGCAGATCCTCAATGGCCGTCTCATCGCCTATCTTGCGGGGCATATCGCCGCTGATCTGCGCGCTGCCGTCTACCGCGCCGTCGAGTTCCTGCAGGTAAGCTACTTCGACAAGAAACAGGTGGGAGCTATCGTTAGCCGCATCACACAAGACACCGATCGCATCTGGGGGTTTTTGGTGGATGGCATGCCCTTCCTGATCGCCAACGCGCTCATGCTGCTGGGCATCGCCTGCGTGCTGCTTTGGATTAACTGGCGCCTCACTCTCGCCATTTTAGCCCCGATGCCGATTGTGGTCATCCTAAGTGCCGTCTTTTGGAAGCCGATCAGCCAGATGTTCTTTCGCGTAGGGCAAAAATGGGCGCGCTTCCATACGCACCTCAACGAGTCGATCTCCGGTATTCGCATCGTAAAAGCATTCACCCGTGAAAACACCGAGTTCGCCAAATTTCAGGCGTGCAACAGAGAGCTCCGCGATGCAGGTATACAGGCCGATACCCGCTGGTACACCGTGTTCGGCGCGATGACGTTCTTCATCGCCTCCGGTGGCTTGATCAACTGGGTTTACGGGGGCTGGATGGTCTATCGCGGACAGATGTCACTGGGCAACTTCGTGATGGTGAACTCCCTGTTGGGGCTCGTTTATGGCCCACTCATGTGGTTTGGCGACCTTAATCAGTGGTTTACACGCGCCATGGCAGGAGCAGAGCGCATCTTTGAGGTGATAGATGCCGAGCCTGAACCGCATGCGCGCGGTGGCATTCGCCATGCGATCGTGGGCGAGGTGGCATTCTGCGATGTGCGCTTCGGTTACGATAAGTCGAACCCGGTGCTAAAAGGGCTTACCTTCACCGCGAAGCCGGGCGAGATGATCGGCCTAGTGGGCAAATCGGGCGCCGGCAAATCTACCACCATCAATCTCATCTGCCGTTTTTACGAGCCGGATGCGGGCGTCATCCGCATAGATGGCATAGACTATCGGGAGATCGCCCTGGAAGATCTTAGGCGCCAAATTGGCATCGTTCCCCAAGAGCCTTTTCTCTTCCACGGCACCATCGCCGAAAACATCTCTTATGGACGCCCAGATGCCCGTTTTGAAGAGATCGTGGAGGCCGCAAAGGCGGCTAACGCCCATCAATTCATTCTCGCCAAACCGGACGGCTACGACACCGTGATAGGAGAGCGAGGAACCAAGCTCTCCGGTGGTGAGAGGCAGCGCATCGCCATCGCCCGCGCGATCCTGCACGACCCTCGTATCCTCATCCTCGATGAGGCCACCTCCTCTGTGGATGTGGAGACAGAAAAGCAGATTCAAGAGGCCCTACAGCGTTTGGTGAAAGGTCGCACAACCTTTGCCATCGCTCATCGTCTCTCCACGCTGCGAAACGCCGATCGGCTCATCGTACTGGAAAAAGGCGAGATCGTTGAAACGGGCACACACGCCGAGCTGATGGAGCGCCAGGGCGTGTTCTATAACCTCGTGCAGACGCAGTCTCAAGTAACTCAAATCATCGAGATCGGCACAGTATAGGAGGCCGTAATGGAACACGAACCCCCAAAGGTTGCGAACCTCAGACTGTTTTACGCTCCCGCTGACCAGCTTCGGCTTACCGTGGATGAGGAGCGCTCCTACCTCACCGTGAAACCGGTATGGGCGGCACCCCTTTCGCATCCGGGGCGCTATCTCTGTCTCCTTGATGCGAGAGGAGAGGAGATCGTCATGATCGAAAACCCGCGTGACCTACCGCCCGATTCTTGGCAGGCCGTGCAGATGGAGCTACGAAGGCGCTACCTTACCGCCTTTGTGAAATGCATTCTCAACGTGCGCGTGGAGTATGGAGCTACCTACTGGTCGGTTCATACAGATCGCGGAGAGCGCGAGTTCGTGACTCAGAGTCTGCAGGAGAACGTGCACTGGTTCTCCCCAACACATCTGCAACTCATAGATGTGGACGGCAACCGCTTTGAAATACCCGATATCCGTGCTCTTGACCTTCGTAGCCAGATGCTGCTAGAGAGCGTGCTCTAGCTCTGCACACTTCTGCCATGGAGGGCACGAAGCGCACACAGCACAATCGGCACGAGCTCCGCAGTGGGTGGCAAGGTATTGGCTTTGTCAAGAAAGTCGAGAAGCACACGCTTTTCCGATTTTACATGGGATTTTGAGAGGTGGCGCGGCGCAGCAAGAAGTAGGGCAAGCGCGGTCGCATTCTCGTTGTGAAGCAAGGCGGCCTCAATGTCGGCAATGGGAAAGTTTCGCGGCAGCTCGGAGATCACCTTCAGCAGCGCCCCTTCCCCTTCACGCTCCGCATACGACAGCAGGCCGTAGACGCAATCCCCTATCCCCAACAGACGCCCAACGGCATGGGCTACCTGCCGACGTGCCACGGGAGAGGGAAGGCGCGCAAGCTGCTTGGCAAGTGCAAATGTCGCTCCCGTATCTGTTAACCGCACGAGCGCATCGGCAAGAATAGGAATGAGCGATGGCTCCGTATCTGGCTGTTCGAGCAGGGAGCGGAGGAGAGGAAGCGCGCTTTTTTCCCCTATATCTCCCAAAGCGCGTACAATAGCCCTTCGCAACGGGTGCCCAACGGGCAATCGCTTAAACCGTTCGCTCAAAGGCTGCACGGCTTTTGAAGCGCCTGCTTCGCCCAAAGCGAACGTAAGGGCTTCGAGTCGCTGACCATCCTCTTCCGTTGAGAAGAGACGAATAAGCGCATCAACCGCATCGGCCCCGCCCAACTTACCGAGCGCACGCACCAACGCGAAGCGATCGCTTTCGGAAAGCGCCTCTTGGGGGCCCTTCAACAGCGTGATCAGGGCCTGATTGGCGCGCCTATCTCCAAGCTTCCCTAAAGCCCTAGCGATCTCCCCAACAATATCGGTGCCGGTATCTTCAAGCGCCTTTAAAAGCAGATCCACAGCGCTTGTATCTGCCGTCTCCCCCAAAGCCCGAGCGGCCTCGGCACGTACCGCTCGGCTGGGATCGCTTAAAGCTCTCCCTAGCTCCTCTATGGCGAGATGACTGCCTTTTTCCGTGAGCCCTTCGGCCGCTCGTCTCCGAGCCTCCTCCTCGGCCGCCCTTTGTAACGTACGAATATAGCGCCATTGGCGTAAACCAGAGCGGCCTAGATCTTGAAGCACTTTTGTGGTCGAAACGGCCCCCTTATCTTCCAAAGAGCGCAGAAAAGGTAGCGCGGCTAGACGCATGACGGCTGCCAAGGCAAAAAGAAGATGATAGTTAATGATGGACAGGCCGAACAGCGAGATATGAACGCCAGCAAGCATCTGCAGAAGAATACCACCCACCATAGGGGCGATACCACCGATAAGGCCTGTAACTGCAGAGAGCGTGGCAGCATAGGTGGCCGTGCGTTGCGGTGGACTGCAGGCTATAATGAGATTGAACTGCGTCAGCCCGACCCCTGCCCAAAACAGACCACTGCCTAAGCTGTTGAATAACAGCAGAATAAGCGACAAAACGAGGTGATGAGGACTTGTGGGTATCCAAAAGAAGGGTAAGGTGAAAACGCCCACAACGTTCAAAACCAAAATCGGCTTGTTGCCAAACCGATCGGCCAAAAACCCCCATAAAGGCATCCCCAACATATTGCTGACCCCTACCACGGCAGCGAGTATCTGCATCCAAACATAGTTCAGACGGAGTATCTGCAGACCGTAGGCCGTAAAAAAAGGGGCGGCCACGAACTGACCAATGCAGAACACCGCGCTAAATAGCAGCAGCGCACGAAAGTTTGGATCGGCAAACGGAGCCCGATAGTGGTCTAGAAAACTTTGTCGTGACGCTTCCCCTTGGGTCGTAGCGGAAGAGGGCGTCGGCTCCGGCTGACGTAGAATCAGCACAAGAGAGAGCACAGCGCCCAATAGGCCTGCCGCAAAAACCACCGCAAAACCCATTGCTGGTTGCCGTCGGCTATGCACCATATAGTCGAGAAACCAGGCGGCCAACATGCCAACCAGCATGCCAACAAAACCAGCCACCATGTTGCGCCGCCCAAAATAACGGCCTCGATGATCGGGCGGAACAAGGTCGGACATCCAAGAAGTCCAGGCAGGTTGAGGCATACTTGTAAGGATGGAAGAGAGCGTAAAAAGCAACAGAAAACCCACTAGTGCCAACGACCTTGGCAAGAAGAAGGGCAGAAGCAGAATGGGCAGCCAAAGC
This sequence comes from Chthonomonas calidirosea T49, assembly GCF_000427095.1. Taxonomy (NCBI): domain Bacteria; kingdom Bacillati; phylum Armatimonadota; class Chthonomonadia; order Chthonomonadales; family Chthonomonadaceae; genus Chthonomonas; species Chthonomonas calidirosea. The sequence goes on from NC_021487.1 coordinate 1,633,600, forward strand.
ATGCGCCCATAAAAAGAGCACCAGGCCACAAACGGCTTACGGGCGCTTTTCTGCTCGGCCCAGTAGGCTGCAATCGGTTGGGTAAGAGCCGCTAAGGTGGGAATAGCGCTTAGAAGGCCGATGGCAAAACTGTCTGCATGAAGCCAAAGAGCAAAACCTGTGAGAAAGGCGCCACCGGTAAGCGTGATCCAGACCGTGGCCGCTGCCCCCTCCCAAATAGATATCTGCAGCCCTTGCAGCACCTCCCAACGGTTCAGGGAACGCGCGTTGGAGCTCTCTGCCTTTTGCTCGTGTTGCGTTTGAGTGCTCTCCATTCCTCCTAAAATCCGGCGAAATAGAGGTGTGGCATCGTATGCCATCGTCCACCGGCAACTATGTTACCTTGAAGGAAGCCTATTGCCGCCTCCCTTTTTAAGGGGTAAATGCAGGATTCGCCCGAGAAGATGAAGAAAAAAGTTTTCAGAAACCTTATTGACAAAGGAGTTGCAGAGGAAATGACCGTCGAAACGATAGGCGGTACCGCAGGATGGCAGCTCGACTACGCCTTTCCTCCTCCGCCGGAGTTCGCACGCCAAGCTAATATACGTGACCCAGAGATCTACGACCGCGCTGCAGCGGACTTCGAGAAGTTTTGGGCCGATTTCGCTGCAGAGCTGGACTGGATGCAGCCGTGGCACCGCATTCTTGAATGGAACCCGCCTCACGCCAAATGGTTCTTGGGTGGCAAGCTCAACGTGAGTGTCAACTGCGTAGACAGACACCTCAAAACACATCCCGATAAAGTCGCCATTTTGTGGGAGGGCGAGCCAGGCGATATGAGAACGCTTACCTTTCGACAGCTGCATAAGGAGGTGAACCAGTTCGCAGCGGCCTTGCATTCTATAGGGGTGTCCAAAGGCGATCGGGTGACCATCTACATGCCGATGGTTCCTGAAGCCGTCATCGCCATGCTGGCTTGTACCCGCATAGGTGCAATGCACTCCGTGGTCTTCGGCGGCTTTTCGGCCGATAGCCTGCGCGAGCGCACCAACGATTGCGGTGCCAAAGTGGTGCTGACAGCCGATGGCTATTGGCGGCGCGGCAATATCGTGCCCCTGAAAAAGACAACTGACGAGGCTCTCACCGGTTGTCCAACTGTTGAGAAGGTCGTTGTGTTGCGCCGTATTGGCGAACAGGCCTCGATTACCATGCAGCCTGGCCGTGATATTTGGTGGCATGAGCTGGTGGCCTCTGCGCCTGCAGAGTATCCTCCTGAGCCCATGGACTCGGAAGACCCTCTCTACGTGCTCTACACTTCCGGCAGCACCGGAAAGCCGAAAGGCATCTTGCACACGACTGGCGGCTACCTTACCGGGGTGTATGCCACCACGAAAATGGTTTTTGACCTTAAACCCAACGACATCTACTGGTGCACGGCGGATGTAGGTTGGGTAACAGGGCATTCCTACGTGGTCTATGGGCCGCTGGCCAATGGGGCTACCGTTGTTATGTACGAGGGATCGCCCGACTGGTCACGCGATGGCAAACCGTGCCAAGATCGCTTTTGGGACATCATCGAGAGGCATAAAGTAACTATTCTCTACACGGCACCAACCCTTATCCGTGCCTCTATGAAGTGGGGCGAGGAGCCACCCGCTCGTCACGACCTCTCTAGCCTGCGGTTGCTTGGCACGGTCGGCGAGCCGATTAACCCAGAAGCGTGGCTTTGGTACCATAAAAACATCGGACACGAGCGCTGTCCCATTGTGGACACTTGGTGGCAAACCGAAACCGGCGCGATTATGATCTCGCCTCTGCCCGGCATCACCACCACGCGTCCGGGCAGTGCCACTAAGCCGCTCCCCGGCATCTTTGCCGACGTGGTGGACGAGCAGGGTAACTCCTTGCCACCAGGGCAGAAGGGCATTCTTGTGATTACAAAGCCCTGGCCTTCCATGCTGCGCACGCTCTGGGGCGACGACGAGCGCTATAAACAGGTCTATTGGTCGCGCTATCCCGGCCGGTACTTCCCCGGCGACGGCGCCATGCGCGATGCCGATGGCAACTTTTGGCTGCTCGGCCGAGTAGACGACATCCTGCTGGTGGCCGGCCATAACATCTCCACCATGGAGATGGAAAGCGTGCTAGTGGAGCACCCGGCGGTTGCGGAAGCAGCCGTCATCGGAAAAGCCCACGAGATAAAAGGCCAAGCGCCCGTAGCCTTTGTCATTGTGCGCCAACAATATGCTCCTCAGGATGCCGCGGCAGCAGAGAGGCTACGACAAGAGCTGAAGGAGTTTGTCGCTAAGAAACTAGGGGCTATCTGCCGACCCGACGATGTGATCTTAACCGCCGATCTTCCAAAAACGCGCTCCGGCAAAATCATGCGGCGCCTTCTACGCGACATCGCCGAAGGACGTGTGCTTGGTGACACGACGACATTGGCCGATCCTACGGTTGTAGCAAATCTGCGCAAAAAGTACGAGGGGACGGAAGCCTAAGCGAATCGTTCGCCTTCATCCGCGATGTCTCAAAAGCAGACAAGAGATAGCCAAAAATTTGCTTTTGAGTGGACGCGAGAGGAGCGAGATCGTGAGTTGGGCATCGTCGGAAGCGCGGCGGCTTGAAGGCGATAGGCTACAAGCGCAGGGGCAATACGAGCAGGCTCTAGCATGCTATCAGCAAGCGATAGCCCTAGAGCCTGCCAACATCTATGCGCTGAACAACATGGCCGTTCTCTTGGTAGAGCACAACGGTGCGCAGGATGCCGAGGAGATTTGTCGTCGTGCCCTCTCGATGCGAGGTGACCTAGCTGAACTGCACTACAACCTAGGACGTGCACTGGCCAAGCAAGAACGCTTCCATGAAGCCATCGCTGCCTATGAACATGCGCTAGACCTTGCCCCTAACATGGCCGAGGCCTATAACATGCTCGGCAACGCGTGGCGCGCTTTGGGCATCATTGATAAGGCGGAGCACTGCTATCGGCAAGCGGTTTCTCTGAAGCCAGAATCGGCCGAGTTTCGGGTAAATAGAGGGCTTACCGCTCTTTTACAAGGTCGTTATGAGGAGGGCTTCGCCGATTTTGAGCGCCGCTTTGCGCTAGCTGCCGTTCATCTTCCCCCTCTCCCGCGGGGTCGCCCATGGCATGGCGAACCGCTTAGAGGACGTACGCTATTGGTGCGATTTGAAGGAGGCTTCGGCGATACCCTCCACTTCCTGCGCTATCTTACGCCCATAAGAGCTGCAGGTGCGCGCGTGCTGCTGGAATGCCAGCCGGAGCTAGCTCGCCTACTGAGTTGGTGCGCCGATGCCGATGCTGTGATTTCCGCCGTGCGCCCCAATCCACCTTCCGAGCCATTCGATTTTCATGTCTCTCTGCTCAGCCTCCCCTATCATCTCTGGAAAACCCATGGGTCGCTCTCACAGTCCGTGCCCTACATTAAAGCGCCGCCCAAACTCGAGCGCGTCTGGCGAGAAAAACTCACTCAGAAAAGCGACGGGCTGCGCGTTGGGGTGGTTTGGGCAGGAAACCCATACTATCCCAACGACAAAAAGCGTTCGTGTCCCATCGAGCGGTTTTCATCGCTCTTTGAGGTCGCTGAGGCCGCATTCTACAGCCTACAAAAAGGAGGGGCTAGCGAGTACGCACAACCCATTCTCCGCCAATGGGGGGTACAAGACCTCTCGCAGGAACTGCGCGATTTTGCCGATACGGCGGCGGCCATCGCTGCGCTCGACCTCGTGATCAGTGTGGATACCGCGGTAGCCCATTTGGCGGGCGCCATGGGAAAGCCGGTTTGGGTGTTGTTGCCCTTCTCTCCCGATTGGCGCTGGGGCATGACAGGAGGAACCACCGTTTGGTACCCTTCTATGCGCCTCTTTCGCCAGACTCAAAGAGACGATTGGCAGGGCGTTCTAGAGCAGGTTGCAGACCAGCTGCGAGCCGATCTCAAAAGCAAGGACGGCCTTAGGCCAACTTCGGCAGCGCCATAAAGAAAGAGGCTATCGTTTTCGCGTCCTCTATCTCCCCCCGCAGAATCCGTTGATGCAGGTCCTCTATAGGAACGAGGACAAGCTGAAGGCGCTCATCATGGTCTGCGTGTGCCTCTCCAACGGCCAGTTCCGTTGCTAAAAAAGCGTGGATTTTCTCCGATGAGTAGCCAGGGGCCACATAAAAAGCGCCCAGAAACAGCAGGTTTCCCGCTCGGTAGCCCGTCTCTTCCTCCAGTTCACGCGCAGCGGCCTCCTCAATTGGCTCGCCGCTCTCTAATGTGCCGGCAGGGGCCTCTAACAACACCTTGCCCGCCGGCAGACGAAACTGCCTCACCAGCAGCACATGCCCATCCTTCACGGGCACAATGCACACCGCGCCTCGATGCTCCACGATCTCCCGATGCGACACGGTGCCATCGGCCAAACGCACCTTATCTACGCGTAGATGCAGGATGCGTCCCCGAAATATCTCCTCGGAGGCAATGACCTCTTCTTTCAGTTCTTCCATTCTGTTCTCTCACCTATCTTTTTCTTAGCGATTTCCCTCCGATCAAGCCCATCAAGGCTTCGGCCAAGAGCACCGCATCGTGGCGCACCACATCGGTCTCGCTGATGAAAGCGCCTACAACCGGCCGATAGCCCTCTGCCTTTAGCCGATCGGTATCCGGTTCCACCAAAACGGATCCGGCACGCCGATACTTCTCCAATAGTCTCGGCTCTGGCACGGCATTGTTCACAACGACATAGGTGAACAGGCGCGGCCCCACATGTATCTCAAGAGCGCGCACGTGGTCGCAGGCAGAAAAGCCGTCGGTTTCGCCCGGCTGGGTCATCACATTACAGACGTAGGCCTTCTGCGCCTGAGATCGTCGGATGGCTTCGGGAATGCCGGGCACCAACAGGTTAGGCAGAATGCTTGTAAAGAGGCTTCCGGGGCCTAACACGATGAGGTCGGCCTCGGCAATGGCATCTAAAGCCTCCTCTACTGGACAGATCTTATCGTTTGGATCGAGCGGAACGAGGGCGACCCGTTTAATACGCAGGGGCGACTCGACGATGGTGGTTTCTCCTTCTAAGATCGAACCATCTTCCATCTCTGCCCGTAGTTTTACCGGTGTTACCGTGGAGGGTAACACGCGCCCTCGAATGTTCAAAACACGGCTCGTCTCCTGCACGGCGCGCTCAAAATCGCCGTTATTGATGGCACACATGGCCGCTATCAACAGATTGCCAAAAGCGTGATCGCGCAGCCCCTCAGCGTACTCTCCCTTGGGCACACCGTCTCCGTTAGCGGGCAGCCGTTCACTACCCATGCTCGCGCGAAAGCGAAACTGGAACAGCTCTGTCATCTGCGGTTCGGCATCCGCCAGCGCCACCAGGCAGTTGCGAATATCGCCGGGCGGTAAAATGTTCAGCTGGCGCCGGAGCTTTCCGGAAGAGCCCCCATCGTCGGCCACAGTTACAATGGCCGTGATATTGCTGGTATAGCGCTTGAGACCGCGTAAGAGCGTCGAAAGCCCTGTCCCTCCGCCAATCACCACGACGCGCTTTCCCTGCGCTAACTTGCGGCGTGTGTAAACCACATCTACCAGACCGCCGCGCGCGATCTCTGGGTCGAGCGCGCTCATCAACGACTGAATAAGCTTACCTAAAGCGAAAAGACAGAGCACACCGCCCAACAGAAAGAGACACAATCCGAACAACCCTGGGCGTATGCCCGCATGCAGATGCTGGATGATCCACTGAGCAAGTCGAAGAATAAGGGGTGGGCGACCACGATGGGCTTGCAGCATGATAGCAGCCCCTAGCAGGAAAAGAATAAGACCAATGAACCCCAAAGCGATCCAGCGCTTAACGTGCATGCCGGGGTAGAGCCATTTCCAAAGAGGAGAGCGTCGGTTCATCGTTCAGGCCTCCTTGCCATCGGGCGGTTCGGGCAGATCGCGATGGCGCACAGCAACGTGCGCACCTCGCCCTCGTAGATGCTCGGCTAGCGCTTCGGCTAACACCACCGAACGATGTTTACCTCCGGTGCAGCCTATGGCGATGGTGAGGTAGGCTTTCCCCTCCGCCTCATATTCAGGAAGAGTGTAATCAATGAGGGCCTCCATCTTCTCCAGTAGCGGCTTAGCCCTCGGATCGGAAAACACAAACTGCTTTACAACGTCGTCACGTCCATCATGGGTTTGCAGCTCCGGCACATAATGCGGGTTACAGAGAAACCGTACGTCAAACACGAGGTCAGCGTCCACTGGAATGCCGTACTTATAGCCAAAAGAAAGCACCACGATCTGCAGGCCCGCCGTTTCCACATCGCCCCACATGTCTTGCAGCTGCCGACGCAGCGCGGTTGGGGTGAGCGTGGTAGTGTCCACAACGCGGTCGGCCATCGCCCGAACATCCTCTAGGAGAGCACGTTCAGCCTGAATGGCCTCTTCGATACTCTGTATATGTGGATACGCCAAAGGGTGATAGAACGGATGCGGCCTTCGGCTCTCCTTGAAACGGGCGATGAGCACATGGTCTTCTGTGTCCAGAAAGAGCACCTTCACGGAATGGCCCTGGTCACGCAAGAGTTGCACATAAGGTTCAAACGACCCAATGGCCTCATGAATACGCGCATCTATCACAACAGCAACCTTTGCAAAACCGTTTTCCAAGCAGAACGCCGCCAGGTTCGGCAGCAAAGCAGGCGGCAGGTTGTCCACAGTAAAGTAGCCGCTATCCTCAAAGCCATGTAGAGCTGTCGTTTTCCCGGAGCCGGAGATCCCCGAGATCACCACAAGATGAAGTTGAGTTTGTCTATCGTTCATGGTCGTGCTACCAAGTACAGCTTACTGCCGGGGCGCAACCCCAGCGTTTTTGCCGCATCTCCTTCTCGAATCGCCAGCTCCAGACGCCCTCCACTCCCTCTATAAGCCAACAAGCAGCCCACTTCCACATCGGAAAAAGTGCGCACCAGTGGCGCCTCACCTTCCCCACATCTCACATACAGATGAGCTTCTTCTATGCCCCTATCGGCTATCCAGCGCTGCAACGTCTCTTCATCCAAATTGGTAATGAGATTTCCAAAACGATCCACATACAGCACGGTAAGCTCTAGAGCGGAACGACCTTGCGTATCTGTAAAGGCAGATGGCATCGGTACCTCCAACAGCTGCAAGGGGAGCAAAGCGCTCTCACCAACCTTCCAAACTGGGCCGATGGCCTCCAGCGGCAGTCCCTGCGCGAGGTGGGCCGCAAGAGGCGCAAAAATATCACGGCCATGAAAGGTCGCGCTTATGCGAGGCAACACATAGGCGCCTCCTCTACTAGCGCTCCATTTCGCCACTTTTAGCGGACGTTGCTTACGGATCGGCAGCGTCAGCAGGCCATTATCCGGGGCTACTAAGCGCGCAACCTCCGTTTCAACCACACAAATCTCCCTTTGGCTGCCCACACCGGGGTCCACCACAGCCACATACACCGTGCCGGCAGGGAAGTAGGGCAGAGCGGCCTCTAAGCGCGCACTCCCCTCTAGTACAGCTTGCGGAGTTACCTCATGGGTGAGATCAACGATCTGTGCCTGAGGGGCTATCGAGAGAATAACCCCCTTCATAACGCCCACATAGGTATCTCGTGTTCCGAAATCGGTTAATAGCGCAATCAGCGGAGGTTGTCTTGGTGTGAACCCCATCGTCTTTCCTAGCCTTTAGGTCTCCATTTCCATTGTACCAGCATCGTGAGCCTTCGCGGCCTCTTCATACGACACCATCTTCGAGTTTGCACGAACGGACAGTCGAGGTGAAGCGTATTTTGAGTAAGGGCATAAAAACCACACTACCGTGCTGCAGTGGTTGCTTTTGCCCCGCAACTAGGGTAGAATGGAAGCGGTTGTGGGCGATTGAAGGAACGGTATCAATGGCTGAAATAAGTAAAGAGCAGATCTTAGAGGCGTTACGCGCAGTGGAAGACCCCGATCTCCACCGAGACATCGTGACGCTTGGCTTTGTGAAAGACGTTCGGGTATGCGGCGGAAATGTTGCCCTTCGCATTGAGCTAACGACACCGGCTTGTCCGGTAAAAGACATGTTGAAGTTGCAGGTTGAAAAGCAGGTGCGTGCCCTCCCCGGTGTCGAGCAAGTGAACATCGAGATGACAGCCCAAGTGCGCTCTCGCCCCAACCCCGGAGAGCTTATTCCCAAAGTACGCCACGTGATCGCTGTAGCCAGCGGTAAAGGGGGGGTAGGCAAGAGCACCGTGGCCGCCAACATCGCCATCGCACTCGCCAAGACCGGTGCGAAAGTGGGTTTGCTCGACGCCGACATCTACGGTCCCTCTTTGCCAACCATGATGGGTGTGCGACAACGTCCCCTGATGAAAGAGACGCCGGCAGGTCCCAAGATCGTGCCTGTGCAAGCGCATGGCGTTTTGGTGATGTCGCTCGGCTTTCTCTTGGAGCCAGATAAGGCGGTAGTGTGGCGCGGGCCGATGGTGGCCAGCGCGGTGCGGCAGATGCTCGGCGACGTGTTGTGGGGTGAACAAGACTACCTCGTTGTAGACCTTCCGCCCGGAACAGGCGATGCTCCGTTGAGTTTGGCGCAGCTCGTCCCTTTATCCGGTGTGCTTGTGGTCATGACCCCTCAATTGGTGGCACAAGAGATCGCCAACAAAAGCGTAGCCATGTTCCGCATGCTTTCTCAAAATCGCGAACGACCTATCCCCATTCTTGGAGTCGTAGAGAACATGAGCGGTGGGCCTTTTGGCTCGGGCGGTGCTGAAGTGGCAGCCAAACAGCTCGGAGTTCCCTTCCTCGGCCGTATTCCGCTCGATGCTGCTATCTGTGCCGGCGGCGATTCGGGCGTGCCGGTGGTCATCGGTGCCCCCGAATCGGAAGCGGCCTGCGCCTTCTATAAAATCGCCTCCTCTTTGGCCGCGCAGGTTAGCATTCTGCAGTATGCCCAAGACATTGAAGCGGCCACTGGTGACCGCACAGATTCGCAGCAGAGCATGACAACCGAAACATAGCCGTCGCGCAAAGGCGCGGCGGCCAGCGTCGCGCCCAAAAACCATGCTTCCCAACTTTTTCGAGGGGCCGACGCAGCGATGCGAAGGCTCCTCGAACTTTTTAGAGGCTTTGTACGAAAAAATTGCTCTGCTTTCCAACAATTTGAAAGAGAGTGCACCGACATGCAACCATCGGAGAAAGGATAACAGCATGACAAAAACGAAAGACATCCTTGCCCTCAACGAAGAGGGTTTGTTAGCAGAGGTGCTCGGATACGAAACCAAGGAGGTTGCCAAAGAGGCCCACGGCGCCGAGATAGATACCTATGCAGGGCATCATCTTATAGATTTTACAGCGGGCATTGCCGTGCATGCATGTGGGCACACGCACCCCGAAATCGCGCGGGCCATTAGCGCCCAAACCCATCGGGTACTTCATGTGTCGGATACCATGCGTCATGCCCCTCAGCTGGAGCTTGCCGACTGGATGCGCCGCCTTCTCAATCGCCTGCTTCCCGGCCCCTCACCTTGGACGTTTCTTTTCATGAACAGCGGCAGCGAGTCCATTGATGCTGCCGCCAAGCTTGCGCTGAAGGTGACCAAGCGTAGCGAGTTTCTCGCATTTGCCGGCGCGTTTCATGGTCGTACCCTCTTTGCCACCGCGCTCTCCTACTCCAAAATGGCCCATCGCACTCCCTATATGGGGCTACTCTCCTCACTTCGCGAACATATCTTTCATCTACCTGCACCACGATGTCAAAGCTGTTTCATCGGCCAAAAACGTGCCTGCTGCTGCCTCGAATCGCTTGAACAGCTACTGGAGGAGCGTAAAGAACGGATCGCCGCCCTCTTCTTTGAACCTCTCCAAGGCGAAGGCGGCTACGTGCCCCTAGACCCTCGCATGGCACAACAGATGCAAGCGCTTTTGCGCAAGCACCATGTGCTGCTGATAGCCGATGAGATTCAGACCGGTTGGGGTCGCACAGGAAAGTGGTTTGGTTTGGAGCATTTAGGGGTAGAGCCCGATATCCTCGTTTTCGGTAAGGCCGTAGGTGGAGGGTTACCTTTGGCCGGCTTGGCCGCACGCAAGACGCTAATGGATCAATGGGAGCCTGGCGAGCACGGAACCACCTTCGGAGGCAACCCAGTGGCCTGCGCGGCTGGTTTGGCTACCCTGCGCATCATCGAGCGCGAGGGTCTGGTGGAGCGCGCTGCAAAACTCGGAGGGGCCGTTCAACAGCGTCTTCGCCCCTTCGTCGGTGCTTACGGGGTGGCTGATGTGCGCGGCTGGGGCCTTATGATAGGAATCGAGTTCCGCGACGCACAGGGGCAACCGGCCTACGCACGTTGTGAGCAGATCAAGCAGAGGGCGCGGGAAAAAGGTCTCCTGTTACTTACCTGTGGTGCACGCATAGGAGATCCGTCCGTAGATAATGCCACTCTGCGCCTCATCCCACCGCTGAACATCCCGGAGGAGACGCTTTGGAGGGGTCTGGACATCCTGCTTGAGGTTATTCGCGAGACGGCTTAGAGGTTGCCGGTCGGCGAGCGACATAGAATAGCCTATCGGAGTAGGGTGCCGGCGGACGCAATGTGTAGGCATGATAGACAGCGATCTGGTCAAAACCGGCTTGAGTAAGAAAAGCGCGCACCTCCTGCTCCCGATAGGCATATTGCCAATGTACCTCCTCGAAGACTTTCTGAGAGCCATCGGGCGCTCGCCAGATGAAATGCATATCCACCCGGCAGAGCCTCTTTTCGGGGAAGTAGGTACTTCGCCAATCATAGAGCAGCGGTTCATCGCTTCCGAGATTGTTCTGATCGAAAAAACGATTCTCTAACGCATATTCGGTGTTAAGGTCAAAAATAAACAGCCCTCCCGCAGCCAGGTGGTTTGCCACCCGTTGAAAGGCCTGTGCAAGACGTTTCGGTTCAATAATGTAGTTAAGACTATCAAAAAGGCTCACACAGAGCTCGAAGGGGGCCTCGGGAAGATCAAGCTCAGCGGCATCCTGTACATAGTAGCGAATGGGGAGTTGACGCTGTGCGGCCTTACGCTTTGCCTCCTCGATCATCGCAGGGCTAATATCTACCCCGACTACCTCCATCCCCATCGCGTGGAGCTGCTCGGCGACATTGCCCGTGCCGCAAGCGAGGTCGAGGGCCCGCTTCGGGTGTGCTTGGCGCTCTTGAAGGAGCCGTTGCAGATAGCGTGCCCACTCTTCATAGGGTACCCCTTGCATAAGGGTATCGTAAAGAGGGGCAAGCGGCTGGAAGGCGCTCTGTTTACTCATCGGCATGGACTTTGGGTGGCCCTACTAAGGCATAGCCGTCGCCGGTGGCGGTGGGTAGAGCGTCGCAAGGTTAAGAAACGGCACGGCGTCGTAACCCGTTCTCCGAAACAGCAACTCGATTGTTGGCAGAGGATCTAGTGGCAGCTGCAGGTTCATTGTTGGAGGAGCTGTTTTCGTTGCAAGTTCAAAAAGGCGCTGTGCCTCTGCCGCGTTCTTTTGAGCTAGATAGTAGGCCGAGAAAGCCAATAACACATCTGGAGCGGCGGGCATATCCGCATTCAATTTGGAAAGAATGATGAAAGCTTTTTGCGGCTGCGCCAGCTCGGTAAGCAGAAGGGCCTTGAGAATGAAAGCGCTCGGACACTTTGGATCGCTCTGCAGAGCTAAATCGCAAAGGTCTACTCCCATATTGAACAGGTGTTCTTTAAGCTGCAAGGCCTTGCGCACCCCATAATCGAGATAGGGACCTGGCTGGAAGGGAGCCAAAGAAAGCGCATTGGCGCTCGCTCTATCCGCAATGCCCAAGTCTGGTGAGGTCATCGCCAGCAAGTAGGTGGCATCTCCCGATTCGGGCAGCATAGAGGCCGCCTTCTGCGCGAGATCGTTGGCCTCGCGACGATTTCCAAGCTGCAGGTTTGCCCATGAGGCCACGATCAGCTCTGCAGCCGAGGGCTGATCCATGTCGGGTTTTAGGAGGGTTAAAGCGCGTTCGGGATAGTGCAAGCGCACGAGTAATAGGCCAGCCACCGCATGCGATACCGCATCTGCACGATGCTCGATCTCCAGTATTTTCAATAAGCTGGATGCCTCCCGGTACTGTTCCGTGTAAATATAGGCCAATGCAAGACGGTTCACCGCTTCAACGGGGGCTTTATCGCCGGAGGCAAGCGGTTTATAGGTGTCTACGGCCTCTTGATAGTGCCCTGCATTTAGCAGAGCATCGCCTAGAGCTAGTGGAGTGCTGGTCTTGTTGGCACGCACGGCCTCCACAGCGAGATCGGCAGCCTTGTGCTGAAGCGCAAGAGCCGCTCGAATTTCATCTACGGCGTGCTGCTCATCCGCCCCTGTAGCGAGAGCGATCCGCATGCGATAGGAGGCAAGATCTAACATCGCCTCACTGCTGCTGTCAATATTTTTCAGACCGGCCAAAAGTTGTTCTGCTTTCTCATAGTCTCCTGTCTGCGCGTAGATCTTAGCGAGCACACGTGCCGCTAACACGTTATTCGGGTCGGCTTTCAGGGCGCGTCGGCTATAGCGACGGGCAGTATCGAGGTCGCCGCCGGTTAAAGCCTGGTCGGCCTTTTGGGCCAACGCCGTAGCGCCCTCATCTAAATGGTTGTCAATAACGAGCTGCAGCGTGGCCGAGGCCGTATTACCGTCAATATCCGTTGCAGTGACTTTTAAGGTATGAGGCCCCTCTTTATCGGGAATGGTGTCCCAAAGAAACTCGTAAGGCACGCTCGTCGCTTTCGCTCTCTCCTGCCCATCCACGTAAAAGTCCACCTCTGTGATCAGATTAGGACTAGACACATGGGCCACAATGCGCGTGACATCGCTGATATGGTCACCATCTTTAAGGTCAAAAGTTATCTTGATGTCGGCCTTGGCCCCTGTCAACGACGCAAACAGGAGAAAAAGACCGGCCAGCAGATGCCCCCAAAGCGCAACCGCACGGCGGCCTGGTCTGGAAGCAGCTCTAAAAACCGTTTGTGAGCACATTCTCATTGTTCTCCTAAAAACTCGTAAAGGTCACTGCGTATTGAGGCCTAACGTTACCCGTATGGGCCCTCCGCCCGCAGTATAGATCACCTCCGCCGGGTAGTCGTCTGGGGGAGTGAGGGATGCCTGCAAAACACGCAGCGTGAAGTTTGCCACGACCGCCTGCCCTGGAGCAAGATTGGGAAAGACGGCAGCGTCGGCAGGGTTACACTGCAAATTGGCCGGCAGCTTGTCGAGGAGCATACCCAGCTTCACCAAAGCGATGGTGTGCAGGCCTCCGTTGGAGAGGGTCAACTGAACCTGATAGCCTTGATTTTGATTCATAGGGTCCTGAGCGAGGAGTGGCAGCACGGTCATGTCGGGTGCTATTCCGAGCAAAACGGTTCCGATGATGGAGAGGTGGTCGGCGACACGACCAAGCGCATCCTCAAGTGTCTTTCCTAAATCTGCCGGTACAACATGGTCTATGCGATAGTTTCGACACAAGCTTTGCGCCTGCCCGACGATAAGAGAAGCGGCCTTAAGGCTTTGAATGCACTCCTCCGAATCGGAGGCATTCAAAAGCCGATGATAGTCCGCAGAGCCTTCATAGAGGATGTGACGCAGGCGATCGGCAGCGCTTCGCCTCTGCTTTGCAAACTGATGCAACGCTTCGAGCGTATCTGAAAGCGCCTGAAGCAGCGCGCTTCTTTCGTCTGTAAAGCGGTAGAGGGCAAGCTCGCCTGGCGCGAGACGATCGCGTTTCTCCACGATGCCGGCTCGCTTTAAAATCACTCCCTGAAACCAGTGCAGGTCAAGCCCCGGTGGGCTCTGCACGGCGATGGTGCGAAGGGCTACCTGCGGTGAGATGATCGTTGAGAGGCTCTCGATCCGATAGATACCTGCTGACAAGGAGGTGCTCAGTTGGAGGTCTATCGGTTGTGTTGAGGTGTTTTGAACAAAGACCCCTAACCCCTCGGCAGTGACGGCAGCATAGGCTACGAGGCCGGGCGTCACCGAATCGGAGTTTAGGTGGATGGCCACAGGAGTACCATCCAAACGCCCCCATTCCCACCACATCTGACGGTTACGGAACGCACTAGGAACCTGTTCAAGGCTGGCCTTAATAAGCTGAAGACGATTGGGGTCTGCTGTCAGCACCTGAGTGGGGTTCACGGTGATTTGCACATTGACAGGGGCGACAAAGTCGGGCGTTTGTGCGGTGATTTGAGATTGAGTGCCCAACAACGCGACCACCATTCCTCCCGCAAGAGAGACGCTAACCAGGGTATAGAGCCATCGCCTATTTTTTGGGAGGAGGAAAAAGTTACCGTTCATTGTCCCTTCCCTCTCACCGACGCATCCTCATCGGGGCTGAGCACCTTCCGAATACGCCGTTCGAACTCCTCGCGCGGCAGCATCACACGTCGCCTACAGCGCATGCAGACGGCGGCGATATCGGCCCCCACGTATGTTACCGTCCACAGATCGCCTCCGCAGGGATGTTTTTTCCGCAGTTGAACGGTCATACCCACCTTAATAGGAATGCATTCGGGCATAGAAGCCCTCCTTAGGCTTCTCCTCTAGGTTGGGCCGGGTGTTGCTCATTAAGCCCTGTTTGCAAGCAAAGGAGACCCCTCTGGCACACCTAGCGGTAAAAGTTGGTACTGTGTGGTGCGACGCATCGGTTCGTAACCTGCAGCCCGAATCAAGCGCTCTATCTCCTCAATCGGCAGGGTAAACACGCAGCCGGCAGCCGAGACCACATTCTCTTCCATCATGGTGCTGCCGAAATCGTTGAGGCCATAGCGCAGCGCGATCTGGGCGATCTTCGGCCCTTGGGTAACCCATGAGGCCTGCATATGGGGCACATTATCGAGCATAAGCCGTGAGACGGCCACCGTACGCAGATAGTCGAAGGCGGAAGCACGCTCCATCGGCAGCTCCGTTCCCTCCGGTTGGAACGACCAAGGAATAAAAGCCGTAAAGCCCCCCGTTTCATCTTGCAGCTCACGTACACGCAGCAGATGCTCAATGCGATCCTCATAGGTCTCTACCGAGCCGTACATCATAGTGGCCGTCGTGCGTAGGCCGGCTTTATGAGCCTCCCGCATACAGTTTATCCACTCGTCCGCCGTGTCCTTATAGGGCGCAATGATCTCACGCACGCGATCGGTCAGGATCTCGGCTCCGCCTCCCGGCACACTATCGAGCCCTGCGGCTTTAAGCCGTTGAAAGAGCTCAGCAAGAGAGATTTTGCTAATTTTCGCGATATAGATAAGCTCGGCGGGAGAGAAAGCATGTATGATCACACCATAGGCACCAAAACGCGCCTTAATACTGGCTAAGAGATCTTCGTACCACTCTAGTTTCAGCTTTGGGTTGAGCCCACCCTGCATGAGGATTTCGATGCCACCTAAATCCACCATCTGCTGGATTTTCTCGAAAATCTGCTCTTTCGTAAGCACGTACCCCTCTTCATGACCAGGTACCCTATAGAAGGCACAGAACTTGCAACGAACCCAACAGACGTTGGTGTAGTTGATATTGCGTCCGACGATGTAGGTAACGATATGATTGGTGGCGGGATGCAGGCGCTCACGAACCACGTTGGCTAGATGAGCGAGTTCGGGCAGACAGGGATAGTGGAAAAGCCAAAGGCCTTCCTCTGCCGTCAGACGCTCTCCAGCGTAGACCTTATCGGCAATGTGCTCTATAGAAAGAGGCGCGATGGATTGCAGGGTTGGCATGAAACAAACTCCATGATATCGCTAACAGCTCATTATACCCGCTAAACCCAACGAGCCCTGCATGCCTCGCGGATAACGCCTTCGTGACCACAGCCCATACCCAGACGTAATAGTAAACAGGAGGTGCGGCCTTGAGCGATCTACACTTTCATCATATAGCGGTTGAGGTACCCCATATCGCTGAGGCAGTGGAATGGTACAAAAATACTCTGCCCAACGTGCGGGTGCTCTATCAAGATGCAACTTGGGCTTTTATTGAAGTGGGTGGGGTGAAGATAGCTTTTGTTCTTCCCTCCCAACATCCTTCGCATATTGCTTGGCGTGTTGGAGATGAGACGTTGGAGCAACTAGCACAGCGGTTCGGTGCTACCATAAAAACGCACCGTGACGGCTCCCGCAGCTTCTATCTTAAAGCCCCTGGTGGCTTTCACATCGAGATCATCTCTATGGATGAGAGCTCCTTAAAATAGCCTCTCCGTTGCGACGTCTATAGGAAGTAGAGGCGATCCGGTAGTTCGCCTCTAACCATTTCTCCCGGAAAGCTCCCATTTGAAGCGGCACTCGCTCGGTGAGCGCCATCGTCTCAACAAGCATAAAGGGCTTGCTTGAGCCCTGCCTCCCTTGGTTACCGACTGCAAGATGGAGTAGGCTAGATGAGGTGCGAACCCACTTCGCCACTTCAATCGATTGACCTCGACTCAACAGACAGCCCTGCTAGCGATTCTCTTTCATTACCTGTAGAAGGGCAGTGCTGGCCTCGAAAAGCTGCTTCGTTTGAGCTTTCATCTGCTCCCACTGCTCGGGGGTGCAGTTAAGCCATTCCTGCACATCGGGGTGGAGGGCATGGGGCTGCGTATGTTCTGAAGCCACATAGCCGCACTCCCAAGCCAAAATATCGCCGGCATGTACCGCCGCCACGAGATCGAAGTTCTCACTTCTCAGGGAGGGACGGTGGTGCTCACCGATCATGGCCACGAGGTGTGATGGAAAGTTCCAGTGCTCGGCAATGCGACGTCCGACCGTGAGATGGTCAATCCCTAAGACCATGCTCTCCGCCTCGTCCGAGGTCTTCTTCTCCCTAGCGGCAAAGGCCATGGTAACTGCATACTGAACGGGAAAATAGCTGTCCAAATACAGCGCCCCAATGTCGTGTAGCAATCCGCCGATGAAGCTCTCTTCCTTGGCGTTGCGCGTGCGGGGCAGACGTTGTTGAGCTATAATACAGGAGGCCACCGCAGCGGCGACCGAATGCTCCCAAAAGGCTGTACGGTTTAGGCCATAGGGCATAGATTTATGATTGAGTTGTCCAAAGGCGGAAACGCCTAGCACCAGGTTCCGCACCGTGTTATAACCCAAAATGACTACGGCGTGGGTTAGCGTGCTGATCCGTTTCGGAAAACCGTAGTAGGCCGAATTCACAATGCGCAGAATCTTCGAAGCCAACCCCTGATCCATAGAGATGAGCCGGTTCAGCTCCTCGGCCGACGAATTCGGATCGTTTACAGTTTGT
Organism: Chthonomonas calidirosea T49; assembly: GCF_000427095.1. NCBI lineage: Bacteria > Bacillati > Armatimonadota > Chthonomonadia > Chthonomonadales > Chthonomonadaceae > Chthonomonas > Chthonomonas calidirosea. The sequence goes on from NC_021487.1 coordinate 1,650,813, forward strand.
AGAATCTTGCTGACTACCGCCGGCAGGGGCGGCAGATCGGAGAGTTTTTTCTCCAGTGTCTGTTGAAAGACGTTGCGATCAATACGTACGGATTTAATTTCAGGCGGCATGTGCTTTCACTCCTCTCTGATGGTTAGCAAGGTTCAGAATGCCCTCAACGTCAAGAATAAGGGCCATGCGTCCATCCCCTAAAATGGTGGCGCCGGACACTCCTTGAACATCTCCAATGAACTTGCCAAGCGTTTTTATCACGATCTCTTGTTCCCCGATAAAGCGGTCCACAATGAGACCGATCCGATCGCGTTCCAAACCCACGACAACCACATTCAAAGCTTGCTTCTCCGGTTTGTGCTTGCATTCCGATCTCACAACGGCAAGGGTTTTGTTGGATTGAGCTGTATGAGCGGGCAGAAGGTTTTGAAGATGAGCCAGACGCAACGTCTCCCCACGCAGGAGAATGGTAGGCTGGCGACGCACCGAGCGCACGTTTTGGAGGTCAACTCGCAGGGTTTCAGCTACCGAGTTGAGCGGGATAGCATACACGGCCTCTCCTACGCGCACCAATAGGCTGCGGATAATGGCTAAAGTAAGCGGCAGGCGGATGCAGAAGCGTGTGCCTTTGCCCACCCAGCTTTCGATGTCTATGGTGGCTCCTAGGCGCTGTAGATTGCTGCGTACGATGTCCATACCTACCCCTCGACCCGATACATCCGATACCTGCTGCGCGGTGGAAAAGCCGGGGGTAAAGATGAGAGCGATGGCCTCGCGATCGGAGAGGCGCTGAGCGGCCTCGCGAGACATCAGCCCTTTTTGAACGGCAGCCTCGCGCATCTTGGTGGGGTCTATGCCGCGGCCATCGTCCTCTACTTCTATAATAATGTGGTTCTCTTGATGTCGAGCGCGCAACCATACCGTACCAGCGCGGGGTTTCCCTAATCGCTCTCGTTCTTCTGGCGGCTCGATGCCGTGGTCAACGCTGTTGCGCAGCATGTGAATGAGGGGGTCTCCGATGGCTTCAATGACGGAGCGATCGAGCTCGGTCTCTTTGCCTTCGATCTCGAACTGAAACTCTTTGTTGAGACGCTTGGCAAGGTCGCGCATCATCCGTGGAAAGCGGTTGAACACATTCTCGATCGGCAGCATGCGCGCTTTCATCACCTCATCTTGGAGCTGATCGGTGATGCGGGCAATATGTATGGCGACCTCCTGGAGATGCTCCATCGTGGCATCGTTCCCTAGCTGATGCTCGATTTGAGCGCAGAGTTGGGCAATACGCGTGCGGTCAATGACAAGCTCCCCGATGAGGTTCATCAGGTTATCTAGACGGTTTACATCTACCCGAATGGTCTGAGGTTGAGGGGCTGATGTTGTTTGTTGGCCTTTCTCTTTTGACAGCTCTTCCTTAGAAGCCGCTTGGACCTCTGTTTCATGAAGGCCTGTGGGCTCTACGTTCGCGGCTGTTTGCGGCTTCGTAGAGGCTGGCGGCATCCATGGCACTATGTTTACACCGACCACTTCGCTAATGCGCTCCACTTCAGCGCGCAGCTTTTCCACAGGTTGAGTCGTGGCAACAAGAACGGTGAAGCTTGTCCCAAAGCGTTCTTCCTCCAAAGCGGCTTCATCTGGCCAGGTATGTAAGACCGCTCCCACAGCCTCCAGCCCTTGCAGTACCATCAGCGCCCTTACCGACTTCAACATGGAGTCGGGGGCGAGAGAAACGTCTATACGATAGAGCGCATGGCCGGTGGCAAGCGCTTGTTGGCACGCCTCCAAGGTGCTTTCGGAAAGAGCGAGCTCCTCCCCTTCGGTGGTTTGGGAGGGAGAGGCGTTCATAGTAGGGTCTTGGCAATGGGCCACAGCGCGCAGTTGGGCTGTGAGCGCCGATGTCTCATGCTGTGTTGTTCCCGTATCGGCTATCTCGATCAGCATGACTTTGAGGGCGTCAAGCCCTTGAAAGAGCACATCAACGAGCTCAGGTGTCACCTCGATTTGCCGGTTTCTCAGCAGATCGAAGAGGTCTTCCATCGCGTGCGTCAGATCGCCCATGGCCTGATAGCCCATAGCACGCGCCGCGCCTTTCAGGGTATGTGCGGCCCGAAATATCTCCTGCAGCAGCTCCGATGAGGCCTCCTGCTCAAGTTTTAGGATGTCCTGTTCCAAAAGCTCGATCTGCTCGTTGGCCTCCTGCAGGAACACCTGAAGAAACGAACGCATCTCCTCGTTCATCACAGAGCTTCTTTCCTTACTATGGGCATTATCGTTACCGTCCGCTGACATCGGAGGGCTTCAGCACGGCCTCCACATTGAGGAGGATGATCAGCTCGTCCTGGTGCTTTCCGACGCCTAGAACAAACTCTGAATCCACCGTCTCGACCATCTCGGCAGGCTTCTCGATGAGGGTTTCCGAGAGTCTCAAAACCCCCACGACGCTATCTACCTCAAGCCCCACGAGGCTGCCGTCATAGTTCACAACGATAACGCGCTGGCTCGAAGCCGACGTCCTTGCTTCCGCCGCTGGCTCTTCCGCTTCGGGGAGCCCTAAACGACGTCGCAGGTTAACGATCGGCACAATTTTGCCGCGTAGATTGATGATCCCCTTTAAGTCTTCGGCCGATCGGGGAACGTGGGTAACCTCTTGAGGCCGAATGATCTCATTGATCGCGGCAATTTCGATGCCGTAGGTCTCTCTGGCAAGGCGAAAGGCAACGAGTTGCAGCTCGCGTTCCGCCGCTTCGGTCGTAGGTGCCAAAGTTATCTTAACCCCCTTATCTCATGGCAATTGCGAAGCTATTTTCGGTAAGAATAAGAGGGAGCTTTAGCATTTTAGGAGGGCGTGATAGCCAAGTTGGGAAGAAAAGCACAATCGTTTGCGCAAAAGGGAGCTGGGAACGATTCTCGACAGCAAGCCTATCAGGGGAAGTAAACGACCACTGCTTTACAGTTCTCTTTCGCACCGTGCCCCCAGACCAAACAGGTGCGAACGTAGGGGCGCAGAGACCTGTGCCCCTACTTCCAGTCGGCCTCGATCTGTTGGGCGAACGCAGAGATAGCCTCAAGGGCGCGCTCTGCTTTTAGACGCGCCTTTTCTCGTTTATCGCGCACCGTGAGGCCTTGCAGTTCGGGCACAAGCCCCCAGTTGGCGTTCATCGGGGCAAAATGTTTGGGGTCGGCCTCCACTAGATAGTGGCAAAGGGCGCCCAACACGGTTATTTTGGGTGGCACGGCGGGCGGTAAACCTTTCAGCCATCGTAGGGCATTGATGCCGGCGATCATCCCGATAGCTGCCGACTCCAGGTAGCCTTCCACGCCCGTGATCTGGCCGGCCAAGAAGATTCCGGGATGCTTTCTCAGTTCAGCGTGTGCCGTAAGCACCAGCGGTGCGTTTACATAGGTGTTACGGTGCATCACGCCATAGCGCACGAACTCAGCGTTCTCAAGGCCAGGGATCATTCGAAAGATGCGCTTCTGCTCGCCCCATTTCAAGCGCGTTTGAAACCCCACCATCCCCCAAAGGGTGCCCTCCCGATTCTCCTGCCGCAACTGCACCACCGCGTAGGGGCGCTTTCCAGTGCGTGGGTCTATCAACCCTATTGGCTTCATGGGGCCGTAGAGAAGGGTTCGAGGTCCGCGCCGTGCCAACTCTTCAATAGGCACACACATTTCAAAGAACACCATCTTTTGTGCCGGCTCCGCCTGTTCAAAATCGTGCAGAGGGGCCAACTCCGCATGGCAAAGCGCCTCCCAGAAGGCCATATACTCTTCTTTGGTAAGGGGACAGTTCAGGTAGTCTGCGCTTATCGCCGTCTCGGTTGCGCATTCGGCAGTGGCTTCGCCACCCACCCCTTCTTGCCTGGCGCCGCGCCCTCGCCGCGAGGCGCGAAATAGGCGGCTCCAATCCAGGCTTTCGCCAAGCACGGTGGGGGCGACCGCGTCGTAAAACGAGAGGGCGGTGTTGTCCGTAAGCTGCTTCAGCTCCTGTGCCAGCGCATCCGAGGTAAGCGGACCGGTGGCGAGAATGAGGGGGCGCGCCTCAGGGAGTTGCGTTACCTCCTCTCGAATCACGGTGATGTTTGGATGGCTCTCGATGGCCGCGGTAACGTCACATGCAAACCGTTCACGGTCTACCGCCAAGGCCTCTCCAGCCGGCACCGCATGGCGCTGAGCGATAGGCAGAATGAGGGAGCCGAGTCGACGCATCTCCTCCTTTAAAACGCCACTCGCGTTGGTCAGCAACGTGGATTTAAAAGAGTTAGAGCATACCAGCTCGGCTAGGTTCGCCGTACGGTGCACCGGCGTCTGACGTTTGGGACGCATTTCGTAAAGGTGCACTTTTGCACCACGCTGTGCACACGCCCACGCAGCTTCTACTCCGGCAAAACCGCCACCGACAACGGTTATCGTCTCCATTTTCTGTTGCGCTCCGCTTTCGCAGCACCTGGGGTGATTCTTGTTTCCACTCTTGCCTGTTGAGCGAAGAGGGCACCCCAACCAAGCTACAACCCCTATGATACCCTACCCTTCTCCTTTCAGGAGAAGGGTAAGGAGATGGAGCCGTTATACGCTTACGCAAGCTGACATCCTACATTCTCCATCTGCTATTCGCCATTCCCTTGAATTGACGAAGGCGTCGGGCTTAACATCGCAACACCGACGCCTTTTAGACCTGAGGGGGATGGAATGAGTTAGCAGGCAAGCGAATGCAAGCCGGAATAGGAATACCGAACAGCCCACATAGAGCTCGAATATCCTCACCGTGAAAACGATCCCGATCGGTCTCTTTCACCGAGGGGATGCCGGGAACGGTTCCTCGAGGAGTATACTGCCAAAACGTCCACTTTTGCCAGCCCTTGGGCAATCGTGGGTTGGGCTGCCCCGTGTAGTGAGCCACCCAAAGCGGATGCCCAGAATAGGCATCCGTGCCGTCCATCCACTCGTCCCAAAAGGCGGGGCTTGTGTAGATGATGGGCAGCTTACCTATCATGGTGCGCGCCGTGATAAGAAACATGGAGACAGCAAACTGCAGGCGCGCTTTGCCAATGCGTTGGGCGCCCTCAAGGTCTTCCAAATCGAGAGCGATGGGCAGATCTCGGGCGGGGTCGTAACCGGCACGACGGGCTGTGCGGATGCAGAACTCGGCTTGCCAACCACCTGGCTCATCGCAACGGAAGTAGTGATATACTCCGCGCACTATCCCCACAGAACGCATGCCGGAGAGGTTCCTTTCTAAATAGGGGTCAACAATGCTTGTCCCTTCGGTGGCTTTACAAAAAGCGAACCCGATCCCCCCACACTCCACCTGCTCCCAGTCAATGCCGTTGTCGTCGTGACTTATGTCTACTCCTTCTAGCAACGCCATCTCCTTAAAAACGTTCTCTCTGCCTCTTCGTTACAGAAAACCTTGCAAAACCTCCCTTATCCGTTAGACAGAGAGAAAGGCAGAAAAAGCTCCGAAATTCCCTTCCAAAAATGCTAGTTTTTTCGGCTACAAAAGGGAAAACTAGAGAGTTTACTTGCCCGCCGATGCATCTTAGGCATTGGCGGGCAAGTAAAAGCTAGGAATTGGAATTAGATGAGCCTTCTAACTTCTGAGCGGTACGTTGAATAGCTCCGTCGGCCCAGGTCTGAATCTGTTGCGCCAATACCGGAATCACCTTCTGCAGCTCCTCCTGAACCAGCGGACGCACCGCATCGGGCACAACTTTGCTTTTGATCTTAAGCTGGTCAGCCCGAATGGTTAACATCCGATGCAACACTCCACCCAAAAACCCCAACGTGAGGGGTACAAGGTGCGATAAAAAACTGCCCATAGTTTTTGCGCGCAGAAACCGCCGACCTAACTAGAGGGTGCGGTTTGCGGGCGCTTTTCTCCTTTCCTTTTCGTTTTGACGGTCGGTGAAGAACCTCATTTCGGCAATGGGCACGCCGCTTAAAACGCTTGGTAGCGCCCGCTGCGTCTTCGATAGCGAATGGCGATATCTAGCTTCTCCTCGATGCGCGCGAGGCGGGCATTCAGTTCCGAAAGCGTCTGATCGCGCTGCTCGTTACGCGCCTGCTCAGCCCGCATTTCGCTCTGAACTCCACCAACGCGCTCCTCCAACAGGGCAAGCCGATTGGCCTGACGAATCAACGTGGCAACGGCCGCTCCGATCCCACTGATCAACGAAACTGTGGCCATAGCCACCGTTATTGGCTCTGTGCTGGTCATCTTCTCTCCCCTTTGTGCACCTCAATACAGCCCAATAAGGAGCGCACCGTTTGTGCTGGAGCCAGTCGCCCACACCTGCTGAACGGCAATAGGGTTATAGCCTTTTATAAAAGGGATGGTGAGCTGGTCTCCGCCCAGCGTGGTGACATGAAGCGTGCAATCGGCGCTCACCAAAATCCCACGAGCATAAGGAACACCGCTCACGCTGGCTGCCACCAGCTGGGTGTCGCTGGGCGCGATAAGCCAGGCGCGCTGGGCTGGGTTTGCAGGAGGAATATTCATCTGCGCCCTCCTTGTTTGCCCCCTGTACCACTCCTTAACGAGCCCGCCAGCACCTGCTTTTCCAAAGCATCTACCCGGCCTTTAAGCCGCTCCCACTCCCTCGCCATCTCCTCAAACGTAGGCAACCGTCGCTCGCTGCCGTCCGGAAAAGCTGCGGGGAAGGGGGCAAGCTTAGGGTCTTCCGGCCCTGCAACGGTCTGCACCTCCAACATCGGTTCAGCGCAAACGGCCTCACTTATCTGCGAAACCAACAGCCATTTTTGGCAGGGGTACAGCACCCCCTCCACACGAAAGCCCCGCCCTTGTCCTCGACATCGCACAGCATACATCTCTCCTCCCCTCCTTCCAAAAAGCTATGCGGTGGCATTGGAACCGTAAGCAAGCTGCCAAAGTCCATAGCCCTGCACGTAGCGCCCCCGCACGGTGAAATGGTAGCGCTCGCGAATGCGGGCCTCCGGCATGTCCATGTCGGTTTCGAGCGTGATCGGCACGTCGCTGCGATTCTGGATAACAATGGGTTTCACCTCGCGACTGCAGTCCAGCAAGAACCATTGATAGCCTGAAATGTAGGGATTGATCACCAGCTTATAGCGGCCATTAAAGTAGTTGCGATAGGGGGTAGAGGGCACCCCAGCCGTGCCCACCTCGCCAGGCTGGTACACGATGTCCTGAGCCACAAGGTTCCATGCGCGCCGCGCCAACAGCGGCCCCACCACCAATGTGTCGGGCACCACATGCATCGGAATGCCCTTGTCATCTACAAAGCTCATCATCGCGGTTGCGGCGGCCTCTAAAGACGCATCGCTGAGAGGCGCGGTGGTGATGTTGCTCTGAATAGGGCTGCTTCCTTCCTGATGATTCGCATTGAAGAAGTACTGCCCATCATAGCAAAGCTGCGAAAACCCAGCTACCAACCCCTGAAACGCCAGCTGATTCCAGTGCCGCACCGGCTCCTGAGCCAGCTCCCGAACCCGAAGCATGATCAGGCCGTACTGATCGTCCTCGATCATGCGCCTATCAATCACCAAAGCACCCTTGTAGAGAATATCGGCCAGCTGATAGGTATCTTCTCGAAGCGCCTGCTCTTTTATCTCATCGGCAAACGGCTGCATAACCGCTCCACGACCAAGCCAGGCGTAACGCTGAATGGGCAGGGTCGTCGGCAGCTCCGTGGCGATCTGGCGCCAATCCGCCTTTTCGTTGGCCTCCAAATAGGCGTTGTTAAACTCCGTTTTGATCCCCGCCTGCGTTAACAAAAGCAGGTCGGATGTCACAATGGCCATATCGTTTCACTCCTTCAAAAGTCCATCCAATGCAACAAGCAACTTAACAGGAGAGATTGCCTCTAGCGAACCGCGACATCAATGCGAATGCGAACGTCGTTCGCATCCTCCACCCCAACCACATAGCCCACCAACGTGTTTGGGTTGGAGCCGTTGGTGGCGTTTGTCGTCAGCGTCTGATCGTCGAGCGCGTAGATGGCATCTCCTACCAAATTTTGTGAGGCAGAGGACAGCGCGAACACATAGGTGCCCGTCTTCTGTACGCGAATGCTCTGTGCCCCCGCTGGTCCTCCGCTGTTATCTATGGTCTCGTACGCGACGCCCAAAAAGTTATCGGCGGTAACTGCCGCACCCGCCCTTGCTGGGTAGGCGTATCCGTCGGCATTATAAGCCACCACCAACGTTCCCTTGTTGATGCGCACCGCGCCCATTTTGTAGGCCACGATCTGCCCCGGTTTCCTTTGAGCCTCGCGCGGCCCTGTAGATGCTGCCATCCTAAACGTCTCCTCTTGTTAAAAATCGTGCTCTCTATTCTCTCGCCGCTAACAGGTTCTCCGCAAACGCCTCCTGTTTCTCCGGCGTGGTAAACCCCATCTTAATGGCCATGGCTCGCTGCGCTTCCGATAGCCGTTCCCAAGCGCTGGTTGCTCCCCGCTCTTCAGCGGGGCCTGGAAGGAGGCAGGGTGCTGACACTCGCCGGCCTCCACCCGCAGCCTCCACACCAAACCTTGCATCGGCCTCCAGATTCCAGGCGAGCGCTTTGGCTCTCACAACCTCGATCGGCTCGAAATCCACCTGCGCGCCTATGGTCGTTCCGCTCTCCGCGCCATAAAGACGTATGGCCGCTCTTTTTGCCTCTGCCCGTGCCTCCTCAAGTGCACCGAGGCCGAGCTTCGCCATCTCTAGCCGATGTCGCAAGTCTGACGCTGAAACGATGCCGTGCTCCTGCAACAGCTGCACAACCGCGCTGTCGAGCTCACTAACAGCCTCTATCGGCTGTGTCGTCTCCTCTCCAAGAACCCCATCGCTATCCAACAAGGCCTCCTCCATCTCCAAAACGGCCTCTAGCTGCTTCGCAGGCTCCTCCGCCTTCGCCATCACCTCCTGCCCTCGCCGCAAAGCGGAGAGAATCTGCCGCACTCCCTCTTTCCAATGCATGGACATCTCGCTCCTTTCTCCATCCCTTCTATCCATCCGTTGCCGCACCTGCGCGCGGGCGCGTAAACGTTTCAACGCCTCCTCAAACGAAAGCACCTCATCCACCAACCCCACCTGCACAGCCTGATGCCCTACAAAAAGCCCTCCGCGCGCGACCTGCTGCAGCTGCTGCTCAGTAAGAGCCCGTCGCTGCCGCACAAAGCGGGTAAATATCGCTCCCACCGTGCCCACATAACGCTCCAAATAGCGCACATCGGCAGGTAGAAGCGGCTGACCTGGCGCTCCTACCCGCTTGCGTGGGCCGGTAGCAACCGCATGCACCCGCAAGCCAGCCCGCTCTAACGCGCGACTGCTGTCGGTAACCACCAACAAAGCCCCTACCCCTCCCACCGTCGCCGTTGGGTTACAGTAGATGGCATCGGCAGCACAAGCGATCCAGTAGGCCGCACTACACCCGATATCTTCGATGTAGGCCGCTAAAGGCTTACGCCGCGCGAATTGACAGAGGGCCATCGCCAGGTCATGCGTGCCCGCCACTTGCCCTCCCGGCGAATCGATGCGCAGCAGAAGAGCTCTCACTTTCGGATCGCTGAACGCTTGGCCTACCGCAAAACGCGCCCAACGCGTGGAACATCCTCCCTCCACCACCTGCTTCGTTAACCGACCCACCAGATTGAGCACCGCAACGCCATCCTCAAGCACTTGAAAACCTGGCCCAGTCTCCAGCAAACCAGCCCTCTGTTCCTCGGGTAGCGTTGCCTGCAACACCCGCGGCTCGGAGGCAGCCGCCTCCGCATGGGGTTCCAACGCCCACAGGGCATCCTCCGTTAACCAACCGTTTCCCATGATTTTCACCTATCGCTTTTAAGAAATAGCGAGATCGCTAATTCCCATTTCATAAGCATTCGGCGCAGGAGACTCTTGCTGAAAGGCAAGAGAAGAATGCGCCTTCCATCTTTTCCTTTGCCTAAAAAAGTGCTTTCCTGACAACGATCAAATTGACTGTGCAGGTCACGTAAGGCACCGAATGCCGCGTACTAGAAAAGCCGCTTCCTTCACTACCCCAGCTGCCCAGATCGTCGAGACGGTTGAGGCATCAGAAAATGCCCTAACCCTGCGGCGAACACCAACTTCGCAAGCACCAATAGAGAGGGTGAGCATGATATCGAGAAGGTGAATTCTCCTTGCTAGCAGCATGGGAATCATGCTTAGCCGCTATTAGAGAGCCACGCGGCACAGCAAGTCGTTGGACGATCTGTGATGAAGATTCACCGTCGGGTCTTTGTCAACGTTTTAGCTGAGCGTAGTTCATCCAAGCACTTACGGTCTCTAAAGCTAGAGATAAAAACCGGTAATTTTTCAATCGATCTGTCGTTCTGTTCTAAGGTATCTTGCCTTAACGAGTTTTGAAGGAGGTTGAGATTTTGTTACGCAAAATAGCTCTTTGTGTTGGTACGGCAGCGTTTTGTCTATGTACCCATCTTTTGGCGTTGGCGCAGACCACAACTCTCGACCAGGCGCTGAACTATAACCTGTTTCTTTTCAGCAATGGGTCTCTGGCCAACACAGACGTGCAAGGGCTTGCCGCGATCGGCGGTAACCTTACGGTATCTAGCATGGGCCTTGGGGACTCGACCTATGACAGCGGCAAGAACTCACTTGTGGTTGCCGGTAACGTATCGTCATCCAGCTCCGCCATCAACCATGGCAATGGGGTTATCGGCGGCAATCTTTCGGGCAGCCTCTACGATAACGATCCGAATGGCCACATCTCTAGCGGTGTTGGGAACTCCACTACCGCCCTCGGCATTGACTTTAACGCGGTAAAAAAACAACAGCACGTCGCAACAAAACCAGCTTGCTAGCCTTGGCAACAGCCCCAACGCGACGTTTAGCTTCAACGCCAACCGCTACGACCTCAATTTCACCTCAGCAACTCCGGTCAATGGGCTGTATGTCTATAATCTAACCCAATCCCAGTTCAACAACTTCTCTACGGGGGCTTATCTTAACATTCTCTTCTCAGGCTCCCTTCCAGCCCACCCCATTCTTATTAACGTGGCCGGGTCGTCTCCTCAGTGGAACGGCATCGTGGAATTCAACAACCAACAATTTACTCAACCGACCGATGCTATCCATTCCTATCTGCTGTTCAACTTCTACCAGGCCAATAGCCTTTCTTTGGATCAATCCATCGAGGGGAATCTCTTGGCGACGTCGGCTAACGTCACCACAAGCGGCTACGCGCATATCGGGGGCTCTCTCATTGCCAACAGTCTACAGGGCACCAACAACAGCCCAGCCAACTTCGAGCTCCATTGGAACGGACAGGGCTTTCAGATTCCCCACGCGGCCACACCCGAAACCAGCTCCCTTGCTGCGCTGGCAGGCCTGCTGTTTTTAGGGGGGGACAACGGTCTGGGCAAAACGTAAGAAAAACCTGCCTCGTGCGAACGACTCGTCGGTTGCGTCTCTTTAAGCCCCATCAAGTACGAGGAACCACCGGACCGCTGCCCGTTACCCGAACGGCAGCGGTCTCGTTGGTTTGCCACCCCTCGTCTCGCTTCCGCGCTTCGTTGGCGATCTCTACGGCCTCCGCCTGAGCATCTATCAGACGCGTAACACTCTTCAACTCCCCTACTTCGACCTCCACCCAGTAAGGCAGCCCAAGCAGACGGAGATGGAGCGCCCCGGCCTGCTGCAAAGGCGCGGCAGCCTTGCGTGCCAATGTGCGTAGAGCAGCCGTATAGATGTCCCACTCCACTCGGCTCCATGTCTCAGTGGAGCCTTCCACAATACCCATGAGCGTAGGCAACTGCTTTAACGCCTGCACCAACCGCAAACGCAACATCTGCCATAACCCCTCGACGTCAGGCCAAGCCTCGCGGCTGCCTGCCACGTTCACCACGGTGTTCTTATCGTGAAAAAAGGCGTCATCCGCTTTCAAGTCGTTCCAAAAACGAACCGCCTCCTGAAATCGCGCCTGCACGTATTCGTTGATCTCCAGCGGATCGGTTAAACCCACCACCTCCCGTGCCAGGTTCGCCCACATCTCAAAATCGAAGCCCACATCCCATTTCGGGGTTCCGATGCGGTGAAAGGCCAGCATGACATCGCGCCAAAAAGCCAAGCACTCCAACACCACCGTGAGCGCAGCCCCAAAAGGAGCTCGGCCATAAGGCTCATCCGGCAGGCCCGCAACCCGACTGTAGAAGAATCGATTCATCGGCATCGGCACAAACAACCCACCGAACCCTGCCGAGTATAGCCCCATCCCGTTCGGGTTGGCGATCTGCTGCTGATAAAGCCGTAAAACCCCATCGTCATCACGGCGAAAGCGCAGGGTAAGCGTATTGACCGGATAGACCGCCGTGATGCCTTGGCCTCGCGACGCCGGCACCGCCTCCACAGCGCACATCCCCGCAAACATCAGCATCTGAAAGTTTTGGGCAAGCGCGTCCTCAAAGCCGCCTACTTCCGGATTGTTGTCCCGCCACAACGCCTCCAACAACGCCGTTCCTTCGGCCGATTCCTCCACACTGCCCGACGCGGTGCGCTTTAGGGCCTTCAACCGTACCGTCTCCGCGTTGCACCCCAAATGCACCCCATTCCACAAAGCAAGTCCCACCTCTGGCACCAAGTCGGGCAAGAGAGAAAGCAGCTCCAACGGCTGCTGAGCTGCCAGGCGTGCGACCCCCTCCAGCGATTGCAAGGCCATGCTGGTGCCAAAGTCAACCCCGCGCCGTGCAATATAGCCCAACCCGCCCTTGCCGAAAAGCACCTGCCCGGCCCCTTGGGAAACTCGCCGCCCCTGCCAAGCAAAACGCTCTGAACCCACGAACTCCGGATTCTGCTTTTGCCATATCGCTCTCTTCATCACAGCTCCCACATTCTCTCTAGCACCGCCGTGTCGACATCGCGCCCCTCTACGAGGCGAAAGCGCCCTACCATCGCGGGCGGCCTCCCTCCCAACGCGGCGCATAGACCGCCTTCTCTGGCACCTGCTGCAAGGTGAGAAACGCGATGCCCACCGCATCCACCTGGTCGTCATGTGCCCCCAACGGAAAGCTCTCAGCCTCGGCGATAAACGTTTTTATCCAGCCCGAACCGTCCTCCACAAGCACCATGCGGCCCTGTTCCGCCACAGGAATCCACACTGAGGCCAACGCCACCTTATCCGTTTGGCGGGCTACGCCAACCACACTGAAACCTGCGAACACCGCGTCGCGCTGCATCTCGCTCACTAGGCCCGCTGCCATCCCCACACTCTCCACCCCAATGCGCCGTAGCGGATGTTGGGCGGCAAAACAGCGTGCCCTTTGTGCGATTGCGCGTCGTGAGGCCCCCGGCTCCCACTGCCCCCGCGCCGGAGAAAACAGATAGTAGATGCCCTCTGCATCCACCCCCAAAGGAAACACCACCGTGTAGTCCGCGCTCGTCTTGGCCGAGACCGCCAAATCTACCCCCATAACGGCCTGCTTTAGCGGCGGCACCTGCTCCTCGCCTATCACGCGAAAATAGGCCCCCTTGATCAAGCCGCCTCCCACGGGCATTGGACGCCCCTGAAACTGCCCAAACCAGATAGAGGGCGTTTGCTGCTGCTCCGCCAAAAAGGCCTCCGACAGCCGATGCGTTAGACGTTCCCCCACCGCTCGCCCCATCGGGTCCTCTTCTTCTCCATCGCAAATGGCGCTAAAACGCAGCAGCTCCCAACCGCCCTCCGCCAGCAACCGCCCCGCCAAATCCTCCGTGTGGTACCGGTGAAACATCACCACCACGTTGGTCTCCGGCCTTATACGCACCTTCGCCCCTGCGCTCCAAAATGTCCATACGCTCTCTCTTATCACCGCGGAGAGGGCTTCTTGTGGGGAGGCATAGGGATCGTCAATGATCAACAGATCCGCTCCCTGCCCCACGAAGCCGGTGCGCAGGCCCAGCGCCATGAAACTTGGCTGGCCATCACGCATCTCCGCCCGCGCCACTGTGCTCCACATGCCCTGCTGAGCTGGCTCTACAATGCGGCACTCGGGCGGAAAGAGGTCGTGCAGAGCGCCATCCCGTAGCAGCTGAAGGTTGATTTTGGAGAAGCGTGTGGCATGGGTAATGTTGTAACAGGCCAACTTAATGCGCAGGGTCGGCTTTTGGGCCAGCATCCAGGCAGGAAGCCGTTGGCTCACGATCACGCTCTTGCCCACTTGAGGCGGCGCGTGGATCAACAGCCTTGCGCCTTGCTCCTCGTGCAGCCGTTCGAGCCGCCGGCAGAGAAGGCGCTGCCAGGGGTCGAGCTGCCAGGGAAACGTCCTCTCGATGAACGTCGCCAAGGAGATGCGATGCGTTGGAGGCAGCCACGGGTGCAGCGCCTGCTGCAACCGGCTCTTGAAGGAGGCGATCACGGATTCGGGCGGCAACCCTGTGCGCCGTCGCCTCATCGAGGGCTCGTAGCTCCTCTAGAATCGCCGCCTGAAACGCCTCCAACGCGGCCACATCGGTAAGGCGTTCCGCAAGCTCCACACCGGTCTTCAACGTTTGGCGTAGTTCCTGCGCCGCCCTTAAGAGCAGACGGCGCGGGTCCTCGATCTTGTTGGTCTCCACCTGGGTCTGAACGGCCTCTTCGCCACAACAACGGTCTAAAAGCTGCTGAAGGGTGGCACGTCTCCAAAGAGTCCGACCGGTTTCGGGGTCCTGTTCGCGAAAACGTATCCAAAGCTCCTCCCCACGGGGTGACACATCGTAGCGCCCCGTCTGTGGGTCGCGCAGCCAGCTATCACACGCCTCCAGGATCTCATGTACCCGCTCCAAGCTCCACTGCAGCTCCTTCATTGGGTCTCGTTTACGGCCACGCGCCACGCTGCTCTCCTTCTAAAGCAATGCTCACTACATAGATCGAAAATCTTTCGCCCTTCTTGGGGAAATCGCTTGCTCTCCCAAATAGCTCCGCATGGAAGCAGCATGCAGCTCGCAACACCGCCCTCTCAACAAACAACGCCAATCCAATAAACCAGCTTACAACAAGTTAGGGCGTTGCTGAACTGGTTGTCGTGCGGTTTTGTACGACAACAAGCGCGCTCGCTTGGGTAATAAGCTTCCCATTCTTATCGAGCGCATCTATCTCCACCACATGTTCCCCATCTGCCACACTGCGCGTATCCCATTTGTACACGAACGGAGGCACATTGGTTAACTGAACCACCGTGCCGTCTACCAAAAACCTTACGAACTCGATGGGGTCTGGCTCACCCTGGGGCAACTTCGCCTGTAATGTAAGAAAACCGGAGACAATAAGCCGATGCTCTTTTTGGGCGCGCGCTACCGCCCCTGCGGCATAGTCGCGCGCCATCGCCTGTATCTCCTGAGTAAGCTCCGTTATCCAATCACTAAGACGTTTGTCGTACGCCGCGCTCGGCTCGAAGGAGGGAGGTGGCTTTCGAGCGACCATAAACTCGAACACATCGCCGATCTGCGGCGAGTAGGCCACAGCCGTGTTCAGCACACTGAGAGGCAACAGCACCTTGGTGCCGACCGGCGGAGCAAGCGCTCCAAATAACGCTTTGCCCTCCGCGATATTTGTGTAGATCGCCCACGGTTCCCAATGCGTTTTGGCAACTGCCGGCTGCGGCAATAGCTTTAAAACCCGCTCGCCTCCCAAAGAGATCGCAATCCCCGCGTCGGCGCTTCGTATGACCTTACCGGTCTGTCGCGCCGCGTCGTCGGCCGCAACCATCGTGGCGCAACGGATCACTCGCCCGATCACCAAAAAGGTTTTGCCGCCATCCACACTCACCTCGACCGGCGTATAGAGCGCGTTCGTCACACGAAGCAGATAGGTCGGCACGCTCTCATCCGTTATTGGCTGCGCCGCTAGCCTCGCAGCGCTGCAAAAGCCCAATAGGCCAACAAGCAAACCAAGAAAACCCTTCTTCACCATGGTCTTGGCCTCAATTGCTGGAAAGAGGTCCCCGCACTTGGCAGGTTGGCAATCCCTTTTGTCCGATCAATACCCAGCGAAGCGCGCGCCGCGTGGCACGCTTCAAAAGAGGATACGCTTGGCTCATCGCTTCCTCCAACGTACAGACCCTCTCAACAATAGGCAGAACCGCATGCACTCCCTCCGCAAAAAGGGCCTCCTCCGCCTCTGCCTCCACCGCGCCTCCCAGGGCAACCACCGGAATGCCTAATCCAAGTCGTGCGGCCCGACGCGCCACACGGAGCACGGCCTTTCCATGCAGCGTCTGTTCATCTAGCTTGCCCTCGCCCGTTAACACCATCCAGCTGTTACGGCAGTGGGCCTCAAAGTCGAGCACATCCAGCACCATGTCAGCGCCCGCTACCAGCTTTGCCCGACAGAAGGCCAGCAGGCCTGCCCCCAATCCGCCTGCCGCCCCGGCGCCAGGCACATCGGCTACCGCGATACCCAGTTCGCTTTGGAGTATCGTCGCATAGTGGGCAAGCGCTGCGTCCAACACGGCCACCATCTCCGCCGTCGCCCCTTTTTGGGGCCCATAAACCGCAGAAGCGCCTTGCTCCCCACACAGAGGGTTATCCACATCACAGGCCACGATCACCTCGACGTCAGGTGGGAGCTTCCAATGGCTGATGTCTATCGTCCGCAAACGTCGCAGAGCCGCCCCTCCAAAAGGTAGCTCCTTTCCCTCTTCATCCAGCAATCGCGCCCCCAAGGCCTGCGCCATGCCGGCCCCTCCATCGTTGGTTGCGCTTCCCCCAATGCCAATCAGCAGCTTCTTGCACCCAGCTCGCACCGCCTCTAACATCAGCTCGCCGGTACCGTAGGTGGTGGCATGCAACGGGTCGCGCTCCTCTGGCTTCAAAAGGCACAAGCCCGACGCCTTTGCCATCTCAATGACGGCAAACTCTTTCTTCTCTCCACCCAACCGTCCCCACGACGCCTCCACAGGGCGATAGAGCGGATCGTGCACCCACGCCCGATAGATCGTCCCACCGGTGGCCTCTACAAGCGTTTCGAGTGTACCGTCACCACCATCCGCTAAGGGCAGCAGAACCAGTGGCACCGCGTCCCCAAGAACCTCCTTTATCCCTTCCGCCATGGCGTGAGAGGCCTCACTGGCCGTTAAACTTCCCTTGAAAGCGTTTGGGCACACCAAGATCGCTGGTTGGGTCAACCGTGCTTCTACCTTTCTCTTTCTATCCCACGTACAACATTCTACCTTAGCGCCTCTTCTACTAGGTGTCGGTAGCGACAAGACAAGAATAGGTATAATCTTCCGTAGATCCTCCACAAAGAAGAAAAACACCAACATGCAGGCCGAAGAGATACTCTACGGATGGGACCCCGAAACGCGCATTGTAGCCGTGGAGACCGTTACAAAAGATACCACGCTTGCCATCTATCGCCGTACCGAAACCGATGAGGTGATCTGCCGCACGGTCCCCTTTCGGCCCTGGCTTCTCCTGGAAGAAGAGCCGCCATTCCAAATCCCCATCGCCGAGCGCATCGCTCTCGATACCGATGGGAAGGACGTCGGCCTTGACGAGACTTCCAGGAAAGGCTACCGCATTCTAGCCCTCTTCGATGACCTTATGAGCTATCGTGATGCCCGCCTTCGGCTGCGCGAGCACCATGTCGAGCACTTGGCCTGCAACAGCGACGCCCGCATGGCGCTGACCCGCCTCGGGAAAACCCTCTTTAAAGGGATGGCCTTTGAAGACATACGCCGCATGCAGTTCGATCTGGAGACCACAGGGCTTAGTCCCACCGCTCCCGATAGCCGTATTCTGCTGATCGCCATCTCCGATAACACCGGCTTCAAAACGGTGTTGGAAGGTGACGAGGTTTCCATCTTGGAGCAGTTTGTCGCCATTGTCGCCGAACGTGACCCCGACGTGCTCGAGGGCCACAACATTCTCGGTTTCGACTTTCCCTACCTGATCGAGAGAGCGAAAGCGCTTGGGGTCAAACTGTCCTTAGGGCGTGATGGCTCGGAGCCTTGGCGCGCTGGCGAACGCAACTACGCCATCGGCGGCACCACACGGCCATTTCGCCCGGTCTACCTCTTCGGCCGGCATGTGGTAGACACCTACCTCGTCGTACAGCGTTTCGACTGGGGCCGTCAATCGCTCGTGAGCTACGGCCTAAAAGAGTGCGCCCGCCATTTTGGTATCGCCTCGGAAGACCGCGTCGAGCTGCCCCGTCAGGATATGCTGCGCCTCTACAAACAACAGGCCGACACGGTGCTGCGCTATGCCCTCCAAGACGTGGAAGAGGTGGAGCGCCTGGCCTCCATCATCACCCCCGTCGAGTTCTACCAAACCCAAATGGTTCCCGATAACTACGGGCAGGTGGTGGCTTCGGGTAACGGCGAGAAGATCAACTCCATCTTCCTACGAGCCTATCTTCACGAAGGGAGAGCCATTCCCTTCCCACAGCCCTCCCAACCCTATGAGGGCGGGTATGTGGAGGTGCGCGCGCGAGGGGTGCTGCGCCGTGTGGTAAAGGCCGACGTGGAAAGCCTCTACCCCAGCCTCATGCTCACCTACTCCATCGCGCCGGCCTCCGACACGTTGGGCATCTTTTTGCCTGCCCTGCGATTCCTAACTGAACGCCGTCTTGAAGCCAAACGAAAGGCCGCCGAAACCCAAAAGCCCTCCACCGAGTTTGCCTATTGGGATGGCCTACAGGCCTCCCTCAAAGTACTGATCAACTCGTTCTATGGCTATTTGGGAGGCCCTTTTAACTTCAACGATTACGACGCTGCACGCCGCGTGACGGAAGAGGGACGCAAGCTCGTCCAATCCCTCGTGCAGTCCCTTGAAGCGACAGGCAGCCGTGTGATCGAGGTGGATACCGATGGCGTCTACTTCGTACCGCCTGAAGGCGTCGAAGGAGAAGAGGCCGAGCGCGCCTACGTAGCGCAAATCGGTGCCACGCTTCCCCAAGGCATTCGATTGGCCTTCGATGGCCGCTATGCCGCCATGCTCTCCTTAAAAACGAAAAACTACGCGCTTGCCTGCTACGATGGCACCCGCATTCTTAAAGGCGCCTCCTTGCGCTCGCGCGCCGATGAAAACTATGGCCGCCAGTTCCTCGAAAAAGCCGTGGCCTATCTGCTCGATGGCGATATCCAGAGCCTCTGCCAGCTCTATGAAGAGACCAGACAACGCCTGCTGAACCGCGAAATCCCCATCCGGGACTTGGCAAGGCGCGAACGTGTGACCCCCAAGACGTTCCAAAGCGAGCTCAAGACTCGCTCGGCGGAGGTCGCCAAAGGCGTGCCGATAGGAGACTACGTGTGGGTCTACGAACGCGCAGATGGTCGGCTCGGGCGCCTAGAAGAGTACCAAAACGACGAGAACATCGCCTACTACATTGACAAGCTCTACAAGTTTGCACGCCGCCTCGAAGAGGCCTTCCCATCCCCGCAAGATTTTGACAAATGTATCCCCTCTCCTAAGGATTCTCTTCAGGCCCTTCAAGGAGAGCTGGATCTCTTTGGCTAAACGGCCAGCACGTTAAAACAGCGTTAGCTTGGGTTCACGCTTGGCCTCGATCACTTTTTGGCGTGCGGCCGCAATGTCGGCCACCAACTCCCGCCGAGCGGCCTCGTAGGCATCTCCCTGAAGGCGCAAAATATAGGCTGGATGCCATGTAGCGGCCACATAACGCGCATAACGCCCCTCAAACCACTGGCCTCGCTCCTGGCTCATTTTGAAGCCTTTATGGATCAAAACGTTGGCCGCAGGTGCCCCTAAACAGAGGATCACCAAAGGTTGAATAATATCTATCGTCTGCTCTAACCAAGGTCGGCACGCATTGATCTCCTCTTGCGTCGGTGGGCGATTTCTTGCCGCCCCACTTTCGGTGGTAAAAGGGCGGCACCGCACCAGGTTGG
Organism: Chthonomonas calidirosea T49; assembly: GCF_000427095.1. NCBI lineage: Bacteria > Bacillati > Armatimonadota > Chthonomonadia > Chthonomonadales > Chthonomonadaceae > Chthonomonas > Chthonomonas calidirosea. Next base: position 1,670,606 of record NC_021487.1, read on the forward strand.
TAATGTAGATATGCTTCCGAGAGATGCTGTTCTCGCGCAAGCAAGCATCTAACAGCACGCCTGCCCGCCCGACAAACGGTTTACCCGTAGCGTCTTCGTGCATGCCGGGCGCCTCACCCACCAACATCAACGGGGCTTCTGGGTTTCCATCGCCAAACACGACCTGAGTCCGTGTGGCCGCCAAATCGCACGCGGTGCAGGTGGCTGCGCGGGCGGCAACAAGCTGTAAACGCTCTGCTTTCGTTCCACTCCCCTCGTCCGAGCTCATCTCAGCGAACCTGTTGTCGGTCTCTTCTCCCATATATCTTCAAATCCTCCATCACCTACTGCGGCATACGCCATACCTGTCCTTCGCGCAGCAGATCGGCAGCCGCCTTCGGCCCCCAAGTCCCTGCCGGATAGTTTGGGAAGACGGGGCACGTAAGGTGCTCCCAAGCCTCTAAAATGGGTGTGACCACCTCCCAGGCCGCCTCCACCTCGTCGCCGCGAGCAAACAGGCTGGCGTCGCCACGAATGGCATCTAATAAAAGGCGCTCATAGGCGTCGTGCACCGGCACATTAAAGGCCGAGCCGTACTTAAAATCCATCTGTACGGTCTGAATTTTTAAACCGGGGCCGGGCACCTTGCTGCACACCTCGAAGAAGGCCCCCTCGTCCGGCTGAATGCGGATGACCAGGCGATTAGGGCGCAGCCCCTCCGCAGCCGTGCGGGCAAAAAGCACATCCGGCACGGCTTTAAACTGTATTTGAACCTCGGTAACGCGCTTTGGCAACCGTTTGCCGGCCAAAACATAAAAAGGAACCCCGGCCCAGCGCCAGTTCTCCAAAGCAAAGTGGATGGCCGCAAACGTCTCCGTGGTGGATTTGGGGTCCACCCCCTCCTCCTCCCGATAGCCCGGCACCTCCACCTCTTTGCCATCTATCACGAGCTTCCCCGGCCCGTACTGGCCCCGCACCGTCCTCTGCGCCACATCCTCCTGCGAAAACGGCCGCAAGGAACGGAGCGTCTTTACCTTCTCATCGCGGATAGCGTCGGCATGCAAAGAGATAGGCGGCTCCATCGCCACCAACGTCAATACCTGAAGCGCATGGTTCTGAATGATGTCGCGCGTGATGCCCGACTTATCGAAGTAGTTTCCACGCCCTTCAACCCCTATCGTCTCGGCCACGATGATCTGCACATGGTCAATATAGTTCTTGTTGAAAAGCGGCTCGAAGATGTGGTTAGCAAACCGCAGTACCAAAATATTCTGAACCGCCTCTTTGCCCAAATAGTGATCAATCCGATAGATCTGCTCCTCGCGAAAACGCGCTCGCAGCTCGGCGTTAAGTTGTCGGGCTGAGGCTAAATCGTAACCGAACGGCTTTTCCACGACGATGCGCGTCCACGATTGCGGGGTCTTCTGGCGGTTTAAGCCCGCTCGTCCGAGATGATCGATAATCTCCAGAAAGTTCTCAGGAGGCGTCGCCAAATAGAAAAGACGATTGCCGCCAAGCTGGCGCTCCTGGTCTAACGTATCTAGCAGGTTCGCCAATCGGTGGTAGCCCTCGCTATCGTCGAGAGTGGAGCGAAGATAGAAGATATTCTGCGCAAAGGCCTCCCACTCCGGCCCTTCCGGCTGCAAGGAGGGCGCGAACTCACGAATGGCGGCACGCACGTCCTCCCGATAGGTCGCGTCGTCTTTATCTCGACGCGCAAAGGCGATAATGGCGAAGGCCGGCGGCAGAAGCTTCTGCTTGGCCAGGCTGTAAAGCGCCGGCATAATCTTCCGCCGCGTTAGGTCGCCAGTCGATCCGAAAAGCACAAGAGCACAGGGGTTCGTTACGTCAGATGACATCGTCCTACTTTCTACGAGTGCTTATTAAAAAATGCGATTCCGTGTGTCTATGAAAGCGTTAGGGCGCCCCCCAAAGCGGCTTGCCATCCTTGTCGCGCAGCAGAATGGTCGGCTCATTCGTTACCCCAATCAGCATGGCCGCAGCCGCACGCGACTGATCGTCGGAAAGGTTGAAATAAGGCTTCCCCTTAAAGATTTCGAGAGAGGCTCGAGGCACACCGGTCTTATCTCGTAACGCCAACGTGGGACTGCCGTCCGGTGCCAAACTGAGCGTTACACGGGCATGCCCCTGGGAATCGTGCAGGGCAAGACCCAACGAACCGTCCTCCTCCACGAGCAGCTGTACACGCGTTTTCCCATCTCCATCATCGAGATTGACGACGGAGCTCCCACCCTTCATGCCCACCTGAGCCCGTTCATGTCCCTGAGCGTCCTCGAACAGCAGGCTCGGACTGCCGTCTGGTGCGCAGCTCAAAACGGCACGCGTGTTGCCTTTCGCATCCACCAGACGGAACTGCTCGGCCACCAGCGTTTTCGGCTCTGGTGGGGCGCTATGCCCATGAAGAGCGGCAAGAGTTAGTAGGGCCCCGCCGCAAGCCCAGCCTAAATGCGCGATTCGTGCCATCGGTAAGCCTCCTAATCGTGCTTGTCTGCCAGGTGCACCGGGTGTCCTCCGAACTGATTCCGCAAGGCCGCCAGCACCTTGGCGCTAAAACTATCGGGCTGACGCGAGCGAAATCGCATGTACAGCGAGAGGGCGATAACCGGTGCCGGCACCGCGTGCTCTATCGACTCCATCACCGTCCAGCGCCCTTCTCCCGAATCCTCGACGTAGCCTTCGATCTTCTCTAAATTGGGGTCCTGATGAAAGGCCCGGGCGGCCAGCTCCAGCAGCCACGATCGTACCACACTGCCATGCTGCCAAAGATTACAGATGGCTTCGAGATCGAGATTGGGGTAGGGCGAAGCTTTCAGTATCTCGAAACCCTCTGCATACGCCTGCATTAGAGCGTACTCAATGCCGTTGTGCACCATCTTCACATAGTGGCCCGAACCGGCAGGGCCCGTGTGTAGCAGCCCGCCCTCCGGCGCTAGGTCGCGCAAAAGAGGTTCAACCGCCTGAAAGGTGTCTGGGTCGCCTCCCACCATCAGGCAGTACCCCTCCTGGAGCCCCCAAATGCCACCGGAAGTGCCCGCATCAAGGAAGCGAATGCCCTTTTCCTTGAGGAACGCGTAGTGGCGCTGCGAATCGGTATAGCGTGAGTTGCCTCCGTCTATCACAATGTCGCCTGGGCGAAGGTGCTGTGCCGCCTCTGTTATAACGTTGTCGGTTATCTCGCCCGCAGGTACCATGCTCCACACCACCTTTGGCGTCTGCTCCAACCGGTCTATCAGATCTTTCACGTTGCTAACCGCCACTCCTTGCAGGGCACTTAAGCGCTGCCGAGCGGCCTCGTTGGGGTCGCTGCCCACAATGCGGTGTCCCCGGCGGATAAGCCTTTCGGCCATATTGCCGCCCATCTTCCCCAAACCGACGATTCCCATCTCCATAGTCGCTTACTTCCTCCACACGCCTTTCTAAAAGTGGAACTGATCCACGTTGTCTTTGGTAATGGTAATGCGCAACGGCAATGTGACGATGGGCCCGTTCACCCTGATCGGCTGCGCAAGGCCAGGCAGCTTCTCGCCGTCTTTCGGCATGTCGCCCTTCAGTGCCTGGCGAACGAGATAGGCCGTGTAGTAGGTCAGCTTCGTTGGGTCCCACAAGTAAAGCCCGGTCACGGAGCCGTCTTTCAAATAGGTTCGCGTTTCGCTAGGCAAAGCCAGTCCCCACACCTTTACTTTACCTACACGTCCCAGCTTCCTTAAGGCCTCACCGGCAGCAGGGGGGCTCACCGAGTTTGCGCAAGCGATCCCAACCGCATCTGGGTTGGCCTGCAGCGCCTGCACCGCCAAAGCCACCGCCTTGGTCTTGTCATCGTCGTTGTAGTAGATCGGTTGAGCCACCGTAATACCTGGGTATTTCTTAAACCCCTCCAGCATCCCCTCCACGTGCTTGTTCAAGTTCTGCGCCGTACGTTGGCCGCTGAAGATCAGCACCTTGCCCTTCCCACCGATCGCCTTGGCCAGCGCATCTGCAATCTCAACGCCGATCTGCACGTCGTCTACCGCGGCCACATAGAACTTCCGTTTGCTGGCTGGGGCATCCGAATCCCAAGTGAACGTCTGAATACCGGCGTCCGCCGCCTTGTCCAAAGCAGGCACAACGGCCTGAGCATCGTCCGGCGATACCACGATCGCGTTGGCGCCCCCTACCCGTGCCTGGTCAATAATCTCGGCCTGTTTGCCTGCCGAGGCTTGGTCGGGAGCCTCGTACTCCACGGTGGCATCTATCTGCGGGTCGTTATTTGCCTGCTCGGCTCCCGCCTTACAAGCGTCACTATAAGAGATGCCTCCCACCTTAAACACAAAAACGATCTTGGGCTTTCCCCCTTGCACCATCGAAGAGGTTCCGCCGCTCGTTGGGGTCTCTTTGGAACAGCCGGCTAGCGCCAGGCCAAGCAAAAGTAGACCCAACGCACAGCGCCCTGCAGCCTGTATCCTCCCTCTACTCAACGCTCTCCTCCAATCCTTCTAGCAGTGAAATCGCCTCTAATGCGGCCTCGCGAAACGCACGAAGGGCGGTATCTACCTGATCGGCCGTCACGATCAGCGGAGGCTCAAGTCGTATCACCTTCGGGTTATTGAGCGTGTAGGCCGCGATCACCCCGCGCCTCGCCATGCCGTTAATGGTGAGTTCCGCAACATCCTTCACAGCGAACTCCACCCCTATCATCAGCCCGCGGCCACGCACCTCCACAATCGCCCCACCGGCCTCTTGCTGAACGGCACGTAGCCCGGCCAAAAGCTGCTCTCCGCGCTCGGCCGCCCTCTGCACCAACTTCTCCTCCTGAATCACCTCCAAAGTCGCCAATCCCGCCGCACATGCAAGGGGATTGCCGCCAAACGTGGAGGTATGCAGCAGCGGATTCTCACCGAAAATCCGCTCCCAAATCGGCGCAGTGGCGATTGTGGCCCCTATGGGCATTACCCCCCCTCCAAGGGCTTTGGCCAAGGTCATAATATCTGGGCAAACGCCCTCATGGTCAACCCCGAAGAGAGCGCCCGTCCGCCCTAAACCGGTCTGCACCTCATCCACTATCAGCAGCGCGCCGTGCCGGTCGCAGATCTCGCGAGCCGCCGTTAAATAGCCCGGCTTGGCAGGAATAATGCCTCCCTCGCCCTGAATCGCCTCCAAAATCACCGCCGCCGTCTGCGAAGAGACCGCCTCCGCAAGCGCCTCGACGTCGTTGTAGGGCACAAAGGTTACCCCAGGCACGAGAGGTTCGAAGGGCTTGCGATACTTCTCCCTGCCCGTTACCGACAGGCTCCCCATGCTCTTACCATGATAAGAGCCTTCCGTGCTTACAAACTGCGTGCGGCCCGTGGCCACCCGTGCCATCTTCAATGCGGCCTCCACCGCCTCGGTGCCACTGTTGGAGAAAAAAGTGAACTGCAACGCGCCCGGCGTTAGCTGGGCAAGGCGTTCCGCTAGCAACGCCTGCGCTTCACAGAAAAAGGTGCGGGCCGACAGGGGCAGCCGATCCAACTGACGATGAACCGCCTCCACAACTTTCGGGTGACGGTGCCCCACAGAAAACACGCCGTAACCGCCGAGAAAGTCCAAATACTGCGCCCCCGTGGCCGTTGTGAGCACACACCCTTCGGCAGAGACCTCCACGTCCCCAAAGCCCCCAAACTGCATCAGCCGGGCCAAACCAGGATTGACGTACTGCCGATAACGCTCGATGATGGCTTCTACGTAGGCTTCCCCTTCTAAGGAAAAACCCTGCGGTGAGGTCGTTTCGGTTGTTGAAGAGGACATCGGCTTCTACTCCTTGCGATATGGCTAAGTATAGCACGATTCTTCCCTCTTGGGTAACCGTTCCCGGATAACGAAGTCCATTCGCTTGGCGCAAAGGGGGCGTTTCTCTGCGTAGTAAAGGGTATAATAAAGTGACGCTTCGGAGTTGTTTCAGCTCCGAAGTTCCAGGTGCCATTCTATGCGTTTTCTTATTCGCTCTTCTCTCGCGAGCAGCGAGCAACCTATAGTGGTCTCGCACGCGCTCATCATCGAGATTAAGCAGGCGACGCCGGTTCCTTGAAAGCCTGCCCGCTCTCCGGCGTCGCCTCGTTGCGCCCCTTCGCAATAAGGCGGCGCCTTTTTTATGCCCTCCCAAATTTGCCTAACCTTGGAGAAAATAGAGATGCCAGCCCATTCCGATGCCCAAAACCAACACGACTACCGAAAAACACTGAATATAACTCTTAGCGACCGCGACCCAGGGGCCTTCCCTCAACGAGGCAACCTGCCCACGAGAGAGCCGGAGTTCCAGCGCCGCTGGGCCGAACAACGCATCTACGCCAAAAGCCTGCAGAAGCCGGCACCAAAAGGGACCTTCGTGCTGCACGACGGGCCTCCCTACTCCAACGGGAATATCCATCTCGGCCACGCGCTCAACAAGATCGCCAAAGACATCACCACACGCTTCCGCTCCATGGACGGCTATCGCGCCCCCTACGTCCCCGGTTGGGATAACCACGGCATGCCCATCGAAAACGCCGTGGCACGACGCTTTCGTGAGGAGGCCCAGACGAACGGTGCCGAACGCCCCGAAACCGACCGCCTCGCCCTCCGACGCGCCTGCCGTGAATATGCTCAACACTGGATTAACGTCCAACGAGAGCAGTTTAAACGCCTCGGCGTCCGAGGCGACTGGGATCACCCCTACCTCACTATGGAGGCTAAATTCGAGGCCAAGCTCGTGGAGGTGTTTGGAGAGCTCGTCGAACAGGGGTATATCTACCGCGGACTTAAGCCGGTGCTCTGGTGCGCCGTCTGCGAAACCGCCCTCGCCGATGCAGAGGTGGAGTACGAGCCGCACGTCTCCCACAGCATCTATGTGCGCTTTCCCGTTCGTGAAGACCCAAATGGCGTGTTCCCCACCCAAAACGATCATCCCGCCTACATTTTAATCTGGACAACAACCCCCTGGACCATTCCCGCCAACCTCGCGCTCGCCGTGCACCCCGATGCGGAGTATGCCGTGGTCTCCGCCGAGATGGGAGCGGAACGCGCCTTTTACCTCGTCGCGCAGCCTCTTTTGGAAACCACCATGGGGCTCCTCCATGCTGCCGAGTTCACCCTCGTTAAAACGCTTCGTGGCTCTGAACTGGTGGGGCTTGTGGCAACCCACCCTCTGTTCGACAGACCCTCTCCTGTGGTGCTCGCCAACTACGTCACCATGGATGCCGGCACCGGCATCGTTCATACCGCTCCCGGACATGGTAAGGAGGACTTTGAAACGGGGAAGCAGTACGGCCTCGAGGTGCTAAACCCCGTAGACCCGTCTGGGCGCTACACTCACGAGGCCGGAGAGTATGCCGGCCGCTCCTTCGCCGGCCTACGCGTGGTGCCGGAGCCGGGCGAGGCGGAAGCACCCGCAAACCTTGCGGTTATCGAGGCGCTGCGGCACGCCGGCCACCTCATGAGCGCTGGAAAATACGAACACTCCTACCCGCACTGCTGGCGATGCCATAGCCCTCTTATCTTTCGTGCAACGATTCAATGGTTTATGAACATAGACCATAACGGCTTCCGTCAAAAAGCTCTCGAAGCCATTCAAAAGGTGGTCTGGTACCCCAAAGAGAGCATCAACCGTATTACCAGCATGGTGGCCAATCGCCCCGACTGGTGCTTGTCACGCCAACGCAGCTGGGGAGTAGGCATTCCCGCCTTCTACTGCCAGGCTTGTGGGGAAACCATCCTCACCAAAGAGAGCATTCGTGCGGTTGCCGACCTCGTGCGTCGTGAGACCTCCGACGCTTGGTACCAGCGTACCCCCGCCGAGATACTGCCTTCAAACTTCGCTTGTCCCCAATGCGGAGCTGGCGTAGAGCAACTGCGGAAAGAGACCGACGTGCTCGACGTTTGGTTCGATTCGGGCTGCACGCACCGCGCCGTTCTGGAATCCGATGAATGGCCGGAACTGCATTGGCCCGCCGAGCTTTACCTTGAAGGTGGAGACCAGCATCGAGGATGGTTCAACTCCTCTCTCATGATCGCCGTGGCCACAAAAGGTCAGGCGCCCTACCGCGCCGTTGTCACCAACGGCTGGACCCTGGATGAGAACGGCGAGGCGATGCACAAAAGCAAGGGCAACGTGGTTGACCCCATGGAGGTCGTGCAACGCTATGGCGCCGACGTGGTGCGCTGGTGGGTGGTTTCCCAGGACTTCATGGAGGACACCCGCTGCGGTGAGCATCTCTTAGCTCAAGTCAGCGAAATGTATCGCCGCGTTCGCAACACCTTCCGCTTCTTGGTAAACAACCTTTACGATTTCGATCCCACAGCCGACGCCATCCCCCTGGATCAGATGGAAGAGCTAGACCGCTGGGCGCTCTCACGTCTGGCACAGGTGGTGACCGCCTGCCACAGCGCCTATGAACAGTACGCCTTTCATCGCGTGTATCAAACGGTTATCCATTTCTGTACCGTAGATCTTTCCGCCTTCTACCTCGACGTGCTCAAGGATAGGCTCTACGCTTCCGGCAAAACCTGGCCAGCACGTCGCTCGGCGCAAACAGCTCTGCATCAGCTTGCTTCGACCCTCGCGATGGTCTTGGCGCCCATCCTACCTCACACCATGGAGGAGGTGTGGGACCATCTACGCATGGAAAACAAGCCCGAAAGCATTCACCTGGCCGACTTTCCGGAGGCTGGTTCTGTAGACGAGGCCCTGCTGGCAACCTATACACGGCTCTTGGAGGTGCGCGACACCGTGTTGGCCGGGCTAGAGGCAGCAAAACAGAGTGGAAAGATCACCAATCCGCTGGAGACCCTTGTCAAACTACGTGCCGGTGCCACCTACTACCCGATCCTAGCGGAGAGAAAGGCTGCTCTGCCCTCCCTCTTCATTGTATCGCAGGTGGGGCTCGAGGCGATGGACGATAAGGAGCCGAGCGAGTGTTTAGAAGTGGAGGTGGAACCAGCGCCGGGGCAAAAATGCGCCCGCTGCTGGCTCGTGTTACCGGAAGTAGGTACGCACCCGGAGCATCCGCAGCTGTGCCACCGATGCGTGCAGGCCATCACGTCCGTTTCTCCTAACGAGAGGACGTCGTAGCGCCATTTTATGCCTACCCTTGGCAGCGCTCTCTCGTATCTCTGGGTGCTAGTGCCCCTGCTGTGCACTAGCACCCGCTAACAGCCACCGTCCTCTATCTCAATCCCTCGAAGCACCACAAAAAGTTTTTTCATTGCTCACTCCCCTGTTGCGAACAATGCACTTTGCATGTTATACTTGTGCTTATAAGTGAGCCGTCCATTTGTGGCTCTTTTTTTATAACCTTTCTATAGCCGCCGTGCTTGTAGCCATTCCGAGGCTCTTACGAACAGGGAGAGCGAATTGAAGTCGTGTGCGGTGCTGAGGAGCTCGCAGAAGGTTAAGCCCGCCTTCTCCTACTCCTCGTCTATTGGCTAGGAGGTTGGACGGATGAAACTATGGCAACAACTGATTACGAGGCTCCAGGCCATTAAACCAAGAGGTTCCACAAAGGCCCCTCAGCTAGGAAAAAAACTATTTTGGATAAAGTGGCTAAACAGAAAGGGCAGCCCTGGGCGGCATGCTCTGGGTTTCTCTCTGGGTTTATTTCCGTTGTTCGTTCTTTTCGTTGTTTGGGAGTTCTATCGTTTTCTGACCCGGGTTAGCTTGCAATCTCTATCTCTGCATAATTTTGGTGTCTGGTATCTCCACTTTGTCTTAATATTTTGTACAGTAGTTTCTATAACTGTAACATGTATACTCTGGCTAGCAGGCTACTTTATCAACTCATGGNNCGTGGGGAGATCAGTGTGTGGCAGGGTGGACTGTGCATTGAGCGCCCATTCTCCAAAGTGAGGCTATCATGGGATGAGGTTCTGGATGTGGTGGAGCGCACCATAGGAAGCAAAAACGAACCAACCCTGCTTATTCTTACCACAAAAGGTTGGTTCTCGTTGCCAGCGCAGTCGGAGGAGGCGCAGCAGCTAAAGAGCCACCTCCTCAACCATCTAAAACGCGATCGCCCTATCCCTCAAGACCGAAATCATGGCAACCCTAAGTTCTATCTGCTGATTGCCAGTTTTGCTGTTCTAATTCTCATGGGAATCATGTGGTTAGTTACGCTCTACACCCACAACTTCAATTTAAGCGTTATAGGCAGTTTCGTCGGTCTCTATTTGTTTCTTTTATGGGCATCCTTGGTGCTCTTGTGGGAATTCACAGCTTATCCTCTTCGCTCCTACGGGTATCAACGTGACGTCTTTCATTTGTCCTCGCTCGTCAAAGAGATATTCCGTATGAAGAGGTCGCGAAAGTCCTCTATTGATTTACCGGGGTCATACCACCATCCTGAAACACGGCTGGCCGTGTACAAAGCATTGGTGCTCAGAGTGCTTGCCACCTATTCTTCCGACGATGTCCGCAAAATTGACGAAAAAACGCGACGCTTACTTCACAAGCTGCTCCGCAGTGAAACAGATCCAGAGTTCCTCTATGCTTTCCTGCGGTCATATCGGCCCCTTGTAGTTCCCAGCGATGCGCCGGTGATGGAAGCGTTGGTGCAGGGCAAGACCGCTCTGGGATATCATGCGGAGGTAGCCCAAGAGGCTCAACAATGTTTGGATGTTATCAGGGAGCTGACCAATTCACAGACGCTTTTGCGAGCAGGTACGTTGACCTCAGAGCATCTGTTACGCCCGGTTTCGCACCCCACACCTGCAGAAAATCTGCTGAGGAGTGTGACAAACCCTTCGGAGACGTTAGAGGAGCAACACCAGACCTCCTAAGAGCGGACTCAGTGAGCCTGTAAGGGGCAGAAGCCACCAAAACGATCCTTAATAGGAGCCTTAGGAGGTAGGAGACAACGCAGGGTGATAGTAGACGGTCATGAACAGGCGACAATCGGGAAAGTTCGAGCCCCTACCGCTCTGCACGAAGGCTGCTGGATGGGAAGGGGTTGTAGTTCGCGGAGCCCCATGCCTTCCAGTAGTGTTGCAAAGTCAGCGAGGAGATATGCCAATGTTTGCACAATATCATGCGTTTCGATGTTTTCTGAAAGGAGGGATGCCAACCGCCCTGCTCCTCCTTCTTGGCGCTTGTCATCCTCCCTTCACTCTATTTAGACCTAACTCTTCTCCTTCCTCTCTTCCCCCTTCTACATCGCCATGGTTGTTACGTGTTGTGCCAACAAACCCCGCACCAGGCCAGCCCCTCGTTATCTCTCAGCTAGGAAGCCGTCGCCTGAAACCACCCCTCGTTTTGCCTCCCGGTTCGCGCATTATGGGGCTCTATTTCTCCAAAGGCCTGTATGAAGGGGATATCAGCGTGGAATATGTAGTGTCTATCCGCCTTTCGTGCCAACAGGCCTATGCGTTCTATCAGCGCTACTATGCAAAGGCCAATGTGCGTTGGAATGGGGCACAGTATGATGGTTCTAAGTTGTTGGACTATGTTTTTTCCCTTTATCCGGTCCATCAGCCAAGGAAGTATGCCATAACCTTTGTCATTTTTCCGAACGTGTACGCGAACGGGTACGACTCGACCGAAAAACTGATATCCTCAGATGCGTTGAGGCAGCCGGTTATCTACGTTGGCGGAGAGGTTTCCACGAAGGAGATAGAGGAGGAGCCTGTGGAGATTCCGGTTAGGCATCCTTAAAGGTGCCGATAGGTTCTCTAGAGGAAGGGAGGAGAATGACGGGAGCAGCGGACAGTGACCTACAGGGTAAAAGATCGAGCCGCAGGTGCCACTGAACCACTGCCGAGAAGCAAGGAGATAGCCGATGCCAGGAAGCCTTTCGCCCTACCAAGAGTGGGGTCTTCTGCTGCTTGTTGGGTGCTGACCTCCTCGCTGTCGTCCTCATTGGCAGCCTGATAGCTAACTACTCCCTGCTAAAGGCCAATGCCGCTCTGGTGCAAGGGGTCAAAGAGAATAAACCCAACCTCGTCTTCTGGGCTCTGCACCATGGAGCCTACCCCCAACCTGCGCTATTCCATCCCAAGCTCTGTTCCGCAGAGCCGAAGAAAGTAGTATGGTCATCCTTTGTACCGTCCAGAGATGGAGATGCCGGTGTTGACGGAGGCTTGCGGGTTAGGTGAAGAGAAGATAGTAGCGCTTTTGTTGCGTTATGGAGCCAAAGCGAATGCAATAGTTGTGGGGTTCTAGCAGACACCGTCATTGTGGAGCTTTTGTTAGGGCAGCGATAGACTATTCGATGAACCGTCGCACGGCATACGAGAAAGAGCTGCGTATTGTTGAGCTGTTACTAAAGTACGGAGCGGATGTAGACCAGGCGGCTGAAAGAGACGACCCGCGTTATTCAATGCTTGCCTTACGAATTATTATCCATTAGCAGAGGCGTCGGTAAAGGCGAAGGTCCATGTAAATTTAGCTGGAAGGCGGAGGGATAGCCCGCTCCGCCAGGAGTACTTCGTCACGATATACCTTTGCGTCGTCTGCTATAGCAGCAGGAGCCGATCCGAACCGTGAGGACAGGTTTGGAGAGCGTCCACTGAGTTTAGCCGTGCCAACTCAGAATGCGCCCCTATGTCGTTTGCTGGTACAAGCGGGAGCTAACCCAAATCATAGAGATAAGGCTCAGCGTATGCAGCAGAGCCAAGAGCCCAATGGCGAAGCATCCGCAGCTGTTCTACCGATGCGTGCAGGCCATCGCGTCCTCAATGCTAAATGGTCCTTGCTTTCCTCTCGCCTACAGGGGAAAGCGGAGCCTCTCCGCAGCCAGGAGCTCTCTGTGACATAATATAAGCAGTCCTTCAACAGCAGAAAGGAACGCTATGGCACGTAAAGCGCTGATTGTATGGGGTGGCTGGGAAGGCCACGAACCCCAACAAGTTGCCGAAATTGTGGATACCGTTCTTCGCCAACATGGCTTTCAAACGGAGGTCTCGCATACGCTGGATTCCTTCCTCGACGTAGAAAAACTCAAACAGCTCGACCTTATTGTGCCCATCTGGACGATGGGGCATATCACCAACGAGCAGCTGCACGGCGTCTGTGAGGCCGTACGCAGCGGGGTAGGCCTCGGCGGCTGCCACGGTGGTATGTGCGACTCGTTCCGAGAGGCCACCGAATGGCAGTTCATGACCGGCGGTCAGTGGGTAGCCCATCCCGGCAACGACGGGGTTCGCTATACCGTGCGACCAGTTCAGCCCGATCACTTCATTATGCAGGGAACCAAAGAGTTTGAGGTCTGTTCCGAACAGTACTACATGCACGTAGACCCGGCCAATAAGGTACTTGCCGTTACCCGTTTTCCCGTCGCCGACGGCCCTCACGTCACCAACGGTGAGGTGGACATGCCGGTAGTATGGACGAAAATGTACGGACAGGGGCGCGTGTTCTACTCCTCCTTAGGCCACGTAGCGGCCGTGGTGCGCCAGCCCGACCCACTTCGCATTCTGACACGAGGCCTGCTTTGGGCGGCTCGTGCGGAAGATGCCGTATGAAAAAGGCGGAGGGCAAAAGCCCTCCGCCCCTCTTTATGCCGAAGGTGGGATTCGAACCCACACGGGGTCGCCCCCAACGGTTTTTGAGACCGCCGCGTCTACCGTTCCGCCACTTCGGCAGCTTGACGGTAGATTATACGGTTTCCGAAGCCCCTCTGTCAATCGGATAGCCAACGGCCCCGTAAACCCTATCGTCTAACCGTCCAAACGTTTACCTCCACCGTTCGCAAAAGATCGCCTTCCTCCGGCCGAATGGCCCTCACCTTCTGGATCTCCCAGTCCACTCGCCAGCCCCTTCGTTCTAGATAGACCATCATCTCCAAAGCCGCATCACGCCCAGGGTCGGCCAGCACCACCACGCCATTGGGCGCCAGATTGCGTTGAAAAATGGCCTCCAGATCCGCATGGAAATGCCGATCGTAGAGAATATCCGCACCGATAACCCATTCAAAACGCTCCTCGCAGCGCCATTCCCTCCAATCCGCCAGAAAACGGGAGATCCCACCCATGCGGTTCCGCTCCGCATTGGCCTGCGCCAAAAGCAGCGCCTCGGCCAGGTGATCGGTCTGAACCACCCTCGCCCCAACCTTACAGGCCACCAGCCCCGGCAGTCCCGCGCCGGCGCCCAGCTCCAGCACCCGGCTACGCTCCATCAACCCCGCATGCGAGACTATCCACTGGGCCAAAGCCACCGCCGACTCCCACAGCAGCAGCCCAAAGGGAAACTGCTCGAACGCATCCAGCCTATCCGCTAAAACGGCCTGGTTTTGAACCGCCATGATCTCCCAGGTGGTTTCCGCAATATCCAGAGCGTACAGCTCGAGAGGTAGGGAAGCGAGGCTCGGAGAGCGCATCCAACCGTCCGCCCCTACGCCTCGGCCGATTGAAGCCGGAATAAGGCCAACTCGGCAGGGCAACGATAGCGCATGGGGTAACCCGTAACCCCAATACCACGGCTCACGTAAAGCCGAGCCCGCCCGTTCTCATACCATCCTGCCACCTGCCGACATCCCAAATGGAAACGGCAGACCATCGCCGGCGTGGGAAACGGCAGGCATATCTGCCCTCCATGCGTGTGGCCGGAAAGAATGACGGCTTCTCGATCGGGGATCAACTCGATAAGCCGCGGGTTGTGCGACAACACCACAGGCATCACCGTGGAGGGGACATCCGCAAACGCACGCGCCACATCCGGATGTCCCTCATGTAGATCATCCACTCCAACAAGCCAAAGTCCGAAGGGGGTGCAAAGGCTTTCGTTACAAAGCAGCCGAATGCGCGCCGCCTCCAGATGTTTCCTCACCCCCGCCACTCCGCCACGATGATCATGGTTACCAAACACCGCATAGATTCCTAGAGGTGCCTTTAAACGACAGAGTAGATCCGCCAAAGGATAGTGACGCGCAGTGAGATGGTCGTCTATATAGTCGCCGGTCAGCAACAGCATGTCCGGACACACCTTCTCCAAATAGTCCCAAACGGCCTCAAAAGCCGCGTCGGTATTGCCAAAGCCGGCGTGCAGATCGGTGATTTGGGCCACCAAAGCCCCCTCTAAATCCGAAGGGAGATCTCGCACAAAGAGCAGATTTTCTGAAACCTCGATCACATAGGGAAAGCGATGCCCACAATCCACGGAAAGCAGGGCACGAGGCGGGAAACGCCGGCCCTGAGGAGAAACCTTCCTCAAAATCCTCCTCCTAAATCCCCATAGTTTGGCAAGGTATTCACGTTTGTATCGCCCCCAGCATTCATCCCGTGGAGCTGATCCAGCAGTTGTTGCGCCTCTTGTCCCTCCGGCAAGCCAGCTCCTTTACCCACCGCATCCTCCAACTGCCTCTCCGCCCTGTATCTATCTCCTTGCGAAAGCAGCTGTTGGGCTTCCTGAATATCCTGCTGTGCCTCTCGCCGGCGCTGGGCAAGAAAATCGGTGCTGCTCGATGTCGCGGAGGGGCCGGACGTTTGAAGCGTACCGGGCAGCGGGGAAGTATTGGTTGAAAGCGTTGTGGGGGGCTGTGTATTACTTGACGGGTTCTGTTGAGCCAGCTGGCTTTCCTGGGCCGCCTCCTGGGTACGCCCTTCCATCCGCAGCAACTCACTCAACTCCTGATGCGCCACCGCATAGCCAGGAGCAAACTGCAACGCCGCCTGATAGTCCTCTTCCGCCGCTTGAAGATCGTGGTGCTCCATCGCCTGCCGTGCCAACTGCACGTAGGTATAGGCGATATCGGATTTGGCAGTGGCTTTTTGCGAAGCATCCGTCGCGATGCGCAGCGCCTTCAGAAAGCTCTGCAGGGCGGCCGCATAGTTTTTCTGGGCGTAGGCTTGGCTACCCTCATTGAGGATTCGCAGCACAATTTGCCGACTTTGCTGCTGTTGGTAGTTCGAATAGGCCTTTAAAAAGAAGATAACCCCTGCTGCCAGCAAAACCCCCAGCGCAATGGCCACAAAGGCCCAGCCAAGAAAGGCCACTAGTCCAGGCGGCAGGCTAAACTCGAAAGAGGGACGTCGTTTCGCGACGGGCCAATTGGGTGGGTATCCGTAGGCCGGAAGTCCAGCGGCCGTATAGGCGGGTGGGCCTAACGGCGTGCCGCTGGGCGCTCCCACCGGAGGAGCTGCAGCCATCTGCGAAGGGTCTCCACCAGGGCCTGGTTTTGACCAACTCCACGGCAACCCACCTCCACCGTAGCTGACATTGGCGGGCGAGGGCGGCAAGCTACCCTGAGGCGGGCCTGTCGCAACGGGAGGTATTGGGGCCGACGCCGGGGGCGGGTACGCGGCAGGGTAGTAAGAACCGGTTCTCTGCGCCCCCATCGCCGGGTTCATGGTGGTCATCTGCAGCGCGCGCTGCAACTCTTGGCGCATCTCCTCGGCGGAAGCGGGTCGAAGATTGGGGTTTTTGGATAACGCGCGGCGCACCACCTGCTCCACCGAGGCGGGCACACCCATCATGGGCGGAGGGTCGGCATTCATAATGCCGTAGGTGATGCTTACCACGCTATCGCCGGTGAAGGGTTTGCGCCCCGTGAGCATCTCGTACAGCACAACGCCAAGCGAGAACAGATCGGAGCGATGGTCAATGAACCGCCCCTCTATCTGCTCCGGCGACATATAGCTTGGCGTGCCAAAAATCTGGCCGTTCTGCGTGAGCGCCGGCTCCTCCGTCAGGCGTGCGATCCCGAAATCGGTCAGCTTAACCCTGCCATTGTAGATGTGAATGTTATCGGGCTTAATGTCCCGATGGATCACGTTGTGAGCGTGGGCATAGGCCAGGGCATCCAGCACTTGGCACGCGATATCCACCGCTTCATGAACCGGCAGCGCCCCCTTGACGGCGAGAATGTCGCGAAGGCTCTGGCCTTCCAAAAACTCCATGGCGATGAAGTAGTTGCCGTTCTCCTCGCCATACTCATAGATCGAGACGATGTTGGGGTGGGAAAGCTTGCCGGCCGCGCGCGCCTCGCGGTTAAAACGTTCAATACGTTCCCTCCGCACCGCACCCGTAAGCGTGGGAGGAAGGTTGAGGATTTTAATGGCAACACGCCGGTCAAGCAGTTCATCGCGCGCCTCATAAACAATGTCGTTACTGCGAGCGAGCTCCCGTATCAGCCTATATTTTCCGCGTATTAGAGTATCCACGCTCCGCCTCTGGCCTTCTTTCACATCTCGGCTATATGCCATTATACGCCAAAGCGGTCTAAAACTTCATCTACAGGGACTCACCAAGGGTCGATCCAAACGGCAACATCAGAAAGGGAAGGCGCGCGGAGCCCATTGAACGTCATGAGAATGCGTGATACGCAGGTTAGTGATGGTGTGGGAGTCAATCAATCCGTCTCGAACCCGTGATTCGTAAACTTCAACGTGTGGCAGTTTTCGCTTACCACCCGAACCGTCTGCTCATCGGCTCCATTGGGCAGGCGCACCTCAATTTCGAGCGTTACCTCAACCTCGGCGCCGGGTCGCCCGCCAGCCTGCCTAGATGATCCACAATCTGCCGAAATCGGGCGACCACGGGTGGATATCATCGGGCGACCACAGGGGGTCGCCCCCTACAGAACCACCACACGCCAATCGTAGGGGCAGGCCCCTGTGCCTGCCCGTCTTGCCCCCGTGCCTGCCCATTTCACCCCTGTGCCTGCCCGTTTTTTCCCACGTCTGCGTGAAATTGGCGATCATAGGGACATCATTGGGCGACCACAGGGGGTCGCCCCTACAGAACCATCACACGCCAATCGTAGGGGCAGGCCCCTGTGCCTGCCCGTCTTGCCCCCGTGCCTGCCCATTTGGAATCCCATGCCTACCCATGTATCCCACAATTTGCCTAAAACGGAACGATTGTGGGAAATCCCATTGGGCGACCACGGGGGGTCGCCCCTACAAAACCATCACACGCCAATCGTAGGGGCAGGCCCCTGTGCCTGCCCGTCTTGCCCCCACGTCTGCGTGAAATTGGCCGATCATGGGGACATCATTGGGCGACCACAGGGGGTCGCCCCTACAAAACCATCACACCCAAATCGTAGGGGCAGGCCCCTGTGCCTGTTGAACAACGCCACCGCGCTGTTCCAGCGTCTCGTTCCGCTGGTTGTATTTGATATTGTCATCTTGTGCGCCAAGGATTCGGGCGATGGCGCGCAGGTTCTTACGATTCGATACTCTCTGATAACTCGAAATGCCCGTCATTTATCGCGTCATTCCGGACTTCCTCACGCCCTCTAACGACAAGGAAACCTGTCGAACCATGCTACTCACCCACCTCCAGCTCCTCCAGGTTCTTCAGTAGCGCTTCCACGGCGGGCTTGAGATGGGGTACCTCCTGTTGTACGGCGTTCCAAACGATGTCTGTATCAATCTCAAAGTAGCCGTGGACAAGGATGTTACGCATACCGATGATCTTGGGCCAAGGGATGTCTGGTGCAAGTTTTCGTACCTCTTCAGGTAGAGCGCGGGCGGCCTCCCCTATGATCTGAAGATGTCGGAGAAACCACACCTGGAGCATCTCGTCCTGTTCGAAGGCGGGCCGGCTCCTGTCGCGGTATCTCTCAATGGCAGCAATGGCCTGTAGAATGTCCTGAAGCCTCTCTTTCGGATCTCTCATAGCGGCACCGCCTCTCGAAGAACCCGATCACGAATCCGATGTTTAAGCCCTCGCTCCGTCACCACATCAACCCGACAGCCGAGAAGCTCTTCAAGCTCATACTGAAGCCCGCCCAGGTCGAAGAGCGTGCGCCCCGGTTCAAGCTCGACGAGAAGGTCCAGATCGCTTTGCTCGTCCGCCTCCCGTCGCGCAGCCGACCCGAACAGCCGCACGTTGTGAGCGCCATACTTGGCGCAAAGGTGCAATATCTCCTCACGCTTTTCTCTAAGGAGTTCCTCCAGCCTCATACTCCAGCTCCTCCAGGTTCTCCAAATCGTCTCCTCCAGCCTCCGAGCTTCCGCTATTTGCCCGCGTATTGGACGGTGAGGTTACGCATCTTTACCTCAAGAGGCTTGCTACCGTCTTCCTAAACCCCAGCACCAGCATAAGCACCTGGCTGTATTTGCGCACATCTTCAACAGAACCAGATAGGCATCCTCCTAGGATGTCCCGTTACCCTGTCGGGGCAGGCCCCNGTGCCTGCTCGTTTTTGCCCCACGTCTGCGTGAAATTGGCNGATCATGGGGAATATCATCGGGCGACCACGGGGGGTCGCCCCTACAGAACCACCACACGCCAATCGTAGGGGCAGGCCCCTGTGCCTGCCCGTCTCGCCCCCTGTGCCTGCCCGTTTCACCCCTGTGCCTGCCCATTATCCCCACACCTGCCTGTTGAAACCCCATATCTGCCCATTCTATCCNTGCGCCTGCCTGAAATTGGCGACCGCAGGGGGTCGCCCCCACAGAACCACCATACACCAATNGTAGGGGCAGGCCCCTGTGCCTGCCCATTTTACCCCTGTGCCTGCCCATTTGGAATCCCATGCCTACCCATGTATCCCACAATTTGCCTAAAACGGGACGATTGTGGGAAATCCCATTGGGCGACCACGGGGGGTCGCCCCTACATATACCCCCATCCATCTCTCCCCCTGGGAGAGGGCCGGGAATCGGCGTTCTTGACACGGTAGCCTTTGCTACGGTATACTGCTGCCACTTTAGAACAACGCTATCTGGTTAGGAGAAATTTCATGTCGCGCGTATGTCAGGTGTCGGGCGTTGGGCCGATGAAAGGCCATCGCAAGCGACACCCCCACAGCGGAGCGTGGAAACTGCGAGCGCCCAAAAAGAACCATACCTTCGTGCCGAATCTGCAAACCGTCACCGTGCAAACACCCGAAGGGAAGGTGCGTTTGAAGGTCACCACCAGCGTGCTCACTAGCCACGAGTTTCAGGACTACCTTAGCGGGGTAAAGCCCTTACCGGAAGAGATCATCAAAAAGGCGCGTCCGCGCTCAAAAAAGTAAAGCCATAGGCGAAGAGCTCCTACCAACGTAGGGGCTTTTCGCTAACAACGGCCTCCAAGCTCTCCTTCCTCACGCCGCCGCTTATATGCCGCCAAAACCTCGCGCAGCTCCTTATCCGAAGGCTCCACTAACACAAGGCGCTCCTCCGGTATCGCTTCTATAAGAATGGTAGGAACTTTCCCCACATTCCCGTTCACCGCGCGCATCGCTTCCTCCGCACACGGGGTCCGCTCGATGTCAATCTCCACAAAGTCAACCTCTGCCTCTTTTAACACCTGGCGCGCGCGCAGGCAGTCGGGGCACCACGCCGTGCTGTAGACAACAATCAATTCTATCCCCTACCTAAGGCGTTAAATCAAAACCCTTTTCCTATTTTTATACGCTCACCCGGTGTTCAAATGTTAGGCTTCACACATGAGAAGGTGCCTCGTCACGCACCGTCACCTGCGCCCCTAAGCTCTCCAGCTCCCTTCGCAGACTCTCGGCCTCTAGCGCCGGTATGTCGAAGGCGACAATGAGCGGCGTGGTGATGGATGTGGTCTGTAACAACATCTTTGCCTGCTCGTCATTCACCCCCATCTCACGCCGCAGAATGGCGATAAGTTGCGGCTCGGCCGAGGGCGGATAGGAGCGCATTAATACCGTCTGGTTTGAAGCCCCTAAACGCACAGCAGGACTTTGTACCCGCACCAACACCGAGTCGGGCAACGGCTCTGGCTCCTTGCCCTTCTTCGGATGCACCTGAATAGAGAGTCCACACCGATCACAAATGTAGTGATCAACAATAGAAGCTACTTTGTAGTCTATATTGCATTTCGGACAAGCCACAACGGTGATGGGAACCATATGCCCGTCTTGATAGTAGATCGTCCGCTTGCAGTGCTCGCAGATGAAATCCTCCATCGGTGGCTCCACAAGAACGTTGACCTCCTCACAGTAAGGACAGACCACCTGAGAACCTTTAATACGACTCAATCGTAGCAAATAGAGTGCAGGAATTAACACCACAAGCGTGCCGAGGATCAGTAAGGCCAGCAACGCTTCGTCCGCCGTACGACGCTCGCTTACCGGGAGCCCGTCACGTATCATCCTCCCGATAATCAACAAGACACCGAGGACGACAGCCCTCTTTACAACGCTGACAACCGCAGCGGTGTACTCCTCCTCCTTCAGCTCGGAAACGAGTTTTGCCATCTTCTCTCCTCCTTCTTGGAAGGACACAGAGGAAGAGACCACAACCTACAGGCTCTTCCAACAGCAGCGAACCGACCGGATAACTTATTTATTGGACGTTACAACTTCGCCCGCGTTTCATGTATTTGCGAAATCGCCTTCGGCTAAATTCGGCAGAAGGCGATATCTAGCCATTAAAGAACAATCAAGAACAGTATAGCGTCTTTCCCAAGCGTTGTCAAGAGGGCTCTTTCTAGAGATGACCTCAAATCGGGTAGACTATACGTCTGAAATCGTTTCGTTAAGGAGTTCGGCGCCGCCATCCCATGAAAGTTGGCATCATCGGCCTGCCTCAAACAGGTAAAACAAGTCTCTATAATGCCCTGACGCGCTCCAACGTGAACCTGAGTCAGTTCGACCCCAAGCAGATTCACGTCGGCGTGGTCGCCGTGCCCGATCCGCGCTTCGACTATGCAGTAGAAAAATGTCGTCCCAAAAAGGCGACGCCGGCGACCATCGAGTTTACCGAAGGCGGCCCGCGCATTGAAACGGGTGGGCCGGCAGGCCGGACCACCAAATTTGGAACCGACTTCTTCGCCCATGTGCGCCTTATGGACGCTCTGGTGCTGGTTGTGCGCGCCTTTGAGGACGAACGTGTTCCCCCACCAGAAAACGGCATTAACCCGCTGCGTGAAGCCCAACAGGTGCAGGAGGAGCTGATCTTTGCCGATCTCATGGTGATAGAGGGGCGTCTCGAACGACTTGAAAAAGCGCGTCAACAAAAGCGCCAAAACCCCGCCGAGGCGGTTGAATACGATGTGCTCCAACGCCTCAAAGCGCACCTCGAAACCATGCAACCGGTGCGTACCTTTCCGCTGACACCCGAAGAGGAGCGTGCACTGCGCAGCTACGCCTTTGTATCCGGCAAGCCGCTGCTACTTGTGGCCAATATCAGCGAAAACCAGGTAGGGCAAGCAGCGCCCGAACCGCTTGCTCGCTTCGCCGTGCAGCAGAACCTGCCGCTGATTCCCCTATGTGCTCGCGCCGAGATGGAGGTCGCCCAAATGGCCCCCCAAGAAGAACAAGAGTTCCTGCAAGCCCTCGGCATCGCCGAACCGGCTCGAAATCGCCTTATCCGCGCTGCCTACGAAGCGCTGGGGCTCATTAGCTTTTTTACGGTAGGTGAGGATGAGGTGCGCGCCTGGACCATCCCTCAAGGCACGACTGCTGTGGGGGCCGCGGAAAAGATTCACTCTGACCTTGCCCGCGGTTTCATCCGCGCCGAGGTCATCGCCTTCGACGATTTTCAGGCCGCAGGGGGCTGCTGGGAGGAGGCCAAAGCCGCCGGAAAGATGCGCCTCGAAGGCAAAGAGTACGTCGTGAAAGATGGCGACATCGTGCATATCCGCTTTAAAGTGTAAAACGCCCTAACGCTAAACGAAGCGATGGTTCTATCCGTAAAGAATACGTCACCCGCAACGCTGGTATTAGGAGAGAGCATGCAAGACGTAAAAATACTCATTGCCGAGGACGACGCGCTGCAGCGTCTTGACTTGAAACGGATGCTGCAGCAGCTCGGCCACAGCGTCGTTGGGGAGGCGGAAGATGGTGAAGAGGCTTGCCGCCTGGCGCGCAACCTCCGCCCCGACCTCACCATCCTCGACATCATGATGCCCAAAATCGGTGGCCTCGAAGTGGCAGAGACGCTCAGCAAAGAACGCATCTGTCCCGTGCTGATGCTCACCGCCTACAGCGACGCCCCCATGATCGAGAGAGCCTGCAAGGCCGGTGTCTTGGCCTACCTGGTGAAGCCCTATCGCCAACAGGAGCTCCAACCGGCCATCACCATCGCCATCGCACGTTACCGCGAGCTGCTCGCACTGGAGGGAGCTCTGGAAAGTACTCGCGAAGAACGGGAACTGGTAGAGCTCATGGCCAAAGCGCAACGCGCGCTGATGTATCTGCATGAACTGACTGAACGAGAGGCCGAGCGGCGCCTACAGGCGCTTGCGCTCTCCTCCGGGCGCTCCCTGCGCGAGGTGGCCGAAGCGGTTCTCCTCGCCTACGAAACCACCTCTGAATCTCCCAAAAGAGGGCGCCGACGCTAGTTGGGCGACCTAGACGGTCGCCCTTTGTCTCAGTCTACTCCAACGAACCTGCCCTCCGTGAACCTCCCTTTAACCAAGCTTAACTGCCTATAGCACGAAGATAGCGCCCAGGCAGTAACTTGCCCAAATGGCTCTCCAAATACCGAGAAGCCTCCACCACCTTCTCCAAAACCACGCCTGTCTCTATGCCCATGCCCTGCAAAAGCACTAGCAGATCCTCCGTCGCCACGTTCCCCGCCGCCCCCGGAGCAAAGGGACAACCTCCCGCCCCACCCGAGGCCGCATCGAATGTGGCAATTCCTAGCTCTAAACCCGTTAACACGTTTGCAAGGGCCAAACCCCATGTATCGTGAAAATGCAATGCGACGCGCTCCCATGGCAAAATGGGGGCGAGAACCTCTAGCAACTCCACCACGTCCGTCGGCACGGCGTGGCCGATGGTATCGGCCAACGAAACTTCGGCTACCCCAATCTCTAACAACGCCTCCACCACAGAACGTACCTGCAGAGGGGAGATACGCCCCTCATAGGGACAGTAAAAGGCCGTAGAAACGTAGCCGCGCACCCGCACTCCTTCCTGCTGGGCCTCTCGACAGACCGCCCGAATCTCTTCAAGAGCCTCTCTTACCCCCATGCCGATATTGCGCTGAGAAAAAGTCTCGCTGGCCGCCGCCAAAACCGCAACCGATCGAACCCCCGCCGCCAACGCCCTTTCTAGTCCGCGCCGATTGGGCACCAGCCCCGTGTAACGCACCCCGCTAGAAAAACGGAGCTGTCCGCAGAGCGCCTCCGCATCCGCCAACGCAGGCACCCGCTTCGGGCTCACAAAAGAGGTGATCTCGATTTCGCTAAACCCCGCCTCGGAAAGCAGAGAGATATAGCGCGCCTTCACCTCCGTGGGCAAAACCACCGACTCGTTCTGAAGGCCGTCCCGCGGCCCGACCTCCACCAATCTAACTCGTCGCGGTACCTTCGCCAGATGCCCGCTCACCGCGCGCACTCGCTCTACAAAATCGCTGTCCTGCATTCTCTTTCACTTTCTGCACCAATATCTGCATGGGCCTCCCTTAAGCGAGAACCCCGCTGCTAACCGATACCACGCCGCTCGTCTGCCTTCCCTATGCGGCCTTTAGCTGTTTCCGAAGCTGCGCGATCCGCAACAACGTAAGGAGACAGGCGACCCCGTTGATGATCTGCAAAATGCGCCAATAGTGGGCTAACCCCGAAGACCATCTAAGGACATCCGACAACGCCAACTCGCATTGAGCAGGCGACTGAGGAAGGTAGAGCACCGGTGTGACATGGCCAACTACCAGCGTGTCGAATGTTTCGGGCGACACCGGGCTTCTACCCGTGTACGTGCGATCCGATACGGTGTAGCGAAAATAGACCATGTCGCCCGACGTCGTCGCCCGCTTCGCGGTAATGGTGGCCATCGTTTGCACCCCCCGCGCTAACAACAGGTGGAAACGTTGCGCTCGCACTTCTACCGCCTGAATGGAAAACTGCAGCGCTCCAATGACGAATACAAACAGAAACAGGAAAATGACGTAGCTAGGCAGAAGCCGCTTTTTTCTAGCACGAGAGGCAGCGTTCATTCTTTGGTTAACTCCACCAACGTCTCCCCATGCGATACCAGCTGCCCGGCATGTACCCATAACCGCTTCACCTGTCCAGCATAGGGCGCAGCCATCCGCATTACCACCTTCATGGCCTCAAGCACCAATAGCGGCTGTTCCTTCTCTACCAACTGCCCTTCGCTCACTAACACCTCCGAGACCACGCCCACCATCGGCGCCCGGATAAGCCCAGCGTCCTCATGCGTCTGCAGCTCACCGCTGCCTTCCTCCACACGCGTAAAGAGATAGACCTGCCCTTGCCAAGATATCGCCAGACGCCCATTGAGGGGCAGGACGCCCTGCCCCAGAAAATCATACGATTTTCTGGAGGTCTCAGTATCAGCCCTAAGCTCAACAATCGGTACGCGCAGGAGTCGCTCCGGTTGCCCTTCGGCATCGCAGAGCGCTATCTCAACCCAAGGAGCCCTTCTCGCACTTCGCACACGAACCCGATGGGTTCGCCCATTCGGCAACGTAACCTTATAAGTTTCGCCCTCACCCTCTATTTCAAAGCCTATTGGGCTCTCCGAGTCCGCTTCTAAACGATACTGGTAACGCATACATCTTCCTTATGTGTTTCGCCAACGACCCACTAGGCACCATGGGTTCAACGGCTTTTGAGAGTCCGCGAGAGAGGCCCCGCGAAAAACAGCCGAAGGTTCGGCTTGAACGCTCGCCGCAGCGAGGGCCAACAGCACCTCATCGGGAGGCTCTGTAAACGCCCTCCATCCGGCAAAATGCTCCTCAAGAAAACGGGTTGACAGATCGCCCTCACGAAAGGCAGGGTGGCGGATAATGTCGAGCAGATAGGCTTGGTTCGTCTTGATTCCCACTCCATGCGTCTCCATGAGAGCGCGCTCGAGTCGGGCCAAAGCCTCCGACCGCGTTTTCCCGAAAGCGATGATCTTGGCCAACAGGGGGTCGTAGTAGGGTGGGATGAAGCTTCCACTCTCTAAGGCCGTATCCACACGTATCCCCGGCCCTTCGGGCGCTTGCCAGAACTGCATCGTCCCCGGCGAGGCAAGAAACTGGTTCTCCGGGTCTTCCGCGCAGAGGCGCACCTCTATGGCGTGTCCCATGAGGGCGATCTCCTCCTGTGCATAAGGCAGAGGGTGCCCCTGCGCCACATGGAACTGAAGCCGCACCAGGTCGAAGCCGGTTACCGCCTCCGTCACCGGATGCTCTACCTGAAGACGGGTATTGACCTCCAAAAAGTAGAACCGCGGTTCCGGGGCATCCGCCTCTACCAGAAACTCCACGGTGCCCGCTCCCACGTAGTTTGCTGCCTTGGCGATGCGCACGGCCGCCTCGGTTAACCCCTTTCGCAAGGCGGGGCCGACCCCACAGGAAGGGCTTTCCTCCACGATCTTTTGATAGCGGCGCTGAATCGAGCACTCGCGTTCAAATAGATGGATGACGTTGCCCTGCGAATCGCCTAAAATTTGAACCTCCACATGGCGTGCGCGGGGAATGTAGCGTTCAAGGAAGATTCGATCGTCCCCAAAAGCCGCCAGAGCCTCGCTGCGTGCGGCCGCAAGCGCCTCCGGCAGTTGCGCCAGGTCGGAGACGATCCGCATGCCACGCCCACCACCACCGCCGGCCGCTTTGAGGATGAGCGGGGTGCCGATGCGCTTTGCCTCTCTCACAAGCCGACGCTCTGACCTATCGTCACCTGTATACCCGGGCACGGTGGGCACACCTATCCGCTCCGCAAGGGCGCGTGCAGCGCATTTGTCCCCTAGTTGCTCAATGGTCTCGGGCGAGGGTCCCACAAAAACGATCCCCTGCGCGCGACAGGCCGCGGCAAAATCGGCGTTCTCAGAGAGAAACCCGTAGCCGGGGTGCACCGCGTCGGCACGGGCACGACGTGCTACCTGAAGCAAGCGCTCTATGTTCAGGTAGCTTTCACGGGCCGGCGCAGGCCCTAAAAGATAGGCCTCATCCGCCAAGGCCACATGCATCGCATCCCGATCCGCCTCTGAATAGACCGCGATGGTGTGAAACCCTATCTCTTTGCACGTGCGCAAGATTCGCACGGCGATCTCACCTCGATTGGCTACAAGCACCCGATTCACGGCAGTGTCTCGTGGAAGGAGGGGCGCCGCTTCTCAAGAAATGCGCGAAAACCCTCCCTAGCCTCGGCGCTCATACGACGCTCTATTAAATAGAAGACCGTTATGTCGGCCGTCTCCGCCATGGGGAAGGTCGCCGGCGAAAAACCTTGAAGATGCAACAGCAGTCGCTTCACGGCCGCAATGGCCTCCGGCCCGCACTGAAGAATGGCTTCGACTTTACGCTCTATGGCCTCATCGAGAGCGTTTGGCATTGCGACCTGCTGTACCAAACCGATGCGTAAAGCCTCCGTTGCCGTAATACGCTCCCCGGTCACGAACAGAGCTCTTGCCGTGCCTAGCCCCACCTTTTGAACCACCCAGGGCGCAATGGTGGCCGGTATCAGGCCGATGCGCACCTCGCTAAACGCAAAAAACGCCTCCTCCG
The DNA here is from genome assembly GCF_000427095.1 of Chthonomonas calidirosea T49. Lineage (NCBI taxonomy): Bacteria > Bacillati > Armatimonadota > Chthonomonadia > Chthonomonadales > Chthonomonadaceae > Chthonomonas > Chthonomonas calidirosea. The sequence goes on from NC_021487.1 coordinate 1,697,891, forward strand.
CAGCGATGGCAATATCGCATACGGCCGCAAGCCCCGCCCCGCCCCCTATAGCCGCCCCATGCACCCGCGCAATGGTAACTCCGGGGAAATTGCCGATCGCCTGAAACATCTGTTGTAGCGCCATAGCCTGCGCCCGTTGCGTGTCAAAATCGGCCTCCGTAAGGCGCTGCATCTCCTCAATATCGGCCCCGGCACAAAACGCGGGGCCTTCGCCCCGTAGCACCACCACACGCGCCTTGCCTGCCAACCGATGAAAAGTCCGCGTCAGCGCCGTGCTCAGCTCACTGTTTAAAGCGTTACGCACCTTCGGACGGTTGAGCGTAACCGTCGCAAGCGCCCCACGTTGTTCTATCCGCAAAAAGGCTCTCATATCCCTTGTTTCGCTTTCTACATCTCATCGTGCACCCCATTTTTGTTGTTATGTTCTCTCTTTACCAGCTTTTCTCCTGCACTCCTCAAGCTTCCACCGCCATCACCCCGGCCCTTGAATCTTTTTGCTAAAATAGGAGACAAAATTCTACTATATGGAGGACGAATAACGATGGCTCGCTCGTTGCACAACCGGTTTGAAGGAGCGTTCGACCGTGCGCTTCAACCGCTCTATCGCCCCCTCTGCCGCTATGCAGCCAGGCGCGTCGGCACACAAGACGCGGAAGACGTTGTCCAAGAAGCGCTTCTCGCCGCTTGGAATGCGCGGGACGACCGCGACGTCATTCCACCCCCCTCCGAATTCCTTGCTTGGCTTCGCCGGTTTGTGGACTACGCCTGTGCCAGTTACCTTCGACGGCGCTTTCTCCATCCCGTCGAAACGCTCACGGAAGCGCAAGAACAGACCATCGAGCAGCGTCCGGCCCCTCCACCCCTTACCGAACTGCTTCTCCGCTATCGTCAAGAGCTTTATCGCCTCCTTCAGACGGTGCCCCTCACCCAACGCCAACACTTTTGCCTCAGCGCTTGGCTTAACGGTCAAAGCCAGTTCCAGATCGCCGCTACCCTTCGGGTTGACCCCAAAACCGTGTGGGAGCACCTCGATGCCGCCACGCGCAAACTTAGCCGTGCGGCAAAAACGGAACAGATCGCCATCCTCGAAGTCTACTATGCCGAGGTTCACCGCCCCATCTACCAAGCCCCTGAAACCGTGGGCGCACGCCTCGCACGCGAAAAACTCGCCGCTTATACCCCCCATTCCTCCCCTAAAGCCTCACGCCCTACCGCAAAAGCCAAGCCCTCTTCCTCTACGAAAAGGCAGGACTCGGTTCAGCAGACGAAGAATATTCCGTCCAAACGAGCATCAAGGAGGTAGCGATGCCCAAAGAGATTGTTACGAAAACCGGTGAAGCCTTTTGGTTCCGCGAGTACACCCTTCCCCCCCTTCAAAACGACGAGGTGCGCATTCAGGTTACTTTCGCCGCCCCTAAACACGGAACTGAACTAAAGGCGATCACCGGCAGCGTTTTTGACCGCAAGCGGTGGGACAAAACGCTGCGCATCTTCCTACCGAAAGAGGAACCTACTTCGCCGCCCACCGAACGCACTATCGGTAATATGGTGGTGGGAACGGTTATCGAGGTGGGAGCCAACGTCGAACGGTGGAAGGTTGGCGACCAGGTGTTCGGATACGGCCCCGTACGCGAAATCCATCAGGCCAAAGAAACCCATTGGCATGCCCTCGGTACCCTCAGCCCAAGCGATGCCGTCTGCACCGATCCGGCGCATGTAGCCTTCGTGGCCGTGCGCGACGGTAACATCCGCGTCGGCGACGATGTGGCTATCTTCGGTTTAGGGGCCATCGGCCAGATGGCCGTACAGGTAGCCAGAGTTGCCGGAGCACATGCCGTTTTTGGCGTAGATCCCCTCGCCATTCGGCGAGACTGCGCCGAGCTTTATGGCGCTAAGGCCACCTTCGACCCCACCGTCTGCGACGTGGGCTTGGCGATTAAACAGGCCACAAACGGTTGCGGTGTCGATGTCTCTGTGGAAACCTCTGGCAGCGCCTCAGCCCTTCACGAGGCCATCCGCTGCCTCCGCCAATGTGGAACCGTTGTGCATGTGCCCTGGGGCCCTCAGAACGCGACCGACCTCCACCTCGACGAAGAGTTTCACCTCAATCGTCCAACTATCGTTGGCAGCCAAGCTTGGGAGGGTTGGGGCAACCCCGATCGCTCTTACCCTCTGTGGACTCCGCAACGCGCTTTTGAAACCACGATAGAGCTATTTCGCCGAAAACTCCTCTCCGGTGCAGGCGTCGTAAACCCCATTCTCTCCTTTGCCGATGCTCCTTCTACCTTGGCCGAACTCTTTCACCACCCGGAACAGACGATCAAAGTCGGCATTCAATTTTGAGGAGCATATAGTCTTCTAGTATCCTCGATAGCGCATTGAAGTAGCATAAGGCGCCGCAATGCCCGCCGACATTCCCTGAAATGCCTCTTGCTCTGGCTGCGGCGCCGTCCGTCTATGTGCTGTTCAGCAAATGAAGTCGATCCGCTATCTCTTAATCCATTGGGTCTACCACAAAGATCACATGAAAGCGATCCAGAAAGCCATCGCGCGCGTTCAGCCTTGCCAGACGCTCCGCGTCGGCCTGACTTAGCACCACGTCGGCGTGGACCGGCGAGTTCGATCCACCGATCGCCCGAAGAATTAGCGGATGGGAACCCGCCTCCGGCAGCTGACGTGCCTGCGCGATGCTATGGGCATAAACCACAATGCCGTGCTCGATAACGAAGTTGGGGTCTGCATAGACCGTTCCCCAGACCTCCGTGCCGTCGGCGGCGTAGATTTTCGGCGACATATCTCGCTGCACCCGATAGCCTCGTGCATCAATAATAACGGATGTATAGGGTGTGCTATCTTCGTCAACTTGCGGCCGAACACTCGGCAACGGGGTACTAGGAGCGGGCACCGCCTCTGTTCCCAGAGTCCCCCTATCGCCGTTATCGGATGTCCCCTCACGCTGGGGCACCAAAGCTGAACGAAAAGCTTCCGCTACGCTCCCGTTGCCGTAGAGGGGCGCCGCCATGGTCACCTCTACCATGGAATCGCGTCCCTCACGAATACGCCGTTCCGAAATGAAACGAGGGTGATGTAGCAGCCCCTCCACCTCTGCGCGAATGGTGGCATCACGCGCCATATACTCCTGGCCGGTGGTCACGGCGTCTATGTGCACGTGATGGATGGCCATCAGCAGGTTACGCATGGCGTCAAGGATGGCGTAGTCGCGCGCCTTGAGATAGGCCACGGCATCGTTGGAGACGTTATTGGGAATCGCTCCGAGCCCAATGGCGTAGATGGTGTTCTCCGTCCAGTCTATGGAGCCATGCGGCCCCACACGTTCGATATCGTCATCGGCGCGCCGTGAGGCGGCGTAAAGACCCACCGGCACCACGAGCAGGCCGGCGAGCAAAATAGAGAGCAGACAACGTCCTCTTTGCATGAAAAGACACTCCTTTCCTTAAAGAATAAGGCCCCCGAACTGCCGAAGAGGGCGCCTCGCGCGGGACCTGATAGACGAGAGACGCCCCCTGCATAGACACAAGTTTTAACGGAAGCCCCGGAATCTGGCCGAGGCGCAACGCCACATCCTGAGTAGCTAAACATGACCGAAAGATAATATCGTAGCTGCCTGCTTGATGCTGCCGCCGAAGGATATCGCAGAACCCACGCATGCCCTCTAGGGCCTCGCACAGTCGGCTCTCCTTAGCCCCAGCCAACCCGATGACGCGCAGCGCTACCGGATGGCCGTCCATGCGTTCTTTAGCCCAGCGCGCCGGTATCTCCTGGGTAAACAGCGTACGGCTCTGTTGCATCAACGTATCCACCGCGTTCTGAGCGGCCTGCTCGGCCGCCAGAGCATCGCTTTGAAAACTAACCCCCTTCGCTTCCGCCTGAGCCACAAACAGCGTCTCCAGGCTCCAAGGAGAGACGGCTTCAAGGGTCAGATGCGCCTGATAGACGGCCACCACATCGCCTACATGATAGGGGCTTTGCGCATCGCCAAGCCGCACGGCCGGAACGAGCTGCAATTGGCCCCGCAACACGATATCGGCCGGCAAAGTCTCCGCCAAATCGTAGCCGGCCGACCGCAGGCGCAGCTCCAGCTCTTGCTGAGCCACTTGGGCACAATCCGGCGCTGTCGGGCAGGCGATCTTCACCAAGAGACGGGGGTTGCCAAGGTCGTTGTAGGCATCGCGAATATCGCCAAGCGATTGAATGGTGGAAAGCTTTGCCACATCGGCCTCGATCTGCAGACAGAGGAGGCGTCCGTTCGGGCCAGGAGCGATCGACTCCACATGCACCGATTCAGGAACCAGACGCCACGAACGGATGAAACCTGCCGTTTGATTCTCCACCTCGTCATGCAGAGTGCGATAGTTCTCCCCGAAAGTACGCGCCCGAATGAAGACCCCCGTTGCCATCTCCACCGCATTGCGCTTGGCGTCCCAAATGGCCTCCTCCTCGGCGGCAGCTCCATCTATCCCTAAAGGTGCCATTCCGGATGCGATGACATGTACAAGGCCGACGTCCTCCTTGGTGGTGGACAGAGAAGACGCCGGTTTTGAAGCGCCCGGAGCCGGAACCGTTGCGGGCGCTGTCTCTCCTTGAAGCCATAAGTGCATACCGACGAAAATCGGAAATAGACAGAGCATAGGCCCTTCTACCTATCGGCATCCACAAGGATGCAGACGTTCCAGTTCCATAGGAAGTGATCGCGCCGATCCTCGGCCAAAATACGATCGGCATCGGTGCGAGAGATAATAATGTCATCCCCCTGTACCCGCAGTGCAACCACCCGCATGGGGTGCACGCCGGCGCGACGCGTTTCGGCCGATGTGTGGGCGTAAGAGGCCGTCCCCTCCACATCCACAAAATCGGGGTCGGGCATGTGTTCGGGCGGAGGATAGACCAGTCGCCCATCCTCATCCAAAATGCGCAAGCTCATGTCCCGTTGCACCGGCATATTGCGTGCGTCTACCAACAAGCCGGTGTATTGGGGAGATGCCGTCTCGGCAGAAGCTCTCAAAGCCGAAGAAGGTACGGTGGCAGCCACAATAGGTTCCGAATCCGCCTCTGAAGGAGCTCCTGGTGCCCGCGACACAATCGTCCTCACAAAAAGCCACGTGGCCGGGTCTTGCGGGCGCAACGGCTCGCTCGGCATCCAAAGCCCTTGTGCCAGCGCCGTATTCACGTAAGGGCGTGCCCAATAGGGGATTGCGCCCCCATCCACAAGCTGAGCGACCTCACGCCCCATGTCCGATATCTGGTCAGGAGGAATAAGGGCGCGCACGACGGCAACAAGCGTGCGAAGACGCGAAACCGCAGCGTTCGGATGAGTCATCGTAAAAGACACTTTCCCAAAGCGCTGCAGATAGCGCACCAGCTCCCCCTCGGTCACCACCTGATCATCGGGAGGCTGCGCCACTGCAGAGGAGGGAGACGGCTGAGACGATGGCGAACTGAGAGATCCCTGCGCGATCGCTGTGTCCGATCCGATAGCAGGAGAATCGGATATGGTGCGTAGCTGTAAAGAACGATTCTCCGCGTCGGAGTCGAGCTGCAGATCTTTCCCCGTAAGGCGCAGGTGTAAAAGACGAGCCAAACGGTTCACGAGCCCCAAAATATCGTCTGCAGGGCCGGCCACGTTAGCGGCTCCGCCCGGGCTAACGCGCCCCGTGTCCACGTTGAGCAGGCGCACGTTCAAAATGAGGCGATTGCCCACCTGCAGGTAGCTGCCGACGATAAGATGGTTTGCTCCAACAAGTCGCCCAACCTTTTGAACTTGCGGCTCGGTCAGCCCGGTCGCCTGCAGTTTTAACTCCGTTAACACACGGCTTATCTCGTCCCGCTCCACCATGTGCAGAATGGGGGATTGGGCCAGATCGGTCAGTAGCGTATCGGCCAAGAAGCGGCCGAAATCCTTGTCTTTTCCGGAAAAGTCGGCTACGGCAATAATGAGTTCGGACGCATCGGCGCGAGGGGTTGGCGCCACCGTATTAGGAGGGCTCGCGAGGGCGACCGCGAAAAGCCCGCAAAGCAGCGCCAAGCCGATGCCGCAAGGGAAGATAGGCCACCGTGGCATGCTGGATTCTCCTTTCTGAAAGCGCTCTTGGAGCGCAAGCATCTTGCTTGCACGAAAGTAACCAGAGAAAGCGCTCTAGAGCCCGCCTTCACTGTGAACTTTTAGGATTCTGCGCTTGGCCGTCCTTGTTCTATCTGAAACGAACAGCGGTCAAGCAAGTGACACGACGCATCGAAATTTTCGGCTAGTGCGCACCAGGCGCACTACAAAGTATCCTGGCGTTCAGCACGCAAGCAGATTCATTCGAATTTTAGTCTCTTCCTATGCGCTATTATATCTCCTTTTCAACAAAACATCATGTGCTATTTTGCAAAATTCAATGCGAACGACCTGTTTATAAGCAGGAATCGAGGGGCCGATCCCCGAATGTATTTGTGTGCTTCGTGTGCAGCCGTGGATGCAAAACCGTCATGCCCTAAGGAAAGGGGTCTTATCGTCAACAAAAGGCCAGGTTCTGGGCAATATCTTTTCTGCATCCTAATTCTCCACCCGCGCCCCCGTGACGTGGCCGTAGAAGTAGTAAAGAAAGCGAGGTGCAGTAGGATGGCCGAGACGCCGCTTGCATCACGCACGTTGCTGGTGGTAGATGATGATCGACAACAAACCGATCTCCTCCGGCAACTTATCTCGCGGCACGGCTATCGAGTCCTTGCCGTGAGAAGCGCCCAAGAAGCGCTCGATCTTATCCGATGCTCCACGGAATCGATCGATCTCGTAATTACCGACATCACCATGCCGGATATGACAGGGCTCGAGTTGGCCCAGCGACTTCTCATAGAACGCCCTGAACTGCCCATCATTCTCGTGAGCGGAATAGGGATAGAGAGCGAAAGCACCGACCTTGAGGGACAGGGCTTTGGCTTCGAGACGAAGGCCCAATCGCTGCCCCCAACGTCGTGGATAGACTGCAAAAACCCTATAGAAGTCGTCAACTGCTAAGCCGTATCGAGCGGATTTTGGAGGAACGAAAACACACCGATAACTAGCATCTCTTGACAGTTTATGCCTCCTTCGCGAATAATGTCTGTATGACTAAGCGTGCAGCAAAAGCCGCTTCGGGGCAGACAAAAGGTAGTTTACGCGTCTCCTCTGCCATGCGGCGCAGCCCAAGGGGGCGCATTAAAAACCTTCTGGCTCTTCTCTTCCTTATGGGGGAGCTCGTTGTTGCCGCACTGCTCATCGTGGGGCTCGCGATCTTCTATCGCTTTTCAAGTGACCTACCCAACGTTAATCTGTTGTCCAGCCAATCCCTCATCCCCGCCGCCACCTCCATCTGGTCGGAAGATGGTGTACTCCTAGGCACCCTGCAACAGATCAACCGTAAACCGGTTCCCCTTAACGAGATCTCCCCCTTTCTGAAAGATGCTACTATCGCCATTGAAGACCATCGCTTCTATCATCATTTCGGTATAGATATCAAGGGCATCTTGCGCGCCGCCTACATTGACCTTACCGGAGGTAACCCCACCCGTGAAGGCGCCAGTACCCTGACCCAACAGCTCGTGCGCAATGTCGGCATCTTCGGCCTTAACCACCAAAAAAGCTATGCGCGCAAAATTCGTGAAGCCCTCATCGCAATGCGCGTCGAACAGCTCTATAGCAAAGATGAAATTCTCGATCTCTACCTCAATAACGTCTACTACGGAGCCGGCGCCTATGGAGTCGAAGCCGCTGCACGCACCTATTTTGGGAAGTCGGCTGCCGATCTCGATCTCTCTCAAGCCGCTCTGCTCGCCGGTCTGCCTCAACTCCCCTCTGCCTACTCGCCCTTCTCACATCCTGACCGCGCCATCGAACGGAGAGATGAGGTGCTCGACGCTATGCTCCGTTACGGCTACATCAACCGCGCTCAGTACGAAGCCGCAAAATCGGAGCAGCTCCATTTTGCGACACCTCCCCGCACGCGCAAGGGCTATAACTTCAAAGCACCCTATTTTGTCTGGTATGTTCTTAACGACCTCATCCGCCGATATGGCCTCGACTTCGTGGAATCGGGACTTAAAATTCAAACTACCCTTAACTGGAAGATGCAACAGGCGGCCGAAAAAGCGTTGGAGCAAGGGCTTGAGCGCGCCAGCTATACCGGTGCCAACCAGGGCTGTCTCGTCTGCCTCGATAACAGCAATGGAGCTATTCGCGCCATGGTAGGAGGCCGTAGTTTTCTGGCTAGCCAATTCAACATCGTCACCCAAGGACTCCGCCAGCCCGGCTCCACGTTCAAACTGTTCGACTACGCCGCCGCCTTCGATACCGGCAAAGCAGACCTTAATACTACTTTTCGCGATGAACCCATCGTCTATCCCAACAGCCATAAGCTTGTTCACGACTTCGAAAACTATACGGGCCGCAGTATGACCTGCAAAGAGGCCATTGCCCGCTCGGTAAATACCATTGCCGTGCAGGTGGCCGAGCTCGTGGGCATAAAAACGGTCATCGCCTACGCCCACCGCATGGGCATTACCACCCCTATCGCCCCCTACTATCCCTCTGCCATCGGTGCCTCCGCCGTCCATCCTCTCGATCTTTGTGTGGCCTACTCGGTGGTCGCCAACAACGGCATTCTGCGCAAACCGATGGCCTTACTGCGTGTAACCGATGCGGAAGGGAACATTGTAGAAGAACATTTCCCTCAAGAACAGGACGGGCTCCTGCGCAAATCCACCATCGATCAACTTAATGAAGCCTTTGAGGCGGTGGTAACCGAAGGAACGGGTGTGGCCGCTCGCGGCGATGATAGCAACGGCATCGTGCCCAATGCCCATGGGAAAACGGGCACCACCTCTGATTTCCGCGATGCCTGGTTCGCTGGCTACACGCCGGAGCTAACAACCGTTATCTGGTGCGGTAGAGTGCACCATGGGCGCTATCTGCCCATGAGTAACGGCCAAGGCGGTGTTGTGTGTGCCCCCATCTGGCACGACTTCATGATCAAAGCCGTGCCCATCGAGCAAAAATATCTTGCAGCGCTTAACCCCGCTCCGCCAGCTCCACAACCTAAACCCGCGTCCCCCAAACCGGCCCCCCAAACCCAACCGGCTCAGCTTCAGCAGCCCTCCACCCCTTCGAACAACTCCACATCGTCGGCCTCTCCCACCACCGCCGCCCCAACTCCGAGCGCGCCTTCATCCCCTCTGCCTTCTAACTCCCAGTCCGGCGGAACTTCGCTTAACAATACAGGTAGTCCGATACCTCCAACGCCCACAAATCCGTCTACCCCCAATTCAAACGATCTCCTCCCCTCCCCTCAAAACGTGTCTACACCCCCTGCGACCAACGCACCCACCCCATCTCACTTGGCTCCCAACCACATCGCCGCGCCCCCCACACCGCCCAAACATAAGTCCGACCCCATGGTAACCGTCACCATTTGTGTCGACTCGCATGAAAAGGCCACTATCTGGTGTCCCGCAACCATTACCGTGCAGATGCCGGCCTCCCAGGCCCGCAAACTTAAAACCTGCCCCCTTCATAAACCACCTCCTGGCGCTGGCTGAAGCTCTCCCTTAAAATGGGAGAAGAAGAGGCCTCCTCTTACAAGCTGATCTCCAAAAAGAGTCTGCATGCGCTGTCAGCTTCTTTTGCCAATTTGTGTGTTTTCTGTTGACACACTCATGGCCCTGTGTTATAATAAAAAAGAGATAAACGATAATAGACGAGAATAGAATTTACTGCTGTCCTGTCGAAACGTTACGTGACGGAGGTGAGGAGAATTGAACCTGAAAGAAAAATCGGTTTCGCCCGTAGTTGCCGCCATCATTATCCTCGTTATCATTGTCATTGCCGGAGCGCTGATCTATCGCTATTCCGGTCCACCAGCCCACTCTGGGATGACCCCTGAAATGGCGCAGCAACTCAAAAAGATGTTCGGCAATGGGGCTCCTGGTTCTGGCGGTGGCGCACAAAATCCCTACGCTGGCCACCAACCGGCGGGAGCACCGCAACACTAACCACTTACTGCCTTATCGCAGGCAGTCTTTTTCATCACAAAATAACACTAAAAAAACAGGAGGATTCGTTATGAGATCTCGCGGTTTTACATTGATTGAGCTGCTTGTAGTTATCGCCATTATAGCGATTCTTGCAGCTATCCTGTTCCCCGTGTTCGCACAGGCACGCGAACAGGCCCGTACCAGTATGTGCCTCTCAAACATCAAACAGCTTAGCCTTGGCGCCCAGATGTACACGCAGGACTACGACGAGCGCTTTCCTTCATGGAACTGGCCTTTCTTCTGCAATGGAGGAAATAACGGCGCTCCTCGCGACTCCGCCGCTTTCTGGACGATGGCGATCTACCCCTATGTGAAGAACACCGGGGTCTACCAATGCCCCGACGATGCCCTTCGATGGAACGACGCCTGGGCAACCTGCAGCGATGATGGTGGTAAGGACGATATGTTCGCCCCCATTAACCCAGCAACCGGGAAAGCCTGCAACTTTTGGGATGGCTGTAACCCGAAATATGTCTCCTACGCAATTGACGAATCGCTCGATGGAGGCTGGCCAACCAATACGCTAGCCGGCGTGCCTACTCCTGCCAACTGGGCGCTCTTCGCCGACTGCGGCTCGCAACTGGCCGACATATGGGTGTGGCAACAGCCCAATGCGCAAAATGCCAACAACATCTCGGCTCGCATCGCTTTCTCCAATCAAGGATGCTGTCTTATTTGGCAGGGGAGCCAACCGGCTTCCTATTTCCTCTCAAAGTATAGCCAGTCGTTCCTCGACAACCTCACCCGCCATCATGGGGGCGAGAACGTGAGCTTCGTGGATGGACATGCGAAATACATGCGATGGACGAATCTCACCTGGGTTAATCTAACGACCGGCACGCTGCCACAGTAAAAACAGAGAAACCCAAGCGAGGCTAAAACTTGTGGCCTAAAGGCGCATGCCTTTAGGCCACTTTCATTTCTTAGGCGTCGCTGTTGTTGGTAACGACCATTCCGTTATAGGGCGACCGGCTCGGTGTAGGGCGTTCTTTAGTTCTGCCATGGCAACCCTATTATGAGGATCGAGCCGACACACTTCGCTAAACTCAATGATGGCACGAGGCAAGTTACCTGTTTTAAGGTAGAACTGAGCTAATTTAAGATGGATCGGCACCGAATGCGCGTTATTCAGAAGCTGCATACTTAATGCTTGGCCAACAGCAGCTTGATGACGAGCCTGCAGGCTTTTGCGGATAAGCGCCAAACCGGCCGCTCGTTGTCCCAACGCGACATAGGCTCGCCCAAGCAGCAGACCCACATTCTCCAAATTCGGTGCGCGCTCATAAACGGGTTGCCAGGCCTGAACCGCGCCCTTCAGATCCCCCTTGGTTTGCAGCGCTTTTCCCTTCTCAAAAAGCGCTTCTAAGTTATACGGCTCCTGATGAAGCACCGCATCCGTATCTTGCAGCGCCCTATCTGGTTGCCCCAAGGTGTTGTAAAGCTTCGCGCGTTGCACCAATAGGGGATCGGGATTCGAGGCATGCGCGATCGCTTCGTTAAGTGCTGTAAGCGCCTTACTCGGCTTATCGGAAAGGGAGTAGACCTCGGCTAGCGAGCCGAGTACGGTAGGGTCGGTTGGAGCGAGTTGGCGTGCAAACAACAGCTCTTTTTCGGCTTTGATAAGGCTTAGCGATTGGGAGTAGGCGATAGCGAGAGCCACATGCAGTTGTGCCACGTTAGAATGTGCTTTTAAAGCATGTTTTAGCAGAGAGATGGCGTCCTGATTCCATCCTAGCTTCAGATAGAGCCAGCTAAGCCCAAGGATCGCTTGAAGATTGTTGGGGTCAAGCGCCAGAGCACGCTCGTATTCGAGCAGGGCCATATCCTCTTTCCTATCTTTCGTTAGGCAGTCGGCATAAGCAGCATGAAGGCCGGCGTTTCGTGAGTCTAACTGCACGGCTAACTGCCATTGTGTATCGGCTTCGGCAAAGCGGTTCTGTTGTTGTAAGAGGTCGGCATAGAACGCATGCGTTTTTGGATCGTTGGGGCGGAGGTTTACGGCCAGCGCTGCCTGCTGCAGGGTTTCGGTTGCTCTTTGGTGCGCCACCTGCATCGCTTGCCACTGTTTTTCTTGTCGTTGCAACTGGGCGATCTGCTGCCGAATGCGTATCTGCCAAGGCAGCGTGATAAGGCCTCCAAAAGCCACTAAGACAAGTAGAATCAGTAGAAGCCGTAGACGCTTTTTGTCGGGTGCACTCTTCATAGATTTTGAAGGATCTTCTCTAGAAACTGACATCTTTCCTGCTAGGGAATGAGGAGGAGCCAAAAAGCAGTTTTAGCATGAGAAGCGTAGCTCGGCAGAGACACTTTAATGGCTTGGAGTTGTTGCTAAAGACAGCTCCGTTAAGGGGCGGCCAGCCTTTTGGAGGGCTATCTTTAGCCCCTCTCTTCCGGCAGCATTGTGGGGGTCGAGCTGACAAACCGCTCGAAACTCGATGATGGCGCGAGGCAGATTGCCGATGCGAAGATAGTATTGCGCCAAACGGAGATGGAGAGGCACAGAATTGGGTGCGTTCATAATCTGGCGGCCTAAAGATTGCCACTCGTCAGCATCGCGCATCCTTTGCAAACTTTCTTGAACTAACTCCCTACCAGCAGCCCGCCTACCTAATGCGATGAGAGCGCGCCCTAACAATAACCCTACGTTGTCCATGTCTGGTGCGCTATCGTAGACGAGCTGCCAAGCGCGTATCGCACCCCGCAAATCCCCCTTAAACTGCAGCGCTCTCCCTTTCTGGAAGAGCGCCTCTAAATTATGCGGGTCTTGGCGTAACACCGTTTCCGCATCCAGCAGAGCCTTATCCGGTTGGCCAATGGTATTGTAGATTTTAGCGCGCTCTAAAAGAAGCGGGGTTGGATCGGACACCTGTGCAATGGCCTGATCGAGGGTTACAAGAGCTTTTTGGGGGTTGTTGGCAGTCCAATAGACCTCCGCCAATGGGCCAAAAATGGAAGGGTCGTGCGGATCGAGCTGTTGCGCCTTTAACAGCTCTCTTTCCGCCTCGCTCAAGCGAGTCAACTGAAAATAGGCCATCGCGAGCGTTTCATGTAGTTTGGAGGAATCCCCATGGGCCTTCAATTGACGCTTCAACAGCGCCAATGCATTTTGGTTCCATCCGAGCGTGATGTAGCGGAGCGCCAACCCAAGGGCTGCGCGCAAGTTGTTGGGGTCGAGACGCAGGGCGCGTTCATACTCGAGCATGGCCACATCCTCTTTCCCGTTTCCATCCAGACAAGCAGCGTAGGCCACGTGCAGGTTGGTGTCTTTAGGGTCAAGCAGCACCGCCTTTTGCCACTGCTCTTCGGCCTCTGAAAAGCGGCCCTGCTGCTCCAGTAAAGCGGCGTAGCGAGCGTGGGCTGCAGGGTCGTTCGGATGTAGCTGTACCTCCTGCGCTGCCTGTTGAAGGGCTAAATTCATCTGCTCCTGAGCGCGCTGCAGCGCCTGCCGTTGCAACTCTTGTTGGTGCAAAAGCGCGAGATGGCGGCGAATGCGAATCTGCCACGGGAGGCTTACAATGCCCAATAGAATGACAAATGCCAATAGCCCCAATAAGAATCGGAGTCTTTTCTGCTCTACTATCCTTTTGTGTTCCTCTGTTTCCACTCTAATCTTCGATCGTTTCACCTATCTATCCTCCCCGCAAAGCGATCTGATGCGCCTCCGTGCGCCTTCCCATGGCCAGCAGTGCCCCTTTCAGTCCCTCAAGGGCTCTCTTATCGCTTGGGCGCAAGCGCAAAGCCTCTTTGTATTCTACAACCGCATCGTTGTAGATGCCGAGCCGCATGTACCACTTCGCCATCCGCAGATGCGACACGGGATCGGCAAAATGGCTATTGACAAGATCACGTGCAGTCCCGTAGCTTATCGAGTTATTCTTGATGGTCTCATAGAAGTGAATCAACTTCGTCCCTCCCGCCCTATCGCCCTCACGCACCTTCAAACGTCCTAACTGAAAAGCCACATCCTCGAACGCTGGATTCGTCTGGTAGGACTGTTGAAAAGCCGTTAAGGCATCCTGCGTTTGTCCCATCAATAGATAGGCTTTCCCCTCACGATAGTAGGCCTCAGCCACAAGATCAGAGCGCTTCTGGGCTAAGACGGTTTGAAGGGCATTTTTCGACAGCGCAAGCGCCTCCGGAAAAGATTTCGGGTCTCCAATGCGCTCTAAGGTGTAGGCCAAGAGTAATTGAAGACGTGCGCTCGTTGGGCTGTGCTGAAGGGCAACACGAATGGTCTGTTCTGCTTCGGGAAGCTGTTCCGCAGCGGTAAGATAGGAAGTTAGGTAAAAAGCGATGTCCTCATCTTGAGGATGCTGAGCGAACAGATGTTGCAGAATTCGAATAGCCTTTTGGGTATGACCGGTTTCAAAAAGGTAACGTGCCTCCAAAAAAGAGACATTGGGATTATGGGGCGTCAGCCTCTTGACGGTTTGCAGAATCGGTGGAATCAACTCAAGCCAATGAAGCTCTAGGTAGATTTCCATCAGCCGGAGATAAACATTGGGGTCTTTAGCCTTTAAGCTCACGAGGTGACGTAATGCCTCTATCTCCAGGTCGGTATATCCGGCATCCTGATAGAGCCTAGCGAGCAAAACGAAAGGCGCCTGTGCATGAGGAGCTACGCGGGCGGCCTTGAGAAGTGCACGAACTCCCTCAGCAACTTTCCCTACTGCGAGCGCCATCTCTCCATAACGCATAAGCGCCGTGGGGTCTTTAGGGTGTTGCTGTAGCTGCTGGTAGGCCTTGTGGAAGTCTTGTAGCGTCGGTGGAGCAGGAGCTTCAGGGGTACGAACCGGCAGAGGGGGTTTAAAAGTTTGGAGCTCCTTTGACGAAATACGTGCTACCTCTGGAGAAGATGCATGTTTAGAGGAGAGGCCGATAGGAGTGCATCCTGAGGAAAATAGAGCGGGAAGAGTGATGATTAACACTCCCATCGGCTTCTTCATAATAGAGTGCCTTAGACGGATCGGCATGCTCAAGTCAAACGCGAAGAGCTATCGTCCAGCACTTGTTCCAGTTCCAGGCCGACCGGGCTGAGCGGTTTGGGTCGGTGGATGCTGTCGAAGCTGTTGCCAGTGCTTTAAATTCTCCTGGGTCACATCCGCATTAGGGCCACCGGAAATATAGCGATAACCGAAGAAAATGGCGAGGATGATCGCTATCACGATAATGGCAATGGCAACACCCGGCGAAACGTTCTGCTTCATAGCTTAAACTCCTTCATTAGAGCGTCCCGAAACACCCCTTATTGCCAAGGAAAGTGCCTCCAAGGAGGAATAGGTTCGGAACCTATCCGGACTACGGCGTTATACACTTGGAGGCACTCGTCTATCTACTGTAGCCCACCGTTAAACAGATCGAAAGTGATCTGGCGAGCACGCATCCATTTTACATGGCCATCGGCGAATCCGATGACATCTCCCTCAGAATGGCGCGCTTGCTGATCGAACAGGCTCGCATATTGGGAGATATCTGGGCGATAATCACCAATATCGTCTTGAGCCGCACCACACGTGGCCGTATTGCTCCAACAGTCGGCAGGAGCATTCGGATAGGCGACACGAGAGATGATGTAGTGGTGAGTTGGATCGTTGGGATCCGAAGATGGTGTCCATCCTGTCGTTAAGCCGATGATACAATCAGCCACCAGCAGGGTCTGCGCCGGTTTTGGCAAGGCGGCCTGTGAGCAGCCGCTAGTCCCCTGATTGCATACATTGCCATCCTCTAGCGGCTCACTCATCGCATAGCTAATGGTGGCGTTGGCCATGGCAGGCGTAATGCCCACCTGAATGGGAGTTTGACCGCTTGTTATCCAAGCCCATATCCCATTTTGGGTAATTGTAGAGTGATCATTCGTGCTTGGACACGTAAAGAGCTGAGAATTTTTGATATAGGGATAGATGGAGTTAAACCAAACCGATTCGAAGTGGCCACACGCCGAGGGGTTATCGGATCGCGGACATCCACCCTGTGTCGAAGAATACCACCAGCTCCAGTAGGGGAAGAATTCATCATAGTCCTGCGTGTACATCATAAACGCAAGACTGAGCTGCTTAAGGTTGGATGTGCAGCTCGCCTGCCGTGCCTTTTCTCGCGCCTGGGCGAACACCGGGAATAGGATCGCCGCAAGTATCGCGATAATCGCGATAACTACGAGAAGTTCAATTAGTGTAAACGCTTTTTTCATAGTGCTGTTTCTCCTTTACCTGTTGATATTTTCTAGGGGAGTTCGCTCGAAATCTAAGCCCTTGTGTAAACGAGCTTATGTTTTTCGATACCTTTCGAATGTTGCAGATAGTCTAAGTCCTATAGGCCCTCCATAACTGAGAGGTTTTTCTGGTTATTTGCCTCCTTTCTATTCCCATTTGTTACTTTATTTATAACATAGCCTCTGCCGTTTGTCAAGAGATATTTTTTTCTTGAATAGGCGCTAGCCCTAATTTGCAAATAGTCTCTAGACCCTATGCACGCCTATTCTCTTTGCCAAATGTTCCCTGATAATACGGTCGTCTTCATAATGGAACTCACAGGAATAGAGGATGTCGAAAGAAACCGTTTTGCGACGTTTCCCTAGCGTTAAAGAAGGCCTCATGTTTTTAATCTATCCGCTCGATTCGTGATGATCCCATCCACAAGCGCATAAAAATGCCCCATCAAAGCCTCCTCATCTACCGTCCAAACGTAGATGCGCTTCCCATATGCCCGCAATACCTCGATGCGCTCCGGCGTCAGTAACGGAAACTCCCAGGTGACGATGGGCGTATCTAATTCCGCAATCCACTCTGAAAAGGCTTTCGCCTGTAAAAGGGTCTCCTCACGACGGCTGAGGGTCAACGAAAGCGGTAAGGTGGGATCGAGTTGGCGAAAACGAGCGCGACTTGCCGTTCCAGCACCCGCCACGATCTTCTCTTCCGAGCCGAGCGGCGACAGCGCAACGACCACCTTCTCCTCTATATCGCCCCCCTCACACTTCATGTCGGCCATTACCGCCACGCGGCCTCGCGCCCATGCAACCAACTCCTCTAGGCGTGGTACCCCCTCGCCCGCCCCTAAATCTATCTTGGCAAGCGCCCCCGCCGTCTGCTCGGCGATCTTATAAACATGCCCGCGCACATCCCTTACCTCCGGATCGTGCGCTAGTACCAGAGTACCATCCGCCGCCTGACGCACGTCGCACTCCACCATCCGACAGCCTAACTTCGCCGCCTCCTGGAAACTGCGCAAGGTGTTTGCTGGAAAAGCATAAGGGAAACCACGATGCCCCACTCCGATACATCCCACAGGGTTACACCCTCCTTCTAAATTTCACCTACTTTTTACCCCGCCATTCCCCTTTCCTAGCAGGATTCAATAGGGGCAAAGGAGAATAGAGATGCAATTTTTTGTATAGAAGGAGCTGCCCAACATGTTGGCTCGCGTGCTCTCTAGCACCATCCTCGGAATCGATGCCCATGAGATCTACGTTGAGGTAGACGTCAGCCCCGGAATGCCCTCCACCACCATCGTCGGTCTGCCGGATACCGCCGTCAATGAGAGTAAAGAGCGGGTGCGCACGGCGCTAAAAAACTCCGGTTTTCAGTTTCCCTACGACAAACGCGTCACCATTAACCTTGCCCCTGCCGACATTCGCAAAACCGGGCCCAGCTTCGACCTACCTATTGCTGTCGGACTTCTCGTCGCCACAGGGCAGCTCCCAGCAGACCACATTGAGGGCGCTCAAATCGTGGGGGAGCTCTCCCTCGATGGCAACGTACGCCCTGTAAGTGGGGTGCTTCCGATCGCCATCGGGGCCAGAGCCCACGGTCGAAAGCGTTTCTACGTGCCCAAAGAGAACGCCCGTGAGGCCGCCGTCGTGGCCGATATCGCCGTCTATCCTATCGGCAGCCTTCATGAAATGGCCCTTGCCCTCACTATGCCCGAGCGGGCCGCCCCTATGCCCTACGACCCCACGCTCCTCCATCCCGATACGCCCCAATTCATCCACGACTTCGCCGATGTCAAAGGCCATGGTCATGTCAAACGCGCTCTTGAAGTCGCCGCGGCCGGCGGACACAACGTTCTGCTTATCGGCCCTCCCGGCAGCGGCAAAACCATGATGGCGCGCCGTCTTCCCTCCATTTTGCCCCCGCTCTCCGTGGACGAGGCCCTCGAAGTCACCAAACTCTACTCCGTGGCTGGCCTCCTCACCGCCGAGTTGGCGCTCATCAACACACGCCCCTTTCGATCGCCCCACCACACGGTCTCGACCGCTGCCCTCGTGGGCGGCGGCACCATCCCCCGCCCAGGCGAGGTAAGCCTTGCACACCACGGGGTCCTCTTCCTCGACGAGCTGCCCGAATTTGCACGCGATGCGCTTGAGGTGCTGCGTCAGCCTCTCGAAGATGGCGTTGTGCAGATCTCCCGCGTGAACGCCTCCTACGCCTATCCCGCCGATTTCACCCTCGTTGCCGCCATGAACCCCTGTCCCTGCGGCTACTTCGGCGATATCTTTCGCCAATGTACCTGCCAACCTAGCAGCGTGCAAAAGTACCTGAAAAGGGTCTCCGGCCCCCTGTTGGATCGTATTGACCTCCATGTAGAGGTGCCCCGCCTCTCCGAAGAGGAGCTGCTTACCGCCCACACCGGCGAGACCTCGGAAGCCATCCGCGAGCGCGTGTGTCGCGCTCGCCGCATCCAGTCTCAACGCTTTGCCCAACCTCTACCGCAAAACGCAAAACCCCCCTCCGGTGAGAAAGCAACGCCCCCCGAACCTCCTACCCGACGTATCTACTGCAACGCCCAAATGGGGCCGCGAGAGCTACGCGCCTACTGCCCCCTCCGACCGGAGGTGAAAACGCTTCTACGCGCCGCCATCCAACAACTCGGCCTCTCCGCCCGTGCCTACGACCGCCTGCTGAAAGTGGCGCGCACCATCGCCGATCTCTGTGGCTCCGAAGAGGTCCAGACCGCCCACGTGGCCGAAGCTATCCAGTATCGCAGCCTCGACCGAAAATTTTGGAGCGGCTAGTCCCTGTCCCCAAAAACCGGAAAAGTCTCCGGAAATCTGACGTAAGGGCGCTCGCGAAGAGGCACAAACCGGCCTTCTCGAAATCTCAAAAACGATGGTTGTGTAACCGCGCTTTTCAAAAAAGCGTATGGAAAAGAAGAACGGATGCATCTTGACAGCATCCCTTTGCAAAAGTAAAATATCTCTATATCCCAAGCAAAGGCCATGAAAAAAACTAACAACGCAAAAACGAGGTGCTGTGAACATACCGACCTGCCCCTTGAACGTGCCCTCATCCGCGTGGTAAGAGCCACCCTGTTTGCTCAACCGCCTCAACCGGAGATGGACGCTCTCCCCATGGCTCAAATGCGCCTCCTCTGGATGGTCTACCATATGCCGCAAGCAACCATGAAGGAGTTCAGTGAAAAACTGGAGGTCTCTCAGTCCACCGTTACCCAACTTGCCGAACGCCTGATCCGCCGTGGCCTTATTCTGCGCTTCCACGACAGCAAAGACCGACGGCTCGTGCGGCTTTCTCTGAGTGAACAAGGGCACCGTCTCCTCGAAGAATCGATGGCACAAGTGCACGCTACCCTGCAAGAGATATGGAATCGACTAGGAGAAGAGGATCGCCCTAAGGTGATGGAAGGCCTCGAAATCTTAGGCCGAGTGGCCGAACAGTTTCGCATCGAGCAAGGGCGCTCTCCTCTTACATGGCGTGAGGAGAGCCTCGCTCAACCCCCCGAAACCTCCGATCCGATCGCTCAACCCATGGTAGACCTCATGGCGCGACGCATTCGCGGAAATATTAGGGAATCCTAAAAACTTGTGAATACTTTCGCCTCGCTCGGTCGTCCATATAACGATAGCGTTCTCGTTTTTCCAAAAATCTATGCCGACGGAAAGGAACAGGATACCGCAATGTACGCTTCCATCTGCCGCTATACGCTGCTACCGGCTCTCTTCGCCTCCTCTCTCAGCTTGGCAACATGCGTGGCTGCAGGTCAAACAAACCCTACGAATAATTCCCAATCTATTCAAACTCCCGCAGAAAAACGCTACGGCATACCTCCAAACCCAACCATCGGAGCCCAACCTAGCCTCGATCTCTCCCAACCGCTTACCCTCGATAGGGCCATTCAAATCGCTCTCCAACGCCAGAATACCATCGCCATCGCCGCCGCTCAACGCGACTCAAGCCGCGCTCAAGTGGTGGCTGCACGCTCTTCCTACTTCCCACAAATTACGCCGAGCTTTCAATATCAGACGAATCTCACTCCCATCGAAAGCAGTGCCTTCGGAGCAGGAGGCCCCACAAGCCACTCGTTCTCAAGTGAAACACGTACAGAGGCCATCGTCGCAAAACAGCTGATCTGGGATGGGGGAATTCGTGAGGCCACCGTCCAACAGGCCCGCAATACCCTGTTCGCCGATGAATATAACCTCGGCAATACCCGCCAAGATGTCATCCTGAACGTTACCCAAAGCTACTATGCGCTCCTGCGCGATCGCGCTCTCGTGAAAGTGCAACAGACCAACGTCCAGCTCGCTCAAACCACTCTCGAATCCATTCAGGAACAGGTGCGCGTGGGCAATGCTGCCCCAGCCGATACCCTCCAAGCACAGTCCAATCTTGCCAACGCGAAGGTGTCCCTTCTACAAGCGCAAGCCGTCGTCTACGACGATGAGGCCCAATTGAAAAATGCGATGGGTGTGGTTACCTCCCAACCGCTCGTTCTTGCCGATCAATCCCTTCCGCAACCTGACCCCACACCCGATCCCCACTCCGTTGACTACTATACTCAGCTTGCCTACCAAAACCGTCTCGACATCAAGCAACAGCAGGCCGCCATAGATGCCCAGACCGATCTCCTCCGCATCGCACGCCTCCAAGCGGGCATCAACGTCAACGCCTCCGTCACCGAGGGATATCAGTTCGATCCCGTTTCCGGGGAAGAGCGCGTCTTCTCTGTCTCCCTCTCCTATCCTCTCTTCGATGCGGGGCTTTCCCGCTCAAAAGTGCGCGAAAACGAGGCGCTGCTTACCCAGCTCGAACGCCAGCTCGACCTGATTGAACAGAACATACGTCTTAACATCGAACAAGACTACCGCAACCGTGAGGTGGCTCGACAACAGGTGGTCGCCGCGGATGCCGCCGTACAGGCCGGCCAAACCAACTACGATGCCGCCCTCGCTAAACAGCAAAACGGGCTTATCAACGTGCTTGACGTGATCAACGCCCAACTGCAGCTCGTAACCGCTCAACAGCAACAGGTAAACGCCCTCTACAGCTACTACATCGCCAACGCACGGCTGCTGCGCGACATCGGAATGAACGACCCCGAATGGCACCCAGACGTTCCTGCCGCCGTGCAAAAACAGTTCTCCGCCAATGCAACGCCGTCGGAGGCCACCGATAAGCAGCAAGCCGCCTCGCTTCTACGCGATCCTCTGCTAGACGCACGGAGACCCTAAAAATGAAAAAGAGATATGTCCACCTGCTCGTTCCTTGGCTCTTCCTTACCGGGTGTAATCTCCTCGGTTTGGGAGAAAAAGGAGGTCAAGTTCACTATCGTGTCGCTGCCGTAACCCAAGATATGGTGCGCAAAACCGTCTCTGCCACTGGCGTGCTCACCCCTTGGACAACCGTAGATATTAAAAGCCGCGCCGGCGGGCGCATCATTAGCCTCCCTGTAGACGATGGCACGGTTGTTAAAAAAGGACAAGTGGTTGCTCTCATTGACCCTTCGGATACGCTGCTTACCTACTACTCGGCCAAAGCGGATATTGATGCCAACCGGGCGCGCGTGGTAGAAAGCCAGAAAGATCTTCAACTGCAACTAAAAGAAGGACAGATCGGAATTGATACCGCCAAAGCCAACTTAAAAGCGGCTCAAGCGCAGGCAGCTGCCGCTCAGGCCAACTATCAGTCCGCCCAAACCGATGCCGACAACGCGAAAGCGCTCTCCGATGCCAACATCGCCAGCGCTCGAGCTACCCTCGCCGCGCAACAGGCCAAGCTCGACCAAATGAAAAACGCCACCATTCCCCAAGAGCGCGCTCAAGCCCAAGCCGATCTGCAACAGGCTAAAGCCAACCTTATCAACGCCGAAGCCCAACTAACGCGACAAAAAGCGCTGCTGGCCAAAGGATTTGTTGCTCAATCAGAGGTAGACCAAGCCCAAGCCGCACGTGATGTGGCCGCCGCAACTGTGCTTCAAGCCCAAGCCAAAGTGGATACCCTCGATAAAGAGCTCGACCAGGACTTGAAGGCGCAAGAGGCTCAAGTGGCTCAGGCCAAAGCGGCTCTTGATACAGCCCTCGCCCAGGCCTCCCAAGTACAAACGAAGCAATTGGCCGCCCTCGCGGCCAAAGCTAATGCGCAACAGGCCCTTGCCACGGTGAAACAGGCACAGGTGAAACTCCAGGACGCTCAGGCCCAATTGATCAATAACATCATCCGCGCCAAGCAGATCGAAGAGGCCAAAGCTGCTGTCATTAAATCGAATGCAGCCTATGCCGACGCGAAGGTGCAGCTGAACGATACCCGCATTACCGCCCCAATGGATGGTGTGATCCTTCAAAAGTATGTCGAACAGGGAACCTTCATTACCTCCGGCATGTCGTTTAACTCCTCCGGCACCAGCATTGTGCAACTCGGCGATATCTCCCGTATGTACGTAGATACCAGCGTGGATGAGACCGATGTGGCCAATATCCAAATGGGGCAGAAAGTGGAGGTCACCTTTGACGCCTATCCCTCTATTCCCTTCGACGGCAAAGTTATCCGCATTGAGCCGCAGGAGGTTGTGAACCAAAACGTTACCACCCTCCATGTCCGCGTAGAGGTAGATAATAGCAACGTGGCCTATCGTCTCCTACGCCCCGGCATGAACGCCACGTGTGAGTTTATTGTGGATGAGAAGGACGACGTGACCTGTATTCCCAATGAGGCCTTGCAAACGGCTAACGATGGAAGCTACTATGTTCTTGTGGCAACAGGGGGACACCAGGCCCCGCCCGATCCAGGAGGCTCGCCCGATCCCTCCGTACTGGAAGGCTGCCATATCGAACGCAGACCCGTGCAGATCGGCTTGCAAGGCGACGACACCACCGAGATCACCGAAGGGCTCAAAGTCGGTGAAAAAGTGGTCACACAAACCATCCAGCCGATCAACAGCGCCACGGCCTCTACCAGCGGTGGGTTTGGCGGCGGTGGGCCAGGCCCAGGGCGCCGCTAGAGCCGTAGAGAAGGGAGGAAAAAAATCATGAAAGCCGCCTTTATCGCCGCTATCCGTGGGGTTGCAACCAACAAACTGCGCTCCCTCCTCACCATGCTTGGCGTCATCTTCGGGGTGGCCGCGGTCATCGTGGCTGTCGCCTTGGGACAAGGTTCTCGCGACGCCGCCCTACGCCGCTTCCAACGCCTCGGCACCACCACCCTCACCGTGCTGCCCGGTCGCCAGAGCCGCAACGGCGTCTCCTTCGCCTTCGGCTCCGCCTCTACCCTCAAAATTGACGACGTCCCCTTCCTTCTGCGCGGCTGCCCCGACGTGGTGGCCGTATCGCCGGAACAACAGAAATTCGAGCAAGTAAAATACGGCGATCAGAATACCAACACCACCGTGTTCGGTTGCGGTCCCGACTTCATGCAGATTCGCCGATTCGACCTCGCTGCCGGCCGCTTCTTCACCCGCTCCGAAGATACCTCCCGTCGCCCCGTCTGTGTGCTCGGTTGGACGGTCTATACCACCCTCTTCCTCAACAATGCCCCCGCAGTCGGGAGGAACATCTATATCAACGGGCAAAATTTTAAGGTCGTAGGCGTGTTTGCAGAACGAGGAGGGGGAGGCTTTGTGAACGAGGATGACCGCGTGTATGTGCCTATTCGTACCGGCCTACAACGACTTTTCGGAGGAGAAAACCTCCTCTCCAGTATGTCGGTGGAAGGGCGTAGCGAGGAGGTGATGCAGCGCGCCCAAGACGAGATAACCGAAGTGCTGCGCAAACGCCACAATATCCCCGATTCCAAACCCAACGATTTTATCATCTTCAACGCTGGGGTCGCCGCACAAAACAGTCGTGACCAGGCCGAAGATTTTCAGCAGCTTATTAGCTATCTTGCCGCCGTAGCCCTCATCGTAGGAGGGATCGGCATCATGAACATCATGCTGGTATCGGTAACCGAACGCACCCGCGAGATCGGCGTGCGAAAAGCCATCGGTGCCAAACGACGCAATATCCTTCTGCAGTTTCTGCTTGAAGCCGTCTTTATCTCGCTAACAGGAGGCATTATCGGAGTTATCATGGGGGTGCTCTTTACCCTGTACGCGCTCCCCTATCTCAAACCCCAATGGGAAACGGCACTTACCGTGCCGCCCCTGTTTCTCGCGTTCGGCTTCTCCTTCCTGGTCGGTATCTTCTTTGGGTTCTATCCCGCCATGAAGGCCTCGAAGCTAAACCCAATAGACGCCCTTCGCTACGAGTAGTGCTAAAATCGTTACAAGGAGATGGTTATGAACACCAAACAACTGCTAGCAATGGGTGCAGCGCTTCTTGCCGTATCGCTCTACGGCGCCGCTGCAAAGGCCCAAGGGCCTGGTGGTCAAGGCGGCCCTCCGCCAGAAATCATGGCCAAAATACGAAAATGGCAAGCTTGGCAAAAACAACATAAAAACGCTAGCCAGCTCGGCCAAGAACTTTACCAGCTCGAAATGCTGAACCAACAACCCGGTTATGCGCTTAACAAGCAGCAGTCCGCCAAACTCGTGGCCATTTTGAAAGCATGGCGCCATAAACCCACGATGTCGGAGGAGCAGGCGCATAACGTGTTGAAACAGATCGGCAGCCTTCTCACCGTGCGCCAAATCCAAAAGATGACGACGCTCGCTCCGCCTTGGCAGCGCCGCCCCGGTGGGCCAGGAGGTGGCCCTCCACCAGGAGGCCGACCAGGCGGAGGGCCGCCGGGTGGAGGCTTCAACTTCCCCGATCCGCCTTCAGGTGGCTTTAATCCACTGAACCCCGACACACTGCCCTTCCCGCCCATGCGCGATAGGGCCAAGCGGGGGCTTGATGCGTTCATCGCGACCCTGCAAACTCAGGCAAAACGCTGAAAGGTAGTTGACCCCATGTCCGATGTGATCATTGAGGTCACAAACGTTCATAAAATCTACCGGATGGGCAAGACGGAGGTGCACGCCCTGCGCGGCGTCTCCGTCTCCATCCGAAGAGGCGAGTTCGTGGCCATCATGGGCCCTTCCGGCTCCGGAAAATCCACCTTCATGAACATCGTGGGCTGCCTCGACACGCCCACTCGTGGCTCCTATAAGCTGGATGGCATCGAAGTCGCCAAACTTAACGACAACCAACTTGCCGAAATTCGCAACCGCAAAATTGGTTTCGTCTTCCAAACCTTCAATCTGCTGGCGCGCACAACCGCCCTGGAAAACGTGGAGCTGCCAATGCTCTATAGCAACGCGCGCAACCGCCGTCAAATGGCCATTCGCGCCTTGGAAATCGTTGGGCTGGGCGAACGCCTTCACCACAAACCCAACGAGCTGTCCGGCGGCCAACAACAGCGCGTTGCCATCGCCCGTGCGCTCGTAAACGACCCGCCCATCCTCTTCGGAGATGAGCCTACCGGCAACCTCGACTCGCGAACGAGCGAAGAGATTATGGCCATCTTCCAACGCCTGCATAGGGAAGGCAAAACGGTGGTGCTTGTAACCCACGAACCCGACATCGCCGAACATGCCGAGCGCATCATTCGATTTCGTGATGGTAAGGTGGTCGCGGATGAACCGGTTCTCAATCGCCGGATCGCTGAGGTAGAGCTGGAAAGGCTCGGCGGGCCGCTTGAGGAAGAAGATACCGAGCTGCTTTCTGAAACCACTTAGGATTGGTCTCTAGACCGCTTTGGCGATAAGACACAGCTGCTTGGGCGTAAGCAGCCAAAGAAGAAGGCCACTGCGGGGCTGGAGATCAAACACCTCTACGCAAGCAAGCCCGGCCTTTTTCATCTTTACGTTGCCGCCGCAAAGCCAGGCGATATTTCCGCTCAACGTGGGTTCATGCCCCACCAACAGCAGTCCCTCCTGAGGCCTTCGCTCCTGCACAAGGGTCTGCAACGTTGGAGGATCAAATAGGCCGGGTTGGAGGCGCGCCTCGACCACGAAGCGCTCTTTCGGCCAATGGAGAACGTCCGCCAAAATCTCGGCGGTCTCTAAGGCGCGCGCATAGGGGCTTGTAAGAAGGACGTCGAACGAGAGATCGAGCGCTTTGATGCCGAGGGCAACACGCTTCATCTCCGCAATACCCTCCGAGGTGAGATGGCGCTCGGCATCCTTCAGGTGAGGACGTGGATCTTCTGCAAGTCCATGACGAAGGAAATAGAGTCGCATCGGTCACCTCGGAGAGGAGAAGAGGCTACTCTTCTCGTAGAGGATTGGGAATATTTTGGAGGCGTTCCAGCTTCCGACGAAACTCACGCATCTCGTCTAAAGTGATAGCCCCCATACGGGCAAAGCGCGTTTTTTCGGCCTCACTAAGCTCTACCGAGATGTCGCTCAGGAGGTCGGCCTCCCACTCCTCTTGTCGGATGAAGTGTTCTCCCAAACGCTTACAGCGCGAGCAGCGATAGCGGATATAGACGTAGGTGGGACCGAACTGCCGCATCAAGTAGCCTTGTCGCACCACATCGCGCTGATATATGCGCTGACCACACCGACACCTCAATCCGCGCATCATCGGTTTCTGTTCCTCCATGTCGTTGCCCGTGGCTCCGAAAGACTCGCGAACCCGCGCAAACGACTTCAAGCGGAGCAGGGGCGCTACCGCTACGAAGGCTTTCTATAGCGAACCTTCTACTTGAATTATACCATGCCACGGCCTCTAAAGTTGCCAGGAAGACACACAGTGCAACACGCCTCCTCTCTGTCCTGCAGGAGAACGCTGTCCCAGAAAAGAATCTCTTTTTAACTCTCAATAGGTCTCGACGATGAAAAGAGCACTACAAAGCGTTCTCTTTTTGTTCCTGTTCGTGCAACCCCAAGTCTTTCAAAAAGCTGCAAAAGCTCCGAAACCCTTCATGGGCTGGAGCAGCTGGAGCCTCGAAGCCGTGCGCTCCCCAAGCTATAACGGGGAGGATTGGCTCACCGCCGAACACGTTAAAGAGCAGGCTGACGCCATGCACCGCCTGTTACAGCCCTACGGCTATCTCTACATCAACCTCGATTCGGGCTGGAAAGGAGGCTACGATGCTTTCGGTCGTCCCCTGCCCGACCGTAAAAAGTTTCCTGAAGGCATTGCAGCTATCGCGCGCTATGTACACCGCTACGGCCAAAAACTCGGCATCTACTACACCGTCGGCATCTGGGGCGATCTCTATCAAGCGAACCCTCAAATACTTGGTACCTCCGCTCACCTACGCGACATTCTTGTGCAACCGCCCACCCCAGGCAACGGTTGGGTCAACGGCACCTACAAAATAGACTTCTCAAAACCGGCGGCCAAAGCCTACATCGCCTCGATCGCTCAGGAGTTCGCTAACTGGGGGGTAGACCTCCTTAAGCTCGACGGCGTAACCCCAGGCTCCGACCATAACGACCTCTCCATAGATAATCGCGCGGAAGTGGCCGCTTGGGCCCAAGCCCTTGCCCATACCGGGCGCCCCATCTGGCTCGAGCTATCCTGGAACCTCGATCCCCACTATGCCGACTTTTGGCAACGCTACGCGAACGGATGGCGCATCACCGACGATATAGACCGCTACGGCCCCACGCTGACGAGCTGGCCTCAGGTAAAAGTGCGTTTCGAGGCGGCTGCACGGTGGTACCAAAATGCCGGCCCCGGCAAGGGCTGGAACGACTTCGACTCGCTGGATATTGGTAACGGTGCCCTCGATGGCCTTACCGACGCGGAGCGCCAAACGATGATGACTCTCTGGGCCATCGAGTGCTCCCCACTCTACCCCGGTGACGACCTCACCCACCTCGACTCCTACGGTCTTCGCCTGCTCACTAACACCGAGGTCATCGCCGTAGACCAGGCCGGCCGCCCTGCCCATCCCGTACGTTTCGGCTCCCAACAAGTATGGGCGGTACAAAACGCAGATGGCAGCCTCGTTGTCGCCCTTTTTAACCTCGACGATCAGGCCACCGTTCCAGTTACCGTTACCTGGTGGGAGCTCGGCCTTACCGGCCCAGTAAAAGCACACGATCTCTGGAGCCATCGGGATCTCGGCATCTACAACGATCGCTTCACACAGCTTCTCGCACCCCATGCTTGCTGCCTTGTGCGTCTGATCCCGCAACAAAATTAAGTGCAGACCCTACCCATCCGCCTCGCATAGGGCGGAGTCTGCTGATGAAAACCACACCCCCATTTTGTGCTATACTAAAATGGAACACTCGAACAAACTTACTAGGAGCTCATGCCATGTGGCGCACGGTTGCAAAAATCATTTCCGGTCTCCTCGTGCTCTTCTTCGCCGTTCTCGGCCTCGGCGCTGTCCGAGCTTTCCCGCGAACCGAGCCGGGTGTGAACCATAACGATCACGCCGACCTCGCTGACCTTCCCCATGTATCCGACCCGCGAACACTTGGCTATCACCTCACCTTCGACGACGAGTTCAAAGGGAACCATCTCGATACCTCTAAATGGATCGACTCCTACCCCGATGGCGTGCGCACCCATAGCAACGGGGAACAAGAGTACTATGCCCCCGACGGCTATCGCGTGCGCAATGGCCACCTCGAACTCATCGCGGAACGGCGCTCCATGGGCGGCATGCCCTACACCTCCGGCATCGTTACCACCTACGGTAAGTTCGCACAGCAGTACGGATGGTTCGAGATCCGCGTCAAAGTTCCAAAGGGGAAAGGCCTCTGGCCTGCTTTTTGGCTGTTGCCCACCGATAAAAGCTGGCCGCCCGAAATAGATGTCTTTGAGATTTTAGGCCATCAGCCCAACAAGGTCTATATGACGAACCACTATGTGGGTGAGGATCCCAGCCACGTGGGCGATAGTGGGAGCTTTGTAGGCCCCGATTTCTCCGCTGGCTATCACACGTTCGCAGTGCAGTGGACGCCCACAGCCCTCACTTGGTACGTGGATGGAACTCCTCGATTTCGCACAACGCGCCATATTCCCCATGTCCCCATGTATCTGCTGGTGAATCTCGCCGTGGGCGGCTATTGGCCGGGCATGCCCGACAACACCACCCACTTCCCTGCCATCATGTACGTGAAGTACGTACGCGTCTATCAAAAGGGATGAATAAAACCCTCGTGCCCCTGCGAGAAGAATATATCACCTTGGGGCAACTGCTGAAGCTGATAGGAGCCATCCCTACCGGAGGAGCTGTACGTGCCTTCCTGACCACCACCACCGTCTACGTAAACGGTGAGCCGGAAAACCGACGGGGACGCAAACTCTACCCTGGAGATACGGTGACGTTCGATGGCAGGAGTTATCAAATAACCAAAGGAGAACATCCCTAAACGGCCGTGCGCCTCACGACGGCCTTGATCGCGCGACAGACGAACCTACCGCCGATCCTATGGCCGTCTTACAGCGGCCTTGCTGGCAATAGGCCAGCCGCGAGCCTATTTCGCCATCGAACCAAACGATGCAAATGTAGGGGCGCAAGGCGTTGCGCCCCTTTTTGCGCACGCCAGGCGGCATTGGCCGTTTCAAGGATGCTCCTGAGCGCATCAGCCGGTGTGGGTGCGGGTTGCAGTTTGAGTTGGACGGTGCGTTGCGCTTCGGTTGCAGAATGTGCTAAAGTGTACCGTGCTCTTGATAGGCGTCAGCCACTTAACAACGAAGGGGGCGCGTTTCCTCCGCGCGCACGTGTTATGATCTTTCAACGGCGTTGGCTCCTCCTCTTCTTTTTGGGAACCGGTTTCTTCCTCGCCAGCGGTCTCCTACCTGGACTGCGCTGGGCTGGCATCGATTGGGCCATAGGACTGGTGGCGCTTGCCCTGCTCGACTGGGCTCTCCTGCCCTCGACCTTCGCCTTCGATGTCTACCGCGAAGTAGACGAACGACTAGCCCTCGACACCCCCGCTCCACATCGAACTGCTCGATTCCCCACCGGAGGCGTTTCAAAACGACCTGCCCCATCTCCCCTTCACCCTCCATGTTCCAGCCTCGAACCGGCAAACGGTAACCTATCGCCTTCATCCCAACCGCCGTGGCGACTACGCCTTTGCCAACATCACCGTGCGGCTTTACGGCCCGCTGGGGCTCGTCGGGCGAGTGCTCTCCATACCGGCTGTCCAGGTCGTTAAGGTCTATCCGGGTCTGCGCGAGCTAACCCGTTTTAACCTGGCAGCCCAACGCCGCCAGCTTCAGCAGATAGGGGTGCGACGCGCCCATCGCCATGGCATCGGCAGCGAATTTGAAAGCTTGCGCGACTATGTGCCCGACGATGAGATTCGCCATATAGATTGGAAAGCCACCGCACGTAAGGGGCATCTCGTGACCCGCCAGTATGAGCTGGAACGATCCCAAAACATCCTAATGATGTTGGATGTAGGGCGCACCATGTGGGGAGAACTCGAAGGCCGTGCCAAAATAGACTATGCCATTCAAGCCGCCCTCCTTCTGGCCCACGTGGCCTCCTTCTTCGACGATAGGGTGGGGCTGCTTGCCTTCTCCAACCGTATCTATACCTTCCTCCCCCCACGTCGTGGCCGTCAACAGAGCTACGCCGTTCTCGAAGCCCTTCACAACCTTTACGCAGACCTTGAAGAGCCGGATTACCGAACCGCCTTCCATTTTTTAGAAGAGCGCTGGCCACGCCGTTCTCTGCTGATCTGCTTTACCGACCTGTGGGACCCCGTCTCAGCTCGTAGCCTCATCGCCACTCTCGCGGCCCAACAGCCGCGCCACCTGCCCGTCGCCGTCACGCTACTTAACACCTCCTGGGTGCGCGCCCGCGAGCAGCCGCCAGAGACCGCTGAGGCGATCTTTCAAAAGGTCGCCGCCCTCGAAACCCTCCAACAACGCGATCAAGCGCTGCGCCTATTGGCGCAAAAAGGGGTTTTAGTGGTAGATTCTTCTGCAGAGAAACTCTCGGTCGAGTTGGTGAACCGCTATTTGGAGATCAAAGAGCGTATGTTGCTCTAAAAAGCAGGTAATGCAAATTTTGCAAACCTGGCGTAAAAATCCTATTTTCTAATTTTCGTGGTTTGTGTCATAATGTAGGAGATTGCGAGCCGAGCCTGGGGAGACGTAGAGCTGTGCTGACTTTACTGCGCGAGACGCTAGGGCGCTTCTCTCGCGATATGGGGATCGACCTGGGAACCGCCAACACACTGGTGCATGTGCGGGGGAAAGGCATCCTCTTGCGTGAGCCCTCTGTGGTGGCCATCGCCACCGATACCGGAAAACCTATCGCCGTCGGCGAAGAGGCCAAACGGATGTTAGGTCGAACGCCGAGCAGCATTACCGCTATTCGCCCACTGCGCGACGGAGTGATCTCCGATTTCGAGCAGACCGAGGCGATGATCCGCTATTTCATTCAAAAGGTCTATCGTCGAAACGCCCTTTTACCGCCGCGGGTGGTCATTGGGGTTCCCTCTGGCGTCACCGAGGTCGAAGAGCGTGCGGTCATCGAGGCCACGAGAAAAGCAGGGGCGCGTGAAGCCTATACCATCGAGGAACCGATGGCTGCCGCCATCGGCGCTGGCCTGCCCGTCTCTGAGGCCACCGGTTCGATGATTGTGGACATCGGCGGCGGCACCACCGAAGTGGCTGTCATCTCTCTTGGCGATATCGTGGTGAGTCGCTCGGTGCGCGTGGCCGGTGATGAGATAGATGAGGCCATCGTCAACTATGTGCGGCGCACCTATAACCTCTCCATCGGAGACCGCATGGCCGAAGAGGTGAAGATCGCCATCGGCTCCGCCTATCCATCCGGCCCCGATAAACAGTACGAAGTGCGTGGTCGAGACCTGCTCTCCGGACTGCCGCGCAGCGCCCTGCTAACAAGTTGCGAAATCCGTGAGGCCATTCAAGAGCCGGTTCACACCATCGTCGAAGCCGTAAAAATGACGCTGGAAAGCACCCCACCAGAGCTCGCTGCCGATATCTATGAGCAGGGCATTACTCTTGCCGGAGGCGGTGCCCTTCTGGAAGGGCTGGATAAACTGCTGACTCGTGAAACCTGTATGCCCGTCCATGTCACTCCAGACCCGCTCTGCTGTGTGGTGTTGGGCGCTGGCCGCTTTCTGGAAGAGCTGGATGCTAACCCCGCCATGCGTCGCGCCCTCCGTGGTGGACGCTAGTCCCAGCCGGCACTCTTAGGGGTTACCACCATGCTGCCGCCGGAACGCCCACACGGACACCTCCGTTATAAGGCGCTGCTGCTGCTTCTACTGCTCGGTACCCTAGCCGGCGCATGGCATAATCGCCTTGTTGCCCATGGACGTCCCGACCCAGTTACCACCTGGACTCGCACCGCTCTGGCCTACCCGGCCAGCACGTTAAACCGGTTTTCGCGATGGTGTGGTCGCAATTTCGGCTGGGTTCTTCGGGGTAGCGCCCTCGAACGCGAAAATCGCCGTTTGCGTGCCGAAGTGGAGCGTCTGAAGGCCGAAAACGCGAGCCTTCAAGAGGCCGCAGCCGAAAATGTGCAGCTGCGACAAGACCTCGGCTTCGTACGCACGCTCCCTAAACCTCCCCTCGCTGCCTGGGTGATCGCCCTACGTCCCGATCCGAATTTTAATACCATCGTTATCTCGCGCGGAAGCAACGACGGGGTACATGTGCATAGCGTTGTTGTCACTCGCGACGGTCTCGTAGGCCAAGTCAGCGAAGTGACCCCCAACACCGCAACCGTTGTGCTCCTCACTGATCGCAATGGCATGGTGGGCGCGCGCGTACAGCGGGCTTCCTCGCGAGCCGTCGGCCTCTGCCGTGGCGACTATTCGCCCCTCATTCCCCTCATAGACCTGGCCGGCGATGCCGATATTTGCCCCGGCGATAAAATTGTAACTGCCGGCTACGGCGTTTTTCCTCCAGGCATTCCCATCGGCACCGTGGTGAGCGTACAAGTCGATCAAGGCCATACCAGCAAACAAGCCCTTGTGAAACCTGCTGTAGACTTCAATCGGCTCGAAGAGGTCTACGTGCTGCGATGAGCTTCGGCAAACGCCTCCTGTTGTTCATCGTCCTCCCGCTTATGGCGGCCATCTTTCAGTTTGCATGGGCAGGCCGCATCGCTATTGAGGACGCCACTCCCCAACTCGCCGCTTCTGCTCACCACGTTGGGGCCACCTTTTGCACCGCAAACGAGGGGCCGTGTTAGGGTTTATTTAACGGCTTTCTGTTTGCCTCTATCTCTCCTCTCATCGGCGGAGGGCTCGGGGGCCTTATCATGGGCAGCACGTTGGTTGGCTTTGGCATCGGATGGCTAGGCGAGCGAGTCTTTCGCGGCAGCACCTTTCTAGCCCCCTTCTTCGCCGCTGCCGGCACCTTGGTAGCCGCGCTGATCTATCTGGTGGCCGCTCCGCCGCCGATTCTCCTCCATTGGCTTTTGGTTACCGGCAAAACCACCCTCTACAACATGGTTCTCGCCATCCCGCTCTACCCCCTCCTACGTTGGCTCCTCGGCGCCCACCAAAATACGCACGCCATTGCCTAACGGGAGTAGGAGATAGAAAGTAGGGAATAGCAGTAAAAACCATTCCCTATTCGCAAAAACCGATGCTCAAACTAGGCCGCCCGCCAAAACTCACCATGTGGATAACGATAGGTGGGCAACTCCTCGCCCGGGGCCAGCTTCACCTGATTCCATGGGGCCGGTGGGTGGTAGACATAGGGAACCTCGTCGGCAGGAATGTAGTCCGCACGGCGACGACGCTCTAAGCACGCCAACAGCACCCTCTGCTTGTGAAGAATATATTCGGGTGTATGCGGCCCCAACTCCGCCTCTACATGAGCCGTTCGAAACTCATAGTACACGACACGGCGCAGCTTTTCCGATGCGTTCTCCGGTGAACCGTGAATCACCAAGATATTGTGCAAAAGCACGTCTCCAGGCGACATGAGGGCGGGAACAGCCCCCGAGGCCTCAAAATCGGCACGGGTGTGGTCTTTTGCATGCGCTTGTAACCACGCTTTGGCCTGTTCCTGGCTCCAAAGATGACTCCCTGGAATCACCCAAACACAGGTATCGTGGTCGGCCGGATCGAGATAAAAATCTACATTAAAGATGGGGGTATCCCCTACATGTTCGGTGCCCGCATCTCGATGCCATGGTATCACAATGCCTTCTCCTGGCAGCTTAAGCACCATCGAATCCCACGTGGGAATGAGATCGGGCCCCATCAGCTTCTCCACCGTGTTCAGAATGAACGGATGACCAAGCAACACCTTCATCTCGTCCTTCTTGTCAATCACATACTCGATCCGTTGCAACACCGGTTGACCGGTTTTATGTCCACGCCCATACATGAAATCGGGGTGGTTGCGAACGGTTTCACTTCCATAGCGCGTAAGGTCGTCCATCGCCGCTTGAACCCGAGCGAGCTCTGTGGGCGCAAGGACATTACGCAAAATGAGATAGCCGTTTTCGTGAAAGAAGCGAGCTTCCTCATCCGAGATCACCGTGCGTGCCATTTCGGCCTCCTCTCACAAAGGAATATAAATGGCAGTATGCGCTGCCGTTCTTACATTATACTGCGATTTCCGAGAGAAGCCTGCTGAAAGACAGTGGACTAGCAGGTGCTATTTGTACGCGGGTGCTTCCTGATCAAGCAGTGCACAGCCATTGGTAAAGTCGGGATAGTTTTCCGACCAACCGTTCATCCGACAGATAGCATCGGGCTTTAGGTGTTTTGCATGCAGATCGGCAAACAGCCAATTGCAAGCACCATTATAGCTTTGGAACGGGCCTTGGGAATCGCTATCGGGGCCGCGAAGCGGGATGAACCAATCGCCGAGATCGGGGAAGCTCCAGCGCGTTTCCAGAAGCAAAACAAGGCTAGAAGCATCGCTGATCTCAGCTTCATAGCGCGGTCGGGCCATTGGCTGGCCATACCAACATGGCGGCACCCCCTCATTAAAGAAGCTTCTGTTGTAGCCATAAGAGATGGCAAGCCACTGCGCCTTCGGATAGAGCAGGTTTGTCTCATCTCCTGGCACACTCGCATATCCGTTGGTGCTCCATGCGTCGCCGTTCGATGGGCAGCGGAACACATCGAGGTTCTTCACATAGGGCAAAACCTCACGTTTCCAAGTTGATACTGCTGCCCTCCAGACAGGTACGTCCCCTTGCCCAGCGAGTTTGGGGTGTAAACGAGTATCTCAGTAGGTTGTTACTATCCGATAGCTAATTCTGCCTGATTTCAAGCGATCAGGCACTCTCTCATGAACGCCCAGAACGGTGCTTACTGAGGGCTTCCCCAAAAGACTTTTGTGCTTCTTGCCCGAAAGAGCAGGAGGGGTCTAGGAGCAGTAAAGCCCCTAGACCTAATAACACCAAATTCAAATATCCAGTTCGCATCTTAAGCCCTGCCTATCTCTCGATCACAAGCCACAGATTTGCGTATAGTTTGTCGTTGAGCTTACCGGTGGACCGGCGCAATTGGTGCCAGTAGGCCAGATCTCAACGATACTACACTTTGTTGTGTAAAAGTTGCTGCAGTAGGCATTCGGAACACCTCCAGGTTCGCACTGAAAATGGGGCCAGTATGTTAGCTTTTCAAAAGCTTCGAGCCCCCAGTTGAGTGCACGCACGCAGTTTTTTGGAGTCCCGTTACACATAGTCTTCGTGCACACCATGCCGGTACAGAGGTATTCCGACAAAGATTCCATTGCTTTCATACCTCTACACATAAGTTGACAGCAGGGACATGCGAAATGCAATACCCTTTTTAGGGACAATATTCCGCACATCGTTGGCAAATTTTATAGCGACGAACTTATCTCCCCTCGTACATGCCCGACGGGATTTGTTAGTGTCGAGTCGCTCTGCAACAGGTCGTCCCGCTAGAAACCTGCTGGCAACAGG
Source organism: Chthonomonas calidirosea T49 (assembly GCF_000427095.1). NCBI lineage: Bacteria > Bacillati > Armatimonadota > Chthonomonadia > Chthonomonadales > Chthonomonadaceae > Chthonomonas > Chthonomonas calidirosea. The sequence goes on from NC_021487.1 coordinate 1,733,965, forward strand.
CGCTCTGCCCCTCTGCTACCGGATGACCACCATCGAGGCTCCAACGGATGCAGGATGCCGATTTGCCAAAAAGCGGCAGGGAACGGTAAAATAGCATCGCATTATGCCATACGCGTACCTCTATCGGAAGAAAGAAGGCGAAGGCCGCTGATTTCGGCATTCGCCGTTTTGTGCTGCGTAACCCAATAACCATGAGCCTTAAAGAGCTTCTATCGCTAGCCGATCAACTTACAGGCCTCGATACGCTGGTCAGTGCCCTGCGCGACTCGCCATCGCCCACCATCGCGCAAATAGAAGGCCTGGCTGGCACCGCCAAGGGCTTCTTGCTGGCACACCTTACTACCGCTCTCCAACGGCCTATCCTCCTTATAACCTACCAGCAAGAACAAGCCCAACGGCTTGCCGATGACCTTCTTCATTTCGGCCTTCCCAGTGAAAGCGTGGCCGTTTTACCGGCCTCGCCAAGCCTCTTTACCCCCGACGATGTGGTTGACCACCATCTTATCGGAGAACGCCTGAGCGCCCTAAAGCTCCTAGGGCAAAACCGGCCATGCGTGGTTATCGGTGTTATCGAGGCTATACTGCGCCGAACCATCCCACCCGCCTACCTTCAACAGGAAAGCCTTCGCCTAGAGGCCGAAACTGAGGTAGACCTCGACACCATCCTACACCGACTTGTGAAGCTCGGCTATCTCCCTACCCTCACCGTTACCCAACCCGGAGAGTTTAGCCGCCGGGGCGGCATCCTCGACATCTATCCCTCCACCGCTGAGGCGCCAATACGAATCGAGCTCTTCGGCGATACCATCGATTCGATCCGCGCTTTCGATGTAACCACACAGCGCTCCATCCGCCGAGAGGCCTGGGCAGAGATCGCCCCCGCCCGTGAGGCCGTCCTCGAACCGCAGCGGATCGTCGAAGCCCTTCATCGCATAAAAACGAGGCTTGAAACCCGCCGCGCCGAACTGCTCGCGCAAAAAACACGAGAGGCTACCAAAGCTGCCGAGCGTCTTACCGAACTGGTGGAGGCCGATCTAGTCGCCCTCGAACAAGGTACTGGATTTAACAGCTTGGAGCGCTACATTACCTATATCGTCCCAGAAACTATCTGCGCTCTCGACCATCTGCCACCCGATGGAATGGTCGTGCTCGATGAACCACACCAGGTGCAAGAGCACTGGCTGCGGCATGATGCCGATCTGCGCTCCGCTCGCGAACGCCACTATGAACGTGGAGAGCTTCTCGACCTGGAACCTCCCATCCTGCCCCTAGAGGAAGGATACGCGCGACTTCAACAGCATCGCCTCCTGCTGCTGACCCTGCTTGCACGCCATGTCGAGCCGTTTACTCCCCTCTGCTTTCTTCAGGTGCATTCGGCCGCCATGGAAAGCTACCGCGGCCGGCTCTCCCTGCTTGCAGATGAGATAGGCACCTGGCTGACAAATGAATGTCGTGTGGTCATCGCCTCCGACCAACCGCAGCGCGTGCGCGAGATATGCGCCGAACTGCATCTGCCAGTGCAACCCAAAGAACAGACTCCGCACAACCCCGGCCTCTATGTGCAGGAGGGACGCCTTCGCGCCGGCTTCAAATTCACCGATCTTAAGCTCTATGTGCTGACCGATGCGGAGCTGTTCGGCGCCGCTCGACCCGTTCGCTCCCATCGCAAGGTGGCCGGGGGTGTGGCCATCAGCTCCCTGCTCGATCTGCGCGAAAACGACTACGTGGTTCACATCCATCACGGCATCGGCATCTATCGGGGCCTCGTCCGTCGCCAAATTGATGGCACCGAACGCGATTTCCTCTTCATCGAATATGCCGGCGGAGATAAGCTCTATGTGCCCGCCGATCAGATTGACCGCATCCAGCGCTATATAGGAGCCGATGGGGCTCCCCCTCAGATCAACCGCATTGGCGGAGGCGACTGGCAGCGCACCAAGCGCAAAGTGCGCGAACAGGCTAAGCAGATGGCGGCAGAGCTGCTGCGCCTCTATGCTGCCCGCGAGGCCGCCACACGCCCTCCCTTCGGCCCCGACACCCCGTGGCAGATCGAAATGGAGGAAGCCTTCCCCTACGAAGAGACCCCTGGGCAACTACAGGCCATTCAAGAGGTAAAAGCCGACCTCGAACGCGAACGCCCCATGGATCGCCTCATCTGCGGCGATGTGGGCTTCGGTAAAACCGAGGTTGCCATCCGTGCCGCCTTTAAAGTGGTATCTGCCGGTAAACAGGTGGCTATTCTCTGCCCTACCACCGTGCTTGCCGCTCAGCACCACGCCACCTTCTCGGAACGCCTCGCCGCCTACCCCATCACCATCGAACTGCTCTCGCGCTTCCGTACTCGCGCTGAGCAGCGCAAAACGGTGGAAGGCCTGCGAACGGGCAGCGTGGATATCGTCGTGGCCACCCATCGTCTCCTCAGCAAAGACGTGGAGTTCAAAGACCTCGGACTGCTTATCATAGACGAAGAGCAGCGATTCGGGGTAGCCCAGAAAGAGCGCCTCAAAAAACTCCGCACCTCGGTGGATGTGCTGACCCTTACGGCCACCCCCATCCCGCGCACCCTCTCGATGGCCCTCTCCGGACTGCGCGACATGAGCCTCATCGAAGACCCACCCGAAGGACGTATGCCCGTTATTACCTATGTGCGTGAGTATGATGATGAGCTAGTTCGTGATGCCATTCTGCGAGAGTTGGAGCGCGATGGGCAGGTCTACTTTGTCCATAACCGCGTCGAATCGATCTACCATGTGGCGCAGCACCTGAAAAAGCTCATCCCCGATATGCGCATCGAGGTGGGGCATGGGCAGATGTCGGAAGAGGAGCTTGAACAGGTTATGTTTGATTTTTACCATCATAAGGCGGATGTGCTGCTGTGTACCACCATCATTGAAAACGGCCTCGATATCCCCAACTGCAACACCATCCTTATTGATAATGCTGACCACATGGGGCTCGCACAGCTCTATCAGTTGCGCGGTCGCGTAGGACGCTCCAACCGTCAAGCCTATGCCTATCTGCTCTACCGCCCCAACAAGGTGTTGCGCGAGGATGCCGAGCAGCGGCTTGCGGCCATTCGTGAGTTTTGCGCTCTGGGCAGCGGCTACAAAGTCGCCCTGCGCGATCTGGAAATTCGCGGGGCAGGGAATCTCTTGGGGGCCGAGCAGAGCGGTGCCATGCTGAGTGTGGGGTTCGACCTCTATTGCCAACTTCTTTCCCAAGCCGTGCAGGAGCTGCGCGGCGAAGAGCCCATAGAGGACATGCTTCCCGCCGTCGATCTGCCCGTCACCGCCTACATCCCCGAAAGCTATATCCCCGGCGAGGCGGAACGTATCTACTTCTACAAGCACCTCAGCGGCGCCCGCACCCTCAAAGCATCGAAAACCTTCAGGCCGAACTAGAAGATCGATTTGGCGATCCACCGCGGCCCGTCTGGGAGGCGCTGGCCATCCTGCGTATCCGCCTTCGCTGTAAAGAGATCGGCATCGCAAGCATTAAAGGGGATCGAAGCGGCCTCACCATTCGATTCGCCCCGCATGTTCGCCTCACCCCCGAAGCCATTCGGTTGCTGAACCACGCCTTTAAAGGCCATCGTTTCACGTCGGAAGGGGTTATCCTGCCTCTTACCAGCCATAAAGTGCGCGAGCAGGTGGAAGAGATGATCGAGGTTCTGGATAAAGCGCTGGCTTACGGCAAAAAGCCCGAAATGGCCTCCTTGCCCACCCAGAGATAGGTCGCCCATAACACCAACGTTTTCTTGGCCCCTAAAAGCACTGAACGGGGTATGATCTGTTTCAAAATATCAAGGAGAGAGCGATCGCCCCTATGGAAGCACATGGCTCCCTACCCCTATCGGCCGAAAGCCGTCGTCTCTTAGCGGCCGTTCGAGCGCTGCAATCACCAGGCCAGCCCCTCACGCTGGCTCATTGGCTGCTGGTACTTCTCGGCCAACATCGCGGCTTGGTAGAACAGATGGCCAAAGACATTCATCCCGAGATGCTCCTTCCCTTGCTTCAACGTCGTCTGCAGCAAGGCCAACGCGAGCCGCAGCTTCCGGAAGAGGAGGTGATTGCCGAGGCGGGGCGCATTGCACAAGCAGGAAACAGAGCCCAAATCGAAGTGCGCGATCTCTGCGCAGTCATCCTTACCCGCGCAGGCTATGCTTTGGAAGAGCCGGTTCCTCTGCTGAAAAACACCCCTGAAGAGCAGCCCTTCTGTCCCCTCCTGGACCGCTATGGAAGAGATTTAACGCGCGCCGCTCGCGAAGGTCGCCTCTCTGCCGTCGTGGGGCGTGAAGAGGAGATACAGATGGTTATAGAGACCCTCTGCCGTCGCACCAAACGCAACCCAGCTCTCATCGGGCCAGCAGGTGTTGGGAAAACGGCCATCGTGGAGGGCTTAGCCCAATATATCGCGCGCGGCGACGTGCCACCCCTTCTCCAAAACGCCCATCTTTGGGCCATCGAACCGGCCTCCCTCCTCGCAGGCACCCATGTGCACGGCGAGTTTGAGGAGCGCGTGCAAGCCCTCCTCGCCGAAGCCCGTCGCACCGGCGTGCTGCTTTTTATTGATGAGATGCATACCATTATGCGCGCCGCCGGAGGAGGCAGCGACCTCGCCAACCTCCTAAAACCGGCACTGGCCAGTGGTGAGATCGCCTGTATCGCCGCTACCACCGACGATGAATACCGCCGCTTCATCGAAGCCGACCCCGCCCTCGAACGGCGTTTCCAACCCATCCGCATTCAAGAGCCAACGCTCGCCCAAACAAGTGCCATCCTAAAAGCCCTCCGCGACGAGCTTCAGCGGCTGCGCGGCGTCAGCGTTAGCGATGGAGTGCTCCAGCAGATCTTAGAGGTGGCCCATACCTGCCTCCGCAACCGCTGCTTTCCCGATAAAGGCGTGGACCTGCTGGAACAGTGCGTCGCCCATGCCCTGGCAAAAGGGCAAACCGAGGTCCGCGAAAGCGACGTAGCCGAGATAACCCGCCGTATGACGGGCGTGTTGCTGACGCCCGCCGAACGCATTGCACGCCTGAAACAGGTTTTGCAGGAACGCTCTTTGATGCTACCTAGCGATGCCGAAGCGCTTGTGCATCGTCTCAGTGTCAGCCTGCGCGGCCTCGACACCCACCCCGAACGCCCCAATGCGACCCTCTTGCTCATAGGAGAGATGAGCTACCTGGCGCGCCCGCTGGCAGAGGCCATCGCCGAAGCCGTCTACGGCGATGCCGCCCGCCTCGTAGATATTGACCTTGCTGGTATGCGTGAGGCGCACGACATCTCCCAGTTCATCGGCTCGCCCCCAGGCTACGTGGGCTACGAAAGCCGTCTGCCCATCCATCAAATCGCCCAGCTTGGAAGCTGCGTGTTCCTCTGCCGCAACATCGAATCCTGCCACAAAAGCCTTCGTAGCCTGCTAGCTCAAGCCATCGCCACCGGCCTTCTCACCGACTCGTGCGGCAAACGCATCTTCCTTAGCGATACCATTACGCTGCTCTCCGCCGATATAAACCCGGAACAGATTCGTAAGATGGGATTGGTCGGAGGTCATACGAAACCGACACCAGACCCGCGAGAGCTGGCCGAAACGGTGCTTGAACCCGATCTCGTGGAGCAGATGGATGAGGTGTGTCTAAGGGCGCCCTCGCCCGCACAATGCGAAGCCCTCCTTGCCACTCCCTGCCTGCAAACGCTTATCCAACGCTATCACGCGCAGGGCATCGAGTTGAACTGGGACGCCACGGCGCTGGAGTGGCTGCTGCAACGCCAGCAACATGCCGCGCACCCGCGCGACTGGGAGCGTGAAATAGACGAGCAGTTAGGCGCGATTCTAGAGCCCTACCTACCCGATGTGCCCGGCGAAATGACTCCCCTCACCGTCACTATCTTCCAATACGACAACACCCTCCGGGCGCGCATCGCGTAGAGACAAAAAAGCCGTTGGTTTAACCCAATAGAAGTTGCCCGTCATCCCACCAGGCCGGTTTCACTTCGGAAACCAACAGCAGATCGGGGAAGAGACGCTCCAGTTGCGCATGAAACACTCCCACGTCGCCCGTGGTGAAAAGCTGATGGCGCGGCACGTCAGGCGTCTTAAGAGAAGACAACTTTTCGCCAACCATCTCCGCGGTGGGTTCGGCCGGATCTACATACACAAACTGCGGGCTGAGGCGCCTTAAGAGAGGAAGCAGAAAAGGATAGTGCGTACAACCCAATATCACCGTATCTACATCGCGAGATTCCAATTCATGCAAGTAGCGACAAGCGGCCTCCCGTGCCGCCTCGCTCCCCTCCGCACCGGCCTCCACAAGGGGAACAAAGGCGGGACAAGCGACCTCGTACACCTCCACATCGGGCGCGACTCGGCCTAGCGTCTGGCGGTAGGCACCGCTCTGAACCGTCCCTTCTGTGGCAAGCACCCCAATACGGCCGTTCCGCGTACGCTTTACGGCCGCTCGCACCCCCGGCTCAACCATCCCCAAAACGGGCACATGAGGGTATTTTGCCTGAACGACCGGCAAAGCGACGGCCGAAGAGATGTTGCACGCCATCACCACACCCACACACTCGCTAACGCCATCTCTTTTGGCTAACAGCGCCTCGCTGATGCCGCAGGCAAACGCGCGCACCTCCTCTAAGGGACGCCCACCATAAGGCACATGCGCCTGATCCGCAACATACCAGATCGGCATACGCGGGGCCACCTTGCGAAGGGCATGTACCACCGTCAACCCTCCAACACCCGAATCGAACACGCCGAGGAACGGAACGCTCACGGGGCAACCTCGTTGCGCTCTGAGGTTTTCTGGCTGTCTGGCTGAGAGGGCAGATCCGCAACGGGAAAAGGCGTTGTCCAGTCCGTCATTTGACTTTGAAAAGGTTTCCCCTCCACCGTAACGGCCATCATCCTTACGCCCGGAATACCCTGTAAGGCGCGACGAAGCGCCTTTTGGGCCTCCGATTCGGTTGTGTCGCCCATATTGGCCAGCTGATTAAAGGCGCTGTTAAAATCCAAATAGGCCACGCCATCCTTTACCCGCGCCCCCAACAGTTTCGTGCCCCGCGGCAACACCGGGTAGGACGTCGTTGCCTGCTCCTTCAATAAGCGGTTGATCGCATCCGTAACAGGGGTTTCACTAACCGTGCTTGGTGGCTGGGTAACCGGCGGCGACGTCACAGGCGCGGGCGGTACGGTGTTGGTAGGCCCAGAAGGGCTCGTAGACGACGGTTTGTTGCATCCCGTGAGCCACACGGACAACAAAACGGTTGTAAACCCATAAAGCAAAAAGCGATTTCTATCTATGCTCTTCATAGTGAACTATCTCGGCCAATGTCGGCTCGCAGCGTACGCGAGGCGGGTTCGCTTCCCCGTCTCTTAAACCGCAGGCAGTATACTGTGCGCTCCGCCTTATTGTCAATCGGACGCCCTTTTGGGTACACGCACAACCTCATCTCTACACGAAACGGTGTCCCCTCCACAAAGGGAGACGAAGAGCGGGGAGGCAAGCCCGCTCGCCGTTCTCAAACCAAGTCCAGCGGTATACCTTGAAACCCAAAATAACGTAAACAGGAATACAAAAGAAGGGAAATAGGTGCCCAAAGAGGAATAAACGGATTTAAGGAAGGGAAACAGAGAAAACGCTATGAACCCGTCGAGCACGCCTACGGTGCTGATCGTCAATCCCGATCTGCTCTCCTCATCTCGACTAGAATCCGCACTGAAAAGCTTGGGTTGGTCGGTCATCACCGCCCGCACCCAAGATGAGGCCTTGGCGCGTCTGCATCATCTAACGCCTACGTTGGTTCTGATCAACTTTAATATTGAGGGACTGCAGCCTCTGGTCATCACCGAACGCGCCAAAAGCCTTCATCCCTCTATCAAAGTGCTTGGCTTCGTCTCTCATACCCGTCTTAGCGAGATGCGCCCGAAAGCGCAGATCGCCGGCTGCGATAAGCTCGTGGCCAACTCAGCACTGCAAGAGCGCCTACCGCAGATCCTCGCGGGCCTCTTTCCAAAGCGAGCCGCCCTAAAAAACGCTAAATAGAGCCTGCCGTGTGCTAAAATTGCCTATGTCCACCGCCAAAATGCTCATAGACCCCAACCGAGTTCGCTCTATTCTCGCTACCGATTGCGGCAGTACTACCACAAAAGCCATTCTCATTGAGAAACAGCCGGATGGCGCCTACCGCCTCATCTGCCGCGGTGAGGCGCCCACCACCGTCGAAGCGCCGTTCGACGACGTGACCATCGGCGTTACCAACGCCATCCGCGAGGTAGAGGAGCTGTGCGGGCGCCGTCTCCTCGACGATGGCGGGGAACCGCTGACACCGCAACAAGAGGATGGATCGGGGGTAGACCTCTATCTTTCGACTTCCAGCGCCGGCGGAGGGCTGCAGATGACCGTGATCGGCGTGGTAAAGCGAATGAGCGCGGAAAGCGCCCAGCGCGCCGCCCTTGGCGCCGGAGCCATTGTCATTGATGTGCTCGCTACCGACGACGGCCGTAAAGACTTTGAGCGCGTGGAACGTCTGCGCCAGCTTCGACCCGATATCCTCCTCATGGCCGGAGGCACCGATGGCGGTACCGTTATCCACCTCGTGGAAATGGCCGAGATGCTGCTTGCCGCCGACCCGCGCCCCCGTCTCGGCCACAACACCAAACTGCCCGTCATCTATGCCGGCAATCCCGACGCCTACCCCCAGGTGGCCGAGATTCTGAATGGACATTTCGACCTCCGCCAAGTTCCTAACCTCCGCCCTAGCCTAGAACGAGAAAACCTCGGGCCAGCACGCGAGGCCATTCATGAGGTCTTTCTACAACACGTCATGCAACAAGCTCCAGGCTACAGCAAGCTGCTGAACTGGACCAGCGCCGACATCATGTCTACCCCCAACGCCGTCGGTAAAATTATGCAGACCATCGCCGAACAGCAGGGCATCAACCTCCTCGGCGTGGACATCGGAGGCGCTACCACCGACGTCTTTTCCGTTTTTGATGGTCACTTTACCCGCACCGTCTCCGCCAACTTGGGCATGTCCTACTCCATCTGCAACGTCCTCGCGGAGGCGAAAATCGCCCGCATCTGCCGCTGGCTCCCCTTCCCTGTCGAGCCCTCCGAAGTTCGTAATCAGCTGCGGAACAAGATGATCCGCCCCACCACCATCCCACAGCTTCTCACCGACCTCTTGCTGGAACAGGCCGTCTGTCGTGAAGCGCTCGCCCTCGCCTTCGAGCATCACAAATCGCTGGCCAGAGACCTGTTCGGCGTCGCTCAGGCCAAAAACGTTGGCCAGATCTTCGAGCAAAAAACCTCCAAAAGCTTCATCAACAGCCTCGATCTAGATATGATCGTGGGTTCAGGGGGTGTGCTCTCCCATGCACCCCTTCGCGCTCAAGCCGCCCTTATGATGCTGGATGCCTTCCAACCGGAAGGCTTTACGCTGCTCACCGTCGACTCCATCTTCATGATGCCTCAACTCGGCGTGCTCTCTACCCTCCATCCGGAGGCCGCAACCCACGTGTTCCAACGTGACTGCCTCGTCTATCTGGGAACATGCATTGCGCCGATCGGCGTAAGCAGAGAGGGAGAGCCCTGCGTTACCGTTGAGGGGGAAGGCTGGAAAGATACGGTGCCGTTTGGAGCGCTTCGGCTCTATTCGCTAGGACTTAACGCGGCCGGCGAGCCGATGGAACAAGAGATAACGGTGACCCCCTCGCGTGCCTTCGATTTAGGCGCCGGACGTGGGCGCGCCGTGCGACGCGTCGTGAAAGGCGGGGTGGTAGGCCTGATCGTGGACGCGCGCGGGCGGCCATTGCAACTGCCAGCCGACCCAGAGGCGCGCCTCCACTGCCTGCAGCAATGGTATCGCGCACTGAATATACCCCTGCCGCAACAAAACCGAACCGTGGTAGAGACCAACGTATCATGAACGGAACACCAACACCTGCACGCCCCGAACGGAAAGCAACGCTGCGTTTGGGGCAAAGAGAGTTGAACTACATCACGCTTGTCGTCGCTCTCATCGTTATCGTCGGCGTGCTTTGGGGCGGCTATCGTGGCTTCATGAGCTTTAAAGCCCAACGCGATATCGTCATCGCCCAAGAGAACCTGCATACCCTCTATAGCGCCATGCTCTTATATAGCAAAGATTTTGATGGGAAGCTTCCCAAAGCAGATCACTGGACCGATGCCATCCTCGGCTATCTCTCGGCCTCTAGCAGCCGCCCAGGTGGGCGCGAAGCTTTCTTGCATGGGCCTGCCGACAACGGCGAGGTCGGCTATGCCTTTAACACCTACGCCTCGGAGTACAATTTCGAGCCCAGCGGCTCCTTCACCCAAAAATCCAATGCCGACGCCCAGCCTTCCATAGACCCTGATAGAACCGTGCTGCTTATCGAAAAGCCTAATGCCCCTCCCAACGCCACGGTAAGCATTCCGCCCATCAACAACGTCAACGACCAAGCTATTCTGTATAAGGCGCTCTCGTTTCCTCACAATACCGGCGATCCGGAGAACGCCAAAACCGTTATCCTCTACCTCAGCGGACGCATTGATGTTGTCACCCGACGCGATATGCGTCCACAATAGCGGAGGACTTGCCCATGAGTACCGCCTACACCCCCGGCCTTAAAGTCTCTTCCTATACCCACATCGAAAAGGAGAGACGCCTACCGGTGAAGGGAAGAGTGCTGGTAAAGGAAGGCGACGCGGTATGGCCGGACACGGTGGTAGCCCGCGCCGAGTTGCCAAGCCCCATGCAGACCATTCGCCTTGCCGCCCAGCTCGGTATAGAGCCCTCGGCGTTGCCAACCGTTCTCAAAATGAAGCAGGGCGACCAAGTCCAGAAAGGAGACCTTTTAGCCGAAACGCGCGGCCTTTTTGGGCGCTTTTTCCGCAGCCGGTTCTACTCCCCTCTCAGCGGCACCCTAGAGCTTATCTCACCGACCACAGGCAATATCGGCATTCGTCCCCCTCCGCTGCCGGTAGAGCAACGTGCCTATGTGCGTGGGCATGTTCTGCGGGTGCTTCCGCAAGAGGGGGTGGTGATTCATTGTACCGGGGCGCTCGTACAGGGTATCTTTGGGGTTGGAGGCGAGCGTTTAGGCACCCTTCATGTGGTAACTAGCGGACCCGATAGTCCCCTCACCGAGCACCACATCCATGAAAAGCATCAAGGCGGCGTTGTGGTGGGCGGCAGCCTTGTTACGCCCGAAGCCTTGCGCAAAGCCGCCGAGATGGGTGTTGCTGGCATCGTCTGCGGAGGCATTGTAGATACCGACCTCATCGCCTTCCTGGCCGATACGCTCAACGACCCCAACTACGACATCGGCGTCGCCATCACCGGTCAAGAGCCCATCCCCTTCACACTTATTCTCACGGAAGGTTTCGGCCCCATCCCTATGGCCGAGCGTACCTTCCGCCTGTTCTGCCATCTGGAGGGTCAACAAGCCTCCATCAACGGCGCCACCCAAATAAGGGCAGGGGTACTTCGCCCAGAAGTCATTGTACCGCTAGGCTCCCATGAAGACAGCTCTCCAGAGGCCGATACCCAACCTACTCAAGCGCTTGCCGTTGGCACACCCATTCGCCTGATACGCGCGCCTTACTTCGGGGCGATCGGTGAGGTCGCCGAGTTGCCCACAGCCCCCGAACCCGTTGAATCGGGCGCCGTGGTGCGTGTATTGCGCGCGAAACTGGCCGACGGCCGTGTTGTCACCGTCCCTCGTGCCAACGTCGAGATCATCGAAGTTGTTTAAGGAGGCTCGCTGCGCTATGCCCACAACAAGACGGTGTAACTACCTCTTCCCTCACAATTTCTACTTGCCATAAAGGAACGATTCTATGAACAACACACCTCATCCTAACAGCAGCGTGCCGCAACCACGCGCCTCTGATCTCGCCCGCATTCAAGGCGGTGGGCTCACGCTGCTCGTCGTCACCCAAAAAGACCCGCTCTCTCTCTATCTCTTCCTTAATGGGCGTGAGATAGCACAACCCGATGTTGAAAGCATGACGATCCTTCTTCAAGGCCCTAACGCGGACTCCGAAGGGACTATCCATGCGTCGCTCTCTTACTACGTGCCAAGCATTAGCGGTGGCAAAAACACACAGACCATAGCGCTCTTTCCGGGCACTGTGGAGATTCTTGTCGAAACAAGGCGCATCCAAATCAGCTGCCCCTTTCCAAATACCTTCGATGGGCTTTGGGTGGGTCTTGGCCTGCGTCCAGATGGCTCCCCCCATGAGCTAACAGGCCTTCAGGCGTTCCACTTTTTGTTGGAGGGCACCCTCCTACATGCTGAGCTAACGTGGGTTAGCGGCGAGACAGAAACCATTTTGGACGAGTAACCAAAAAGGCCCAAGGAGATATCTCCTTGGGCCCACGTTTGCTTTTCCTATCCAGTCTAGTGGATAAGGATCTGGTCGTTGGCCGGAATAGATACCCCGTTCACCTGGGCAAACGGCGTTCCAAACCCCGAGGCTGAGACAGGGATCAACAACACCGTCCCATTTTGAGCCGAAGGTTGTTGAGCGCCCACCACCACATATTTCCCGTCCAAGGTAAAGCCCAATGTGGTTATACTGCCAAGATTGTAAGACTGGCCTCCCACGGTGAAGCTGGGACTGTAGATGCTGCCTACCTGCGCTAAATTGCCGGTATCCACGCCGGAAAGCAGAATCAGCCCTACATCCGCACCCACCACGGCCAGCTTGCCGTCCGGCGAAATGGCCACCGCATGAAGCGCCGATACACCGCTCAATGCTAGCCGAGAGCCGTGTCGTTCAGGCCGAACCACACGACGACTTGTCAGCGACATCGAAGCTGGAGCATTTAGGTGAACCGAACGTACCGACGGGCTGTTCGGCAGACCAACGATAAGGCTCGCAGTGAATTGGCTATTACTATTCCCGATAACAACCGCCCGGCTTGAATCCACAGGGCTGATCGCCATACCATCTCGGCCATCCTCCATGCCCTGAGCGCCCAGTGCCGCTAAATCGGCGGTCTGTGTAAAGGTATAGCCACCCCCACTTGCCGGTGCAATCGAGAACACCGTAAGGCCGGTGCCACCACGCGCCAGCAGCACTTTGCCGTCGTTCGAGATAACAACGCCATCCCGATTACTGGGAATGGGAATGGTGCCTGCTGTCACCGGGTTGCCTGAAACAATGCCGGATACCACGAGCAGCTGCGAGGACGAGTCGCCCGATACAACAGCCGTATCTCCGTTGGGCATGATCGCGATGGAATCTCCGTCGCCACCATAATTGGAAATGTCTAACGTGTTCGACGACACGGTTGGGTTGCCCAACTGAACGCCGGAGAAGAAGCGAACCGTGTTGCCTCCATCCACCAGTACACCTTGCGAACCGTCCGGCGTTAATGCCTGTCCGTCCAGGTCATAGGCGTTGGCTACCGGTAAATTGGTGACCACCGGGCTGGTGAGGTAAGCGTTGTTCTGAATGAACTGCACGATTTGCAATCCCTTTTTTCCTCCCTGCTCATCTGCAAGGATCGCCACTCCGTAGTTGGCGTAGGCAGTGCTCGTCCCCGGAGCAGGTTTATAGATGAGCAGCGTGCTCGGCAACGTTACGCCCGGTAAAGCAGCCGAGGGTGGCTGCTGGGTAAGGCCCCCATTAGTGCCCACAAGGAAGGTTCCTATGTCTACCCACTGGCCGTTGCTGCCACCACTGCTTTGGAACGTCGCCAAGTTCAGCGAAGTGCCTGCTGGAAAGCCGGATAGGCCCGTGGCACCAATGGATACCGGCTGAGCGAACTGAGTGAAACCGGCGGTACCAACGGCTAGCTTGAAAGCCCCCACATACTGGTTGCCCGCATTGGGCGTGAAACGACTTAGTCCGGCCGCTTTGGTAAACGAAGGGATGGAGTTGGCATCCAACGGCGTAATCGTGACCTGCGTTGGTCCTGAAACCGCCCCAGGAGGGAAGTTAAACGTATAGGTGGCTTTTCCTTGAGTGACGTTCATGCTTCCCCCAGCCGAAGTGATGGTCTGGGTAACACCGCCCGGAGTGGGGCCGCCAAGGCTGCCCCCACCACCTCCACCGCATCCCCAAAGCAGCAGGGAGCTGGTAATGACCGCGAGACCGGTGAGGGTCACGCGATAGCAAACTGTTTGAAAGCGCATAGCTTTCTCCTTTCTATGTTTCGACCCGAACGTGAACTGCATTGCACTCTTCAGATCTTCACCCCTCTCTCCACCGAGAGACGCCAGACCGCACTGCTGCAAAAGGCCCATCTAGCGTTTTTGCTACAACCCCCCTTCGGGGGTTGTAGCAAACGGTTCGCACTACGGCACCTTGAAACTAACCGGTTGTTGAGGAGGTGCCGAGATATTTCCGCTCTTGTCAATGGCGCGCACAATGTAGAGGTAGGTAGGGCCAGAGCGGACATTGTAATCGGTGAAGCTCGTAGGTGGAGTTCCGCCGTTACCAGGCAATACGGCCAGTTGGATGTAGTTAGGTAGCGCGTTATTGGTCGGCTGAATGGCACGATATACCACATAGCCTCCTGCACCGCTGGCAGGTGCTGTCCAACTAAGCCTGGCTGCACGCTGCGCGGCGTCGTAGCTCACCGAAACATTCTGAGGAGGATCGGCCTTTACCTTGAAGGCCGACCCATCCATCGGATGCGCGGGAAAGGAACGGTTATCGTCTTGATCCACGGCAACCACCGTGTATTCATAGGTCACCTCGGGCTCGGCGCTCGTATCTACAAATTCCACGGGTTCGGTAGTGCCAGATGGCACATCTACTTCACCGATCTGTGTGTAGTTCTTGAGATCGAAAAACCCAAGCAGAGCGGGATCTATGTTAACTATCTTTGAGACCCCACCCTCTGCGACCTCACCTTTGAAGAGTTGGCTAAGCGCAAGCGCGGGTGACTGCTGTTGCCTTACTCCGAAACGACTGGACGCCGCGAAAGCGACTTGTGCCTTCTGATCGTTCGCTATAAGGTTTTTACCGGCGAACACAGACGCAGCATGCACTTGCTGAAGCTTAACGTTAAGGTTTTGGATGTGGGTTGCCGCGGAGGTGGTTGGAGTAGAGGCTGCCGGCGTGGTCGTTATGAAAGGCTTCACGGTGATGAAGGGTTTTGCAGGTGCCACTGACCCTGTGGTAGGACGCGATTGGCTGGAACTAGTGGCCGGGGCCACAAGGCCTGCATGATGGAACACCTCGCCCAAATTTTTGAGTGTCCCCAGGTTGACGGTTACGGTTGAGGGAACCGCCTGGCGGTAGACCAAGAACTTCACCACCTCTTCGTTGGGTGGGTTAGGCACCACGGCTAGGGTCACCTTGCCCTCTTCATTGGCCACCACTTTTTGCAGAACGGGGGTGCTAGGAGGCTGTGTGGAGGGCACACGAAATTGAATCACGGTAGGTTGGGCGCTTGCAATGCCCCATCGGGTCACAGCTTCCACTCGATAGGCGTAGTAAGTAGCACGGCTTCGGGGCATTGGGTCGGTAAACTGAGTCTGGTCGGTCTCGCCAAGCAGCTTCCAATCTAACGGGGCTGATATCGATACAATCGGCACGTACTTAGCGATTATCTGCCCGTTGGCACCAAAAATGTTACTGTTTGACCGAACATACAGAAACGGCTTGCGATTCTGAGCCTGTGCCTTTGTGAGAGGCAATGGACGTTGCAGAGGTGCGAGCCCACCTTTAAAAGTGATACTTTGCGAGCCAGGGGGCGGTGGCGGGCCGGCCGGAGCCGCAGCCTGTGTGTTGGGCGGGAAGTAGCCGGTGAGGCTGGCACGGTAGATGCGATAGCGCATGCCCTTGGTGGTGTTGACCGCCGACCAGGTTAGGGTAACACTGCCACCGATATCGGCGGGCAGAGCGTCCGAGAAATCTTGGAGGTTTATTATGGTAGAATGGGGTGTTGTTAACCCGACAACCTGCTTAGACTGAATCGCCAGCAGAGTTGATGGCACTCCTGTTCGTTTATTGGCATTGGTACGATTGATGCGAAAGTTCGGAGGCGCCAGCCCCAGAGCCCTGGGATCGCACAGATACCGAGAACGCTGTTGCATCTCCGCCGTTTGAGCGCTCTTGGTGAAAGACGCCTTTAGGTTGGCCGGGCCGGGCGGCGCGACCCCGAGGGGAACCGCCACCACGTTGGTGGCAGCAGGCGTGGAATCGCGTAGGTTTGCCGGGTAATCGGCGGTCACTAGGTAGCGGTAGTAGTGATCTGGAACAATGGTAGTATCGGTAAAAGTAAGAACAACCTTCTGAGCCACGCTTTGAATGCTCGCGGTATCTACCCCTGCTGCCGCTAACTCTTTCCACGTCTCAAGGCCAGATAGAACAAAGCCTTTCTGCCCCGGTGCCGCATGACCGATCTGCATCATGATTTTTGGCGCCAGTTTCTGCTGGCCATTTTGGAGGTTGGCGTGGAACTTTTGGAGCTTCGCTCCAGCTAAGAGCTCTATGACCCGAGCGGGAGGAGCACTGTCCTGCCCATACGGCTGACCTTGAATAGGCTGAGGCGTAAGCAGCTGCGGAGGTGCATTTGGCTGCTCGGTGTCTATGCGAAAGATGCGATAAACGGGGGAACCCACCGCGTCATTTGGGGACCTGTTCCAAAGTACCACTACTACTGGTTTTTCAAGTGACACTACTATTTGTCCAATCGGAGTTGTTATTCGTCCTTCGGCAATTAGAGACGCTTGCGCGCCGGTAACCGGGGACGGAGTGCGCCAGTCCTCCATATTCATCTGTACCGTGGTGGGTTGGCTTACCCGACCAAAGGCGTCCGTCAAGGTGATCTTATAGGTAAGCGGCTCGATAGGGGCATTGTCGTCCGTGAAAGTGATGAGCGAGGGAGTTCGCGAACCATTGGCGTTCTGATAGCTCACCATGATCGGATGGTCGTTAATTTTGACTCCTTGCGGATGCGCTTTGTCGATACGCCACACAACGTAGGCGCCCGTCACCAAGGTCTTCATAACGTTCACTGGCGGGTCCGTCCAGTGAAACGCCACGGAGTGAACGCCGGTTTGAATGGGCGCCTCCACGTCAGGGGCTGGAGGTTGAGGATCCTTGCCCACCGTAATGGTCACGGTGGCAACATCGTTAGGACTTTCAGTGCCCTTATCATCTATAGCGCGCAGCGCGTAGGTGATCTGCTGCCCGTTCTGCACGTTTTGATCGGTGTAAGACATCCCGAGCGCATCGGCAAGCGATGGATTGACGAGCGCGGCAAGTTGAAGCTGCTGACGCCGCCGTATGGTCTCCTCTTCAGGGGTTAGTTTTCTTCCTGGAGGCAACGGCTGCGGGTTGAGCTGCCCGTTCCCTTTCCGAAACATGAGAGTATGGTAGCGTTGCAGCGCTTGCGGCACAGCAATGATCGGCGTTTTGCCCTGATGCAGCTTCCATAGCTGTGGTGCCGTGAGCGCGCTCTGCTGCTTTAGCACGGTGCCGTAGGCCTTGAAAGCCTCACGGCTGACATGCGTGGTATCCCGTGGAAGGGCTTTCTGGAAAAAGCCCGCCTGTGGCAGACCGCCAGCAACTTGCACCGGCCTCCGTAAGACCGTCACTATCTCAGGCTTAAGGGTACCAGGCTTCGTTGTGATCGGCTGCGTGTTAACTTTGGTTCGTTGCCCGTTCACAATGCGATAAAGGTTATAGCCACCCGGTGCCAACCAGCTATCAATGGTAACCCATCGAAGGCGCACTTCCGGCTTGGTGTTGGGGTTGGCCGTGGCCGCCATTAGCGACACGGTATCTGCACGAACCTGCCAACCGGCAAGTCCCACAAAAGCGAATAGAGCGAGCATGGTATGGGCATGTAAAGGTTTTCTCATTTTTGTTCCTCCTTCTCTTGATGGATTTAAGCGCCATAGCTAGAACGTGAAGGTGTAGCCTACATCTAGGTTGCCCCCCACGGTGCCAACCCCGGGAAGATCAACGCTCACACCTGCGTTGAGATCTCCCGAAGCCGTTAGCTGATCATTTTGGTACTGTATGCCAAGAGCTCCGTTCAGGTAGGCCGAAAGGCCTGCACTCACGGTTGCGAAAACGATATGGGCAGAGAGCTCAATCGAAGCGCTGGCGCCTGCGGCTACGAACCCTCCGAAAGTTAACCCGTTGTTGTAGCCTATGCTGACATAGGCTTTGAAATAGGCACTAGCGCTCACATCGTAGTCGAGCGTAATGCCCCAACCTACGCTGCCGCTTGAGTGAAATCCCGCTTCAACATCTAGCGCTGCGGCAAAGGAGAAGCTGTCATTGGTGTGGTCTATATCAACAGCCGCTTTCACCGATGCAAAATTCAGGAGATCAATCTCGATGGGATTGTCTATCTGCAATTGATACTGACCCACATCCGCGTGGATTGGCCCTCCTAAGTGCAGGTATTGGGTATTCGGGTCAATATGCAGCACAATCTGCCCACCCGCATGAATGATCTTATGATCACGTGATGGGATGTTGATATCGGCGGCCAAAGAGGCCTGGAAGGTCGCAGCAGAGGGATTTATATAGATATCCCCAATCAGCACCCTATCGTGCTTAGATGGATCGGCGGGTATATGATTATTATCAACAGGATCCAGCAGGTAGCCGTTGCCGTGCAGATCGATAACGAGCGGATTTGTGGAAACTGTGAGGGTAAAGTCGCCCCAAAAGGTGTTCTGATCCATTGTTTCCAAGCGGATACCGGCGCAGAATATCCAGCTAGTTTGTCCGTTGGCAATCTCTTGATCAGATAGAGGTACAAGCTGGTCAACCTTGGGAATGCCGCTTGTCACCCCGTTGGCAGATTTTACGTTGTGACCAATCGCTCCCATAAATCCCCCAAGGCCCAACCCAGAACTGCCCAGGGGAATGGGCTGAGGCAGTTGAATACCAGCTCCCACAAACCAGGCATGCTTAGCGACGAGAAATTCCGCTTGAAAGCCCGTTCCGGAGCCCAGACATTCCAGGGTTAGAGAAACCTGGCCGTCGAGATAGCTATCGTTGTAGCCATGCGGCGGATCGGGTTTATGAAAATCCACCTGGCCGCTAACATGGACTAGATGTTGGATCTCGCAGTCCACAGCGATGGAGCCCAGGCTAGGTGGCCCATGTTGGTAAAACTTGATTCCGTCGAAGTTGCCCTGAACAGAGATGGGCAGATCACCAGAAAGCTTCACGTTGCCGGTAAGTCCAATCCACATCCCTTTCTGTTGATCCGTTCCAAAACCCAATTGACGTATCTCGAGCTCTGCGGGGCCCAGGCTGATGTCGTAAGGGTTGTTCAGGTTGAGCCAAGCGCCGCCCAGTTGGAAGTGGCCATCGCTGCCAACTTCAAGGTCTGTGAGGTCGAGCGTCGCATTGCTAAGCACGCTAGCATTGCCGTTAAACTGTATTTGACCGGTTAGCGCAAAAATCCATTTGTCATTTGGTTGCTTTTCGACCTTGCCCTGTGAGATGTGAAGAGAACAAGGGAAGTCTTGGGACTGGATCGTTTGATCGGCTTCTATGGCCAAGCTAACGTCGCCGGTGTTCGAAAAGGAACCCGACAGGCCCAGATTTCCCCCAAGGCTAGGCAGTTTCATATTCCCATCGAACCGACAGTCTTGGATCCGGTTGTGGCCTATATCGAACGCAAGGTCATTGAGGGTGATATTCACTGAGCCCACCTTATCAACGTTCACGTTATTGAGGCTTACAGCGCCACTAACCCCATTTTGGTCTATGTAGAAGTTCTGCACCTGCACCTTGGCGGGCTGGCCATTATTCTGAAAGGCGCTTGGCAGCGTGAGGGTCGCCTGTTGAATAAAGATGCCGCGCCAACTGGCAGGAAGGGGCTGCCCAGTAGCCGGATCTTTCTCTGCAGGGTCGCCTTTTGTGGAGGAAAAATCCACAACTACGGTGCTTCCTGTCGGAAGGGTGAGCCCCAGGCCGTTCCAAGTGAGATCGATCTCCTGCGGTAGTTGGACGCTCGCAAACAGATTATCCCCGCCCACACCGCAGTTAGAGGTGCCGATATGTCTGTTTAGAGCCACTGCCCGATCTTCTGGCAGCATGGCGTTAGCGAAGTTGTAGGACAGTTTGACGTTTGGGATGGTGGCCGAAGTGTTGTTTGTGGTCGATAGGCTGGGCGGCAAGGTGATATCGCAAGTGAGGCTCACGGTTTGCGGCTGACTATTCTTCATACTGAACTGGGCCGACGTAACAGTAAGCCCAAACCCCATCGGCTGTGCTAAGGGAATGTAGATGTTGGCATTGTTGAGCGAGGCGTTAAAGCTCACCAAACCGTCCTGGTCTATGCTGACGTTTTGGGCATCGAGCGTGAGGGGGGCCTCGTCTTGCGTGACGATATCGGGCAGGTTCACCGCGATGGTCGCAGAGGGAATGGTTAATGTGAACTCATCTGGCTTGTTGCTGCCCGACGCGTAGTGATGATAGTGCAGATTCATCGGAGAGGCTTGTACAGTACAACCGGGAAGTTTAATGCCCCCGGCCGATGTGTCCTTCGTCAAGGAAGCATTCTGCGCATCTATCGTGATCTCGCCATTTTCCGACAAACTCACCGTGCTCTGCAACTGCAGTTTGGGCGCATTGCCGTTGCTATCCCGAAACGGCAGAATGGCGGCAAAAGCCCCACCGCTTAGCTGCAAGCTGGGCGTTGGTTGCAGGACAAAGGCTAGCTTCGTTCCAATCCCAATCGAAAGCCCAACCCCACTGCCAAAGATATTGGGAACATCCTGCTCATTGTTGAACACATAGGTGAGGCCGTTGGCG
This sequence comes from Chthonomonas calidirosea T49, assembly GCF_000427095.1. Taxonomy (NCBI): domain Bacteria; kingdom Bacillati; phylum Armatimonadota; class Chthonomonadia; order Chthonomonadales; family Chthonomonadaceae; genus Chthonomonas; species Chthonomonas calidirosea. Next base: position 1,754,723 of record NC_021487.1, read on the forward strand.
CGCCCAGAGCTATCTACCGAAACGTGGCTGAAAGGAACGTTGGGTATCGGTGGCAAGGTGGTGCTTCCCACGCGAATCACCACGGATCCCGTGCCCGCCAGGTTGTCCGGCGCTTGGGACGTATAGGTGATGTTATTCATCACCACCGACACGGGGTCGGAATTGCCATGAACCCCTAAAAAGACGAGCTGTTGAGGGGGAGCGGCCAGAGTAGTCTCTGGCGCTCCCCAGGCAAGCTGGCAAAGGAGCAGGAGCGAGGCGAGTGCTATGCTTCCCTGCCAGCCTATGGTATGGAGGATTATTTTTTGTTTGCGCATGTCCATCCTCTCCTGTGAAAGGGTTACTATTTTGATTGAGTTGAACTACCCTCTGCGGACGAACCGTCCGCGTGGGAAATAAAGTGAACCACGTCCCCGACCTGAAATCCGCTGCCGCTATCCGCCGCCAAGATCGCGATATGGTCGCGCACCTCCACAATGTGCGCTTGCCCAGCCTCCACATCCTTCGTGCGCCCGATCACCGTCTGCGTATCGGGGTCTACGACGGCATGTCCGGGGTGCAAAATGTCGAGCTTGTCGCCTACCTGTAGGCCCGCGTCGCTTCCCGCATTTAGATAGAGGTCTTGGGAGTTGTTGTCGCCCATCTCGATATCGGCGATGCGCCCTTCCCACGGCACTGCCTGCATGCGATTGCAGATAAACAGCACGGCTTGGGCGATGGCACGCCGCACGGCCTCTCCAAGAGGGGTGTTGCTGACGGCTTCCATGGTGAGGCCTACATCTCCTTTGTTATAAGAGATGGCGGTGCCGCTGGCAGTAGCACGTCCTACGGCATGAACCGAATCGATCACCTCCCCGGTAGCCACATCGTACAGACGCACGTCAATGCCCACCATGGCGGTGGAATGCCCTGTGGAGAGCCCAAGTGCTCTCCCTAAAACCCCTCCCGCCCCCACGCTCGACTCCTCGAAGGAGTACTCGGTGACGGCTCCACGTATCAGAGCCTGTGCTCCTAAAAGCTGACCGGTTTTGGGCGCTGAGTTGGGGTTTACCCCTCCGCTCGCCCCCAGCTGCTGCTCAGACTGGATGTCTTGTAAGGCGCTGCGCTCTAACACCACAAAGCGCTTGCTGTCGATAAGCGCCGTGGTCAGCATCTCCGTTAGCCCCGTGCCAAAATCGGTGGGAGGCGGTATCTGCACGCTTGTGGTGGTAACGCTGCCTCCATTCGAGGTGGGAGCGGTGTACGAGGTGGCTGTTACCTTGACATCCATATTCATCACGCCAATGCGCTTCCGAGGCCCATAATAGGGAGGAAGCTTCCGTAACGCTTCCATGAGCGCACGATTCTCTTTTTGCAGCTTTTTTGCCGAAGAGGCCTCCTGCTTGTTGTCCGTATTTTGCCCCTGCGTGCTCTCTTGCCCCGCAGGCTTGCCCGAATCATCGGTTCCCTGGGCCGCACAACTCGGCCAACAGCAGCTTACGAACACGCAGAGCAATAGCCCCAATAGAGCGCTTTTTCTGTTCATCTTCGCTACCTGACCTCCAAGGGTTCTGAATAGCTTGTTGGGTTGGTTCAGGCCCGTTTCCGCGGCCTTACACGTCCATTTTAACAACCGATCGTCAAAAAAACGTCAAAAAAGTGGGGTTTTGGGGTGTTTAGCAAAAAATTTTTTTTGGCAGCAACTCTTGATACAACGCTAAGTGGCGAGCAACCATTCGATCCGCCGTGTAAAGAGCCGTCGCCCTTCGAAATGCGGCTTCAATCGCGTGCTCCCGCCCTGCGGGATCGGCCAACAACTCCCCGATGGCCTCCGCTAAAGCAACCGCATCTCCCGGTGGAACTAATCGGCCACAGCGACCTCCATCCAACGTCTCCATCAACCCTCCAACAGCGGTCGCCACAATCGCTTTTCTGGCAAACATGGCCTCTATGGCTACAATTCCTTGCCCCTCCTCGCGCGAAGGGATCACCACGAGATCGGCCGCCGCATAAAGGGGTTCCACCGACGGCAGCGGCCCCAGTAACCTCACATGCTTCAAAGAGGAGGCCTGTTGAGCCAACGATGCTCGCTCCGGGCCATCGCCGGCAATGACCACCAGGGGTGGCACGGGTTGATTGGCAAGCCGCTGGGCCGCGACCAGGAGAACGTCAAACCCTTTCTCCTGCGAAAGCCGCCCGACGGATGCAACAACAGGACGATCCAACGGCAGGCTCAGCTGCGCTCTCGCCTCCTTACGGGAGGGCAGCTGTAAAAACGGCGTAGGGTCAATTCCGTTTGGGATCACCTCAATCCATTGGGAGGGAATGCCGACTGCCTCCGCGGTGCGTGCCACAGCCTCCGACACGGCGATGATGCGGCTTGCACGCTTGGCAGCCCACTGGAAAAAGAGCCGCTGGGGCGCGCTCAATCGAGGTATTAGGTTATGCAAGGTAAACACGAAGGGGAGTTGGGCGCGCCACGTGGCTGGTGCCGTTAACAGAGCCGCCCATAGCCCATGCGCATGAACGATGTGTGGCGCCTGCATCTGCAACCATCGGGTAAGCTGGAACACGGTTCGGATGTGCGCTGGCGGGCTTTGACGTACACTGAACGCCATGGGGTACTGTGGCACAGAGAGACCTTCCACCATAAAATCGGGAGGCGCTAACAGCAACGGCTCCCAGCCCGCTTGCTGCAAACCGGAAATCAGTGTGTGTAGATGACGGCGAATGCCTCCCACCGCCGGACGCGTAACCAGCGCGATGCGTGTGGGCATGGCACGCGCCCTCAGCGTGGAACCTCTACCGCCTGTAGGGCGGCCTCCAAAACCCGATCGGCCGTAAAACCTTCCAACTCCGATTCGGGGCGCACGATAAGACGATGCCGTAAAACGGGGAAAGCCGCATCCTTCACATCGTCCGGCGTCGCGAAATCCCGCCCGCGTATGGCGGCCAGCGCCCTAGCCACCGTCAAAAGAGTGATAACGGCACGCGGGCTGGCCCCTAACAGCGTATGCCGATTGTCACGGGTTGCACGCGCCACCTGCACCACATACCGCCTCACCGCCGGTTCCACGCGAACTCGCTCCACTTCTGCCCTCAACTGCCGTAACTCCTCAGCAGTCAAAATAGGGGTGATGTTGGCCGTCTTAAGGTCCTGCGCGCGAAAGCCCTCCAAGACCCTCGCTAGTATCTCCTCCTCCTCTTCCAGGCTCGGATACCCTATCTTCACCATCAACATAAACCGGTCGAGCTGGGCCTCCGGCAGCGGATAGGTGCCCTCGAACTCAATAGGGTTTTGGGTGGCGCACACCAGAAATGGAAAAGGCAGCTCGTAGGAAACCCCGTCTATCGTCACACGCCGCTCCTCCATCGCCTCTAGCAACGCTGACTGCGTTTTAGGAGGGGTGCGGTTGATCTCATCCGCTAACACGAGGCCGGCAAAAATAGGGCCTTTTTTTAGATTGAACTGCCCGCTGCGAGGATCGAAAACGTTGGTGCCTAAAATGTCGGAGGGCATGAGATCGGGTGTAAACTGAATGCGAGCGAACGAAACGTTGAGAATACAGGCAAGCGTGCGTATGGCAAGCGTCTTAGCCGTTCCCGGAACCCCTTCCAACAAAACGTGCCCACCTGTTAGAAGGGCCACGATCAGCATCTCTATCAGCTCATGCTGCCCCACAATCGCCTTCTGCATCTCCCGTGATATGCGCTCCGCCGTCTGCTGTACATGGCCTGCCGCTCCCACCGAATCGCTAGGCAAAACCGGCGGAGCCGACATGGCCGGCGGTACGCCTACAGGAGAAACGTTTTCAAAATCCGACAAGATGAAGCCTCCTCCTCCAATCATCTAGTGCGCGCACTAGCTCCTTAAGCTCTTCCAGGGAAGGGCGCCCCCTTTCCAGCACCTGCTCACAGCGCTCCAACAAAGAGCCCAACCCTCCTACGTCGCTAACCCCATCCTGCGCCACCCTCTCAAGCAGCACCGAACGTGGTGTCTTTTCGTCAACGCTCACTGTAACCGCCAAAGCCTGAAGGAAGGCCTTATAAAGTTGTTGCAGAGCGAGGTCGGTGGCGCCAGCACGTTGCAATAGCCGCCCTAGAGCGACCACATAGTCGCCTCCTGCCGTAGGCCGCGCGACGAACAGCGAGCGAAGAGGTCCGCGCCGACGGTTTTCATTATAAATGATCACAAGCCCAAAAGCAACAAGATAGAGCAAGACCGTCTTTACCGACACGGGCAGTGCTTGCCAAACGTCTTCATTTTGAACAGCCTCAGGGGTGCTGGCAAACCCATAACCGTGATGATATTCATCGAACAGTATCCATCGATCGCTCCCACCAACCGCTAGCGCCGCCAAATTGGCCATAAAAACGGCATTGTCTTGGAGAGCAATCCCCTGGTTGTTCAACAGCAGATCGTCCGCAACAACGATCAACCGTCCTTTCCCCACCCATTTCTCTACGGCCACTACCCCCTGAGCATCCTGGAAAAGCACACGATACGGCGCCCCTCGCCGAAACTGCAGACGAATGGGGGAGCGCACCGCGATCGCATGTACATGGCGCAACAGCGGATCGGCCACCAAAGTGGGCACCACCCGTGCGACAGAAGGCACATTCTTGGCAGCCACATCGGCGATGTCGCCACTGAGAGGGTCTCTTGTGTCATAGCCGCGCGCCGGCAAACCCGATGCATAAAAGAGCGTGCCGCCGTTCTCTACCCAACGCTTCAGCGCCTCTATCTCCGCCACAGAGGGCAGCCGCGAAACCGCATAAGGCTCCTGCACAATCAGCAACGCTGCCCGCCGGTCAAGGCGATTCCACGGCCCAGCCAGCCGCTCCACAGAGAAACCCAGCCTGTCGTACAGCAGATAAAGCGCCTTGAGCCCGATCGGCCGAGCACTGAGAGAGGTGGGAATATCAGAGGGCAGGACGTGACTGCCTTCCCAGTTAAAGTAGATGAGCGCTAAACACATTCCTATGAACAACAGCCCCAGCAACAGCTCATAGGAGACCCGAGAGCTACGCACTGCCCGTACCCCCCTGCCCCCCACGCATGGAGGCACCACCTAACAAGCCCACGATCTTCTCATATGCGCTCAAACCGCGCCGATAGTCCCCCTCTTCGGCGGCAAATCGGCCATACCAAAACTTGTCGAAATCTCGTGCCAGCGGAGCCATAATCTCGTAAAACCCGTCTAAGCGTCTAGCCTTTAACGCCCTTAAATACTCGACGTTCGTGCGGTCTCGCGCGTATTCGATGATCTGGGCCTGATCGAGCCGACACAGTATCGCTAAAAAGAGCGCCCGAAAAGCCTGCCGATAGTCACCGGCAGCCGCAAACCGATATGCCTGCTGCAACAGAGCCTCCGCCTCAGGCCGCACCTCCGCCCGATCGGGCTCGGTCGTTACACTAAAAGAGGGCTTCTCCTTCTGCTTAGCAAGGCGCGACCACACCGTGCTTTTCACCAATCGCCATAATAGCCACCCGCCTAACAACACCAACCCAACAATCAACCCGTAAACCATAGGCCTTGGAACAGACGACACCCCTATGTTTCCTAAGTTAAAGTGCCGCACGAGCCAATGCCAAAACCGCCCTAAAGCGCTAAAAAGGTGGTGAAGGTAGTTTTTAATGTCCTTCAGAATGGGGTTCTCAGAGGAAGATGGGGCGGGCCGAAACTCGGGCCGCGAAAGAATCTCCTTTAAAGCCATGTGAACCTGGTTGGGATCGGGGGTCTGTGCAAAACAGGTGACACCGCACAGAGCGCCGAAAACCAGCAGCGCCCCTGAGAAAAAGGGGTTTGAAGCCGCTCCCTTGTCATGAGGTTGCCGCTGAGAGCCGAGCCGTTTCATGAAGGCTCCTCCTTAGGGTACAGGCGCTGTGCCAAAAGACGTATATCTAGGGCTTCACGCCGAACCCGACAGTCCACATAGATCCTTACAACAACAATGAGAATGTAGAGAAATAGGATAAGCGTTACGCAAAAGGAGATAAGCGACTGCAATGGATCCGACAGCAATGGGGGAAATGAGAAGTACTCAAACACATAGTTCAGCGGTGAAAGCGCCGCCACCTGCAAACAGAGCAACACAGGCAGCAGCAACGTTATGCTGATCCAGAGCTTAAGCGCTTGGGAGCGCGAAAGAAGCGTTGCATTACGCTCCCATACAGCCCCCACCGGCAGCTTTTCATAGACGATCAGAGGGCACGCAAATAGAAAATAGCGCGTTACAATGCCTACGGCCATCAACAAGCTCACAAATAGATCCACGAAGGAAAGCACTATTGTAACGACCGTCGTCACATCGCTTGCAAACAAGTAATGCGCTGCCCAAATAACCACCGATACTATCACCAAGAACAGAAGCTGCATGAAAAAAAGCCCACCCAGAAAGACCGCTATCACGATAAGCGCCAATGGGATAAGCCGAAAAGCAGGACCAATCCCCTGCCGTACGGCTTGCCAAAAAGAGGGCGGGCTCTCACCCAGCAACAACGAGAGAATGTAGAGGCACAAAGGCCCTGATGCCACCAATAACACACACAAGGAGAGCGCCCCTGGCACCGCCCTGCTGGGCAACCCGATGAGAAGAAACTTGCCCACGAGTCTCAACAGAACATCACTCGTAAGATCCTGTACCTGCAAATCGGGATGCATCCAAATCGCCTCAAGCGCATAACAAAGCACATGCGCCGGAAGATAGAAGAGCGCCGAGAGCAATAATAGGGGACGGTACTCGTTACGCAGAAGGTCGAAGGAGCTATCGAGAATAGCCATGAGAGGCATCGGGGTTACCTCCATAGCCGGCTCCTTTACAGATGCTGACCTCCGACCCTTCGATGATTCCAACGGGTTCTGCACCGATCGCTGAATGGCCATAGCGTTTAATTCTCTACAAAGCAGCTTTATCCTTCTTTAAACCCCAAAACGCTACCCGCCATCGGTCTTCGGAGGCGGTGAAGTCTCACCCGAACTCGGCGCGCTCGATGAGGGGCGTGAGGGCGTTGGAACGGCCTCCTTAACAATGGAAACGTAGATCTTTACGCGCGAAAGCGGCTGTCCCTGAAGGTTGTAGGCCTTCACGCCATCTGGAAGCTCCAAATTTGCCTCCAACGTGGCATCGGCGGTGAGCGACTGTAGCTCGATCGGCTCAGTGCTCACAACAGACAGCCGACCTAAAATGGTAGGTAAGCCTTTAAGCTCCACCTGGCTTGGCAGCGCCTCAATGCGCGTGACCCGATAAGGCGGCATCGGCAGCGAGGCAACTTGTGGACTGACTACGGCGATCTGAAAAGAGGGCTCGGAAACCAGATAGGCCGTTACGTGCGCGGTTGGAGGGGAGACCGTCACATTCGGAATCGTAACCCCCTGCTTATTCACCGCTTGAACCGCAAAATCGCCGCGAACAACCCCCTCCGCTAGAAGCGTAGGGTAGACGTTTAGGCGGGCTACAGCATCTACGTAGTCTTCGCGGCCGCTTACCTCGGCATGTGCCGGCACCACCTGTAAGTTCTGGTAAGCGTAGCCCAAAGGAGGTGGCGGAAGCACCACACGTATCGGAAGCACGCGCGTGATGCGGGCATAAAGCTGAATGTGCAGCGTTACCGGCCCCTCAATGTGAATCTGATCCATCACATCTGGCTTCAGCGTCGGAATGGTGTAACGCGCCGGCACGATGGCCACATGCGTGTTGCTGCCCTGACCGGCCAAATCCACATCGGCAACCACGTCCCCATCGCGCATGTTTTCCACCAGAATGCGAGGCCCTGTAACATGCACAAGCGGGTGTAACGTGGTCGCATCGCAGATCACGTCGCTTGGAACGTTGTGAACCTGCACAGTCGCCCTAAGCGGCACCGTGATCTGAGGGTTCATATTGTGCTCGGCCTGCACGTAGAAGTAGAGCAGAAGCGAGAGAAACAACGAGATAAGTTTCAGCCCAATATTACTCTGCAGCCGCCCCAATAGAGCCGGAACCCCGCTCGGCGCATTAGGTTGACGAGTAAAAAGTCTCATTTTACGGCCCGTCTATTTCCAAAAAGACGCTCTGGCGGTTGCAACTGACGCGTAAGACGCTCGCGCAACGTCTCTCGATTCAGCCCTCGAATGAACTTATCGCCCACAGCTAGCGAAATGGTTCCCGTCTCTTCAGAGACAACCACAATCAGCGCATCGCTGTTCTCCGCCATCCCCATCGCGGCCTTATGGCGTGTGTGAACCGCCGCCTCCACGCGCGGTCGATCGGTGAGGGGTAACACACATCCGGCAGCGGCGATCCGACCTCGACGAATCACCACCGCCCCATCGTGCAGAGGGGTCCCTTTATAAAAGAGGGTTTCCAAAAGCTGATCGGTCACCACCGCATCTATCGGCACACCGGTCGTAATGATCTCATCCAGACCGGTCTGGCGCTCGAATACGATGAGAGCCCCCGTACGGTTTGCAGAGAGATGATAGGTGGCCATAGCAACGGCATCAATCACCGCGCTGAGGTCTTCACGAGGTAGAAGCGTTAAACCTTGGCTCCAAAAGCGAGGGCCAAACTCCTCGAGCGCATGGCGTAGCTCCGGATAAAAGAGGATGACCAAGGCCACCGGGCCGAGAGGCAGCACCTGACGCAGCAGCCAATTGAGCGTATCGAAATGAAGCAGGGAGCTGAGATAGAGAGCGGCCGCCAACGTAAACAACCCTCCCAAAATCTGCCAAGCCCGCGTGCCGCGTACCAACAGAAGGAGCCGATAGATGAGGTAGGCCACAAGCAAAATATCAAGCGCACCATACCAGGTGATATGCGTGCTAACCGCATGGAGCGCTTGTGCCGGTGTCATTCAGTTCTTACTCCCCAACATGTTGGGCGTTGCCCTATCAGCAAATAGAGATAATAACCCCTCTCAAAAGAAGTTGTGTTCCTCGTCACTCAAACAGCTGCGACCCAGGATGGCATGAGGTTTGCTGACAAGTTAGCCCTATTATACCCTAGCGAGAGGACGAATCGCCGTTGCGGCTTCTCGAAAGAAAAAGGTAGAATACCGTGCGCCAACGCTCATACCACGCATCTACCGAGGAGAACCGTTATGACCGCCGTTGCCGAAGGCCTACGCGATGTTGTTATTGGAACCTCTACCATTTGCGAAGTGCTCCCATCCGGCCAGCTCTTTTACCGAGGATATAATATCCACGATTTGGCAGACCACTCCAGCTTCGAGGAAGTGGTCTATCTGTTGTGGCATGGTAGGCTCCCAACGCTCGCCCAACTAGAGCGATTTAAAGCCCAACTGCAACAGGAGATGGCCTTTGCGGAAAACGTCTTTCCCCTTCTGAAACTCTTTCCGAAATCGGCTCCGCCAATGGATGCGCTGCGCACGGCCGTTTCCGCCCTCGGCATGTTCGACGCGGATAACGGAATCCATACCCCTGAAGCTAACTTAAGAAAATCTATTCGATTACAAGCCGCTATGCCCGTGCTCGTGGCGGCCTTTGAAAGACTACGTCAAGGCTTGGAACCCATAAAACCGCGCCCCGAACTGGGCATCGCCGGTAATTTCCTCTACATGCTGCGTGGAGAAGAGGCCGACCCGCTCTACACCCGTACCCTCGACATAGATTTTATCCTCCATGCCGACCATGAGATCAACGCCTCCACGTTCGCCACGCGGGTCACCGTTGCCACCGGAGCCGATATCTACGCGGGCATCGTGTCGGGCATTGGCACGCTCTCCGGCCCCAAACATGGTGCCGCAGCGGAAGAGACCATGCGCATGCTCCTAGAGATCGGCGACATCTCGCAGGTGGACGCCTATATCCGGCCCCGACTCACCGGTGAGAAACGCATCCCTATTCCCGGTTTCGGGCATGCCGTCTATCGTGCGCCCGACCCGCGCGCTCAACATCTTCGCGAAATGAGCCGTAAACTCGGCGAGCTGCACAACAACCTAAAATGGTTCGAAATGACCACCGCTATTGAAAAACTCGTTGAAGAGCTCAGCAACACTCCAGAACGCCTCGCCGCCGGCAAACAGCCTATCTATGCCAATGTGGACTGCTTCTCCGCCTCCTGCTACTATGTGATGGGTTTCCCCGTCCATCTCTACACCCCTCTCTTCGCCATTAGCCGTACCGCAGGATGGTGCGCCCATATGATGGAACAGATCCAACATCAAAAGCTCATTCGACCGCGAGCCGAGTACGTCGGCCCCCATAACCTACCCTACATACCCATCGCACAACGCGAAAACGGAATTCACTAATCCCTCCCCAATCGAAACCGACACAGCCACCGTGCGTAGAGTCTCTTAGACAAATGCGATGTCAAATCTTGCCATTTGAAGACCTACTAGGAGAGACAGGTGCCCACGCCCGCCGTTGAGGAAAAACTGAAAACGCTGCCCGCTCGCCCCGGTTGCTACCTCTACAAAGGGGAACAAGGGGAGATTCTTTATGTGGGGAAAGCCATCAACCTGCGCAACCGGGTGCGCTCCTACTTTCAAAAGGGGGCTAACTTAACCCCTAAAGTACGTCGGCTTGTCAGCAAAATTGCCGATTTGGAGGTCATTGTCTGCGATAGTGAGCTGGAGGCCCTAGTGCTCGAATGCTCCCTCATCAAAAAACATCGCCCACCCTTCAATGTACGCCTTCGCGACGATAAGCAGTATCCTTACCTCTGCTTAACCACATCCGAGCCGTTTCCGCGCCTCATCCTCACACGCCGCGTTCGTCAAGATAAAAACCGTTACTTCGGCCCCTATCCCAACTCGCGCGCCGTTCGCACCACCATGGAGCTCATCAACCGCATCTTCCCGCTTATCTCCTGCGGCAAACCCTTCGACGGTAGCCCTGTGCGGAAGCCCTGCCTCTACTATCATTTAGGGCAATGTATGGCGCCCTGCGCCGGCCTCGCAGATAAAAATGCCTACCTAACCGCCGTGAAAGAGGTGATAGACTTCCTCGAAGGGCGCCAAGAGCACATCGTTCAACGGCTGAAACAACAGATGGAGGAGGCCGCCGAAAATCTAGAATTTGAACGCGCCGCACGCCTGCGCGACCAGTGGCAGGCCGTGGAGGAAACGCTCCAACGTCAAAAAGTCCTCACCACCGAAAGAATAGACCAAGATGTCATCGCGGTGGTGGAGGATAATACCGGCCTGAAAGAGGCCTGCGTGCAGATGTTCTTTATTCGGGGGGGCAAGCTCATCGGACAAAACCATTTTCTGGTGGAAGGCACCGAGGAGGAGAGCCTCAGCGATGTGGTTCGCGAGTTCCTAAAGCAGTACTATCAAGACGCCGCCTCTATCCCTCAAGAGATCCTTCTGCCCTGCGACATTGATGAGATGGAGATCGTACGGCAATGGCTGCGCCAGAAGCGAGGCAAGAAGGTGGAGATCCATGTGCCGGTGCGGGGCGAGCGTAAACGCCTAGTAGAAATGGCCACCGAAAATGCCCTGCACGCCCTCGAACAGATCAAAGCCGAGATGCGTGCACGCCTCGATAACACCGAGCAAGCTCTCAAAGAGCTGGCTGAAGCGCTAGGCCTGGCAGAGCCCCCTCAACGCATTGAGTGCTATGATATCTCCAACACGCAGGGGCAACATCAGGTCGCCTCTATGGTCGTGTGCGAAAAGGGCGAGATGATGCCGCAAGAGTATCGCCGATTCAAGATCAAACGCAGCGATGGCAAGCCAAACGACTATGCCTCGATACATGAGGTGATCGCGCGCCGCCTGAAAGAGGCCAAGCAGGGCAACCCTAAGTTCACTCGACTACCCTCCCTCATCATCGTGGATGGTGGGCGTGGACAGGTCTCCGCAGCCGAGGCCGCCATGGAAGAGGTGAATCTCCATCTTCCCCTCGCTGGCCTGGCCAAACAGTTCGAACACCTCTATCTACCAGGCGAGCCAGACCCCGTTATCCTGCCACGCAATAGTCAGGCGCTCTACCTAGTGCAGCGCATCCGCGATGAAGCGCATCGCTTTGCAAATACCTTCGGTGCTAAGGTGCGCCAACGCGCCCAAACCCACTCGATTTTAGAAGAGATACCCGGCATCGGCCCTAAGCGCCGACGCGCCCTCCAACTCCATTTTGGCGGCCTTGCCAAAATACGCGCCGCCACCATCGAGGAGCTGGCCGCTGTGCCCGGTATGACCCTCAAGCTGGCCACACAACTCTATGAAACCCTTCATCCAAACGGCTTCGTTGACGAAGTAAACGGCATCCCTGCAGAAACAACCGATTAAATTAAATTTGACAATGTAGCGCCTTAGAGCACATAATGCGTGTAAGTAGCTCGATTTAAGAAGCGTGAACCCTTATAAACCGATCGTCTAAAAGTCGTCCCCTATAAGAAGGGATGGATACCATTCGCAACGCGCAGATAACCGATCAAAGTAAAGCTTTTGATGAAAAGCCCTCTTTAGCCTATGCGCGGGTTTTAAAGGATCGGCGCACAAAGAACCTTATTCCTCGGCTACGCCCTGGTGATATCGCTTTTATCGCTCATCAAGACTTGGATGCCGTAGCGGCGCGTGCTCTCGTGGAAAAGCGCGTCTCCGCCGTTGTCAACGCCGCTGCCTCTATCTCTGGACGCTACCCAAACCGAGGCCCCCTCATCCTTATGCAAGCCGGCATCCCTCTCCTCGACTCGGTGGGTGAAGAGGCTTTTCTGCTCGCACCAGACGGAAGCCAAGCCACGCTAATGGGCGATAGCCTGCGATTTCAGAGCGGCCTCTGCCTGCAAGGGAAACGTCTCACGCTTGAACTCGTAGAACAACAGATGGAGGCCGCTCGCGCTAATCTCGATCGGGAGCTAACACTTTTTGCCAAAAACACATTGGCCTACATCGAGCGCGAGAAGGGACTGCTGGCCGCTCCCATCGAAGTGCCTCCCCTAAAAACCCGCTTTGCCGATCGTCACGTGCTCATCGTGGTGCGGGGTGAGGGCTACAAACAGGATTTGGCGCTTTTGTTGGAACGCGGTTACCTCCATGATGCCCGACCGGTGCTGCTGGCCGTAGACGGCGGCGCCGATGCGCTTTTGGAGGTTCACCTTCGCCCCGATGTCATTCTGGGCGATATGGATAGCGTAAGCGATGAGGCACTTAAATGCGGGGCAGAACTGGTGGTGCATGGCTATGCAAGGGAAGATGGCCGCGGCGCGCCAGGGCTGGAGAGAATCAAAAAACTGGGTCTACAGGCCCATGTCTTTCATATGGCGGGCACGAGTGAGGATGCCGCCATGCTGCTGGCCGATGAGCTTGGTGCCCGTCTCATTGTAGCCGTCGGAACCCACTTCTCCTTAGAAGAGTTTCTCGATAAAGGGCGGCGCGGCATGTCCAGCACCTTCCTCACCCGCCTTCGCATCGGTTCCAAACTTGTGGATGCCAAAGGAATAGGGCGCCTTCTGGAAACGCAACCGCATCAACTGTTCCGAGCCTTCGCCCTCATCCTCCTTGCAGCATCTACCCCCATCCTCGCCATGCTCTTCATCTCTGGCGCCGGCAAGGCCCTGCTGCGTTTCCTCGCCCTACTTTGGCACTATCACTTTCGCTAAACAAGGAACATAAGGTGGGACCCGGATTTAAATATCACGTTATTACCATCTCGGCAATCTTCCTCGCGCTCACCGTGGGGCTTGTCGTGGGCAGCCTCACGGTCTCCCCACGTCTTGTTCGCACTTTCAGCGGTGCTCTGCATAACCTCAATATCACCGTGCAACAAGACCTTGCCGCTAAGCGCCAACAGGTGGCCAACTACCAAAAATTTTTGGACAAGGTGATGCCCTCCCTCGTTCAGAAAGACCTTCAAGGCCAAGACGTGACCCTGATACAGGTGGGTGACTACTCCGACCCCATCCCCGCCATCCAAACCGTGGTGAGTCAGGCTGGCGGTGAGGTGGTGAACGTCATCACCCTTCAGCATATCCTGTCGGATGATGGAAGTCTCTTAGATCAAAAGCTCTCCGAACTGCACTCCGATCATCCGAACCTCCCTACCTCCCGCGTCAAACTGTTGAACCTCCTGGCCACCACGCTGGTTAAGGGAGAAAATCCTAGCGATCCGCTTCTCGGCCCTTTGCAAGACGCGGGCCTCATCAGCTTCCACTCTAGCTATCCTCTACAGCCTGTCTGTCGTCGTTTTGTGCTGCTTGCCGGCAGCCATGCCGACGCCACCTCCCGTGTCACCAATGTGGACGCTCCGCTCATTGCCGCTCTTCAGCATCTGGGCGCTACGGTGGTGATGTGCGAACCGCAAAACGCCTCCGTCTCCGACGTGCCCGTCTACCACACGCTCGGACTGCAGGTTCCAACCATTGATGATGTGGACGATAGCATCGGCCTCTATAGCCTCGTTCTGGCCCTGCAGGGAGGAGTGAGCGGCGACTTCGGTGTGAAACCTACCGCCAAAGACCTTATCCCTACGCCAAGCTCCTCGTAAAATGCTCTCCGTTCTCATTCCAGCCTACAATGAAGCGACACGTATAGGGCAAACCGTCCTCGCTGTAAAGCGCACCTTGCCCGAAGCGCAATGCCTGGTGATAGATGACGGCTCCCAAGATGCCACGGCCCAACGCGCCGAAGAGGCCGGTGCTGATCTCGTCTTACGATGCCCTCATCGGGGCAAGGGGGCCGCCCTGCAAGCCGGTTTGCGGCTGGCCACCGGAGATATCTTGCTGTTGTTAGATGCCGATCTGGAGGAGACGGCCGCTGCAGCAACCGCGCTGGTAGAGCCGGTGTGCAGAGGGGAAGCCGATATGTCTATTGCCATCTTCCCTAAAACCCTTAACGGAGGGGGGTTCGGCCTCGTCGTCCGCCTGGCGCGATGGGGTATTCGCAAACTTACCGGGCACACGTTTCAGGCGCCTCTCTCGGGGCAGAGGGCGCTGAAGAGAGAACTTTTAGAGCAGATCGGCGGTTTTGAAACCGGCTGGGGAGCCGAAGTTGGGCTTACCGTGCGCGCCCTGCGGCTCGGAGCGCGCCTCGTGGAGATGGAGCTGCCCCTGCACCACCGCGTTACCGGCCGACGACCCGCCGATGTGCTGCATCGAGCGATGCAGTTCTACGCTGTCGCCCGTATCCTTCTGCGGCTTTGGCTTACCCCTCACCATCGCCCAGAAGCCGCAACGCGCAAACAAGGGGCTCCCTAAGATGAACACCACCCTTCTAGGTGCCTGTCTGATCAGCTACCTGATTCTGCCGTGGCTGGGCGAAAAGTGCTTACGACGCTGGGGGCACCTGCAGACCAACTTTCGAGGCGTGGCCATTCCGCAAAGCTTCGGCGTCATCGTTCTCCTTCAAACGACTCTGCTCTTTAGCCTGCTCGCCAAGTTTTGGCCGCAGCAGCAGCCATCGTTGTTTCGGTGGGAACTGCTCTGTGCCGTCTTTGGACTGCTCGGCCTTGTAGATGATCTGTGGGGGACTCCCCACTTTAGAGGGCTCAGAGGGCATTTACGAGCGCTTTTTCAAGACGGAAAACTCACCACTGGCCTCCTGAAAGCTGTGGGAGGCGGCCTGTTCGCCTTGGGGTTCAGCTACCAGAACTTCGCACCACATTGGCTAAGAGTTGTTTTCGGAGGACTTGTCATCGCGCTTTTTGCCAATGCCATCAATCTGCTCGATCTGCGCCCTGGCCGCGCCATTGCCGTCTTTCTGGTCATTGCCCTTCCTCTTCTCCTGCTAACCCCCCGTCCCCTCCATCATCCCCTGCTCTTCCTTATGCTCGGCGCGGCTTCTCTATGGCCTTACGATGCCCGAGGCCGAGCGATGCTCGGCGATGTGGGTAGCAACCTCCTCGGAGCGGCCGCAGGGTTCGCCTGTGCAGCAACCCTCCCATTAAGTGGGCTCGTTGGAACACTGCTTCTGCTTTGCACCTTTCATGCGCTCACCGAGCGCGTCTCCCTCTCGAAACTGATCGAAGAAAATCGCGTTCTGCGTTTCCTCGACCGCCTCACTGGCCTACGCTGAGCACGTACCCATCGTAGGCCGCTACGATCTGCGCCTTCCCTAAAGCCGCCTCAAGCTGGGCATGGGTGAAGCCTCCATTATGGGAGAAATGAGTGGCCACAATGGGGGTATCTGGACGAATTATTCCGTTCTCTAGAAGCCATTGCTTCATTTTCACCACATCGGAAATGGACATATGTCCCCCATAATCTCCCTCAATAGGGCCTTTGGTGCACTCCGCAATAACGGCATCCAGTTTGTAGTTTAACAAGAAGCTCCACGTCTCTTCATCGTACCACCCGGTATCGCTGGCATAAAGGAGGGTAGTGCCCCGCGCATCTCGCAACACATAGTTGAAACAGGTGATGGTCGGATCGTGATGAGCTCTAATCGGGGTAACCTCATAGCCTGCGATCGTCTCCGTTTTCCAAACACAGAGCGTGTGCAGCTCAAGGGGAAGCGCCGACTTCTGCTGCATAGGCCGTAAGGTCTCGATAACTTCTGGCGGTCCATAGACCGGTAAAGGGCGTTCAAGCAGCTTGGAAACGAAATGCACGCCACTATATTGCAACTCTGTCGGGCAGAAATGGTCATCGTGAGCGTGCGTAAACAGCAGCGCTTGCAATGTACGTAGCTCGATGTTATAGGCTATCGTATGGTAGAAGGTATCGGGTGGAAAATCTATTTTAAGGCACCTATCTATGAGCAAGGAAGAGCGCGTGCGCACGTCTTTCCCTTTGTGCACGCGGGCATGGGCGCACACACCGCAATCGCAAAAGAGGCCAGGCCACCCTTCCGCAGCCGCCGTCCCCAACAGCTCTACACGCATCGTAAACAACTCCTAAAGCAGATTTCGTATCGCCACCTAAAGGCGGCAATATACAGACAATTATATTTACTTTGTAACCATAGGAATTTCCTCTAGAAGCTTACCTCCTCCAACAAAAATTTCGATGCCACAGCGGAATACAGCCGATAGTTGATCTCCTCTCTCTTTTGAAGAGAGGAGACGGGTGAATAGCCCTCATTGAAGTCGCAGGACCCTAGAGCATCCCAAAAAAGACCCCAGACATCCGTGTCTGGGGAAAGAATGTGCGGCCTCCGTGCCGCATCAAGCTAGGTCGTGTGTTCTGGAGGGGTTTCTCGCAAACAGCGTCACGCCGCTTTGCGTAACGTCTTTAACGGCTTCGCCTCACTAGAAGCTTTTCTCGTTTTCGAGGCCTCTGCCGAATCCTCTTCCAACTTAAACCGGCTGGTAAGATCCTCCAATTCGTGAGCCATATTTCCTAGCTCCGTGGCCGTTGCGTTCACCTCTTGCATACCGGCCGCTTGCTCCTCCACCGAGGCAGAAACGTTTTGCGTCGAAGCCGCCACCTCCTCAGCAGCAGCGCTCATCTCCTCCGCCCCTGCCGCCGTCTCCTCGCAGATCGCAGCAACGCTGGCTACCGCTTCAGAAACCTTGTCGGCCGACTGACCCATGTTCTCTACCAACCGCATATCCTCGGCTGCGTTTGCCGCAACCTGCTCCACCGTCTTTTGAACTTCTAGGACGCTCTCTGACATCTGTTCGGCAAGTGCGGCGATGCTCTCGATGTTGGTGGTAACCTGCTCTACCGAAGAGAGGATCTGTATGAGCGCGGTGCCGGCCTGTTCGCTTTGTGTTGTGCCTAAAGCCACCTCACGACTGCTAGCGTCCATGGCCGTCACGGTCTGCTGCACGCCTTGCTGTACCTCGCTGATGAGCGTGCTAATTTGACCTGTCGCTTGAGAGGAGCGCTCCGCCAGCTTACGGACTTCATCGGCCACCACCGCAAAGCCACGTCCATGCTCTCCAGCACGTGCCGCCTCGATGGCAGCGTTGAGGGCAAGCAGATTGGTCTGTTCGGCGATCTCATTGATGGTCTGAATGATCGTGCCTATCTCCTGTCCCATTCTACCAAGATGTTTAACCTTCTCGACAGCCTCCTCCACCTGCTGCCGAATGCGCCCCATGCCGTCTATCGTCTCCTTCACCGCTTTGGAGCCGCCATGAGCATCTTGCGCCGACTTCTGGGCACGCTCCGCGATCTCCTCGATCGAACGGCTCACCTGAGAGACGATCTGGCTGGCCTCCTGCATCCCCTTATTGGCGATAGCTGCGGCTTGCTGTTGCTCGGCAAGCGTCTGACGAATATGGGCGATGGCCGTTTGCAATGTCTCCACAGCGGCCGCCGCTTCGGTGGCCGCACGAGCCTGTTGGTCGCTGGCGCGAGCGATCTCTTGACTTGTTGTGGCCGATTGGCTTGCCGCCTGCGCTACCTCCTGAACGGAACCCGCGATCTCGTTGGCCGCCTGCGCCGTCTGCTCCGCAGAGACGTTCAGCTGACGGCTCATCGCCGCAACAGCCGCAGCGCTCTCGGTAACCTTTCCGATCAGCTCAACCAGTCCTTGCCGAGCCACTTCGTACGCTTGTATCATACTCTTCGTCTTCGACAGCATCTCGTTGAAAGTAGCGGCCATGAGTCCAATTTCATCTTTTCGATGAATGTCCAAAGCATCCATATCTACTTCCATCCTGGCCGTCAAATTGCCTTCCGCCATACAATGAATAGCATCCTCTAACTCTGAGATACCATGTTCCTGAAGCCATCGCATCTTATCGGAAACCTGTGCTAACGGCTTCGTGATCGAGGAGGTCGTGAGCCATGCTAGGACCAAACTCAAGAGGGCTGCAGCGATCATAAACCCGATAAACTGCCAGCGAGAGGCAGCCGAGAGCGCTAAAGCGGTCTCATGCATCTGTTTGCCGCGCTGCTGGGCATTATGAATGTAGTCATCCAGCGTGTTTTCGATATCTTGGAGGAAGTATCTCCCACTTCCTTCCGAGAGTTTCTGGGCTTGTTGGTCCCGATTCTGACGCGCAAGCGCACGAACCTGCTGATCAATGGGAAGGAAAGCTCCCCAATCGCTCTCTATTTTTTGGATCGCGGTGCGATCGGCGTCGCGAGTTGCCTCCTTTTTCCATTGAGCGAGCGCCTCTTGAAACGCCGTTGCGTGTCCCTGCATCTCCTGTGAATAGCGCGAGATATCGGAGGAGTTGTGTGCCAATATCAGATTCTTCTCATCACGCTGAAAACGTAGCATGTTTCCGCGCACTTTCACGCCATCATTTAGTAGCATTTCATCCTGGTAGAAACGATGGTTCATCTGTACCAGCGCGTTAAGGCGTGATAGGCCCAGAGCGCCCAGGCCTATCATCGAGAGGATACACACCCCAAAGCCAATGGCCATTTTATAGGATGTTCGTAAATCAAAAAACCAGCGCATTCTCATCTCCCTAGGTAGTGAGTTTTATCTTGACCAGGGAAAGCCCTCGTCGGTTGGATGTAGAGATTTTCGCAAAAACGCGCATTTTCTTTAGGGGGAATAACGATCCCCCCTTCTCTCAAACTTCAAGGCTCTAGACCCCTGCAGGGATAAGGAGGCCTTGCGTCAAAAAAGAGTAGAAAAAAAGCTCTCGGAGACTAGTGGATGTCCACAAAAACAACTCTTTTCTATCTTGCCTTGCTGGGGGCGATGGCCCACTCCACCAAGGCTTCCCTTTCGTCAGACCCTGTATCGCAACAGCGTATTGCGGTGCTGGGCGGAATGCCGCCGTTGGTAGCCCCAACACGCGCTAACGAGCTTCTCGCGGCGCTGCAAAAAGCGCACTTGCCAGCCACGATTCTGCCCCCTCAGAATCTTGCAGACCCAACGCAGTTTAACGCTGAGAAGTTCGATCTACTGATCCTGCCCAACGCCGCCTATCTTCCAGGAAATGCCGAGACGAACCTACTTCAATTTCTCCAACATCATGGACGCCTTCTCTGCATCGGGGGCCCCGCCTTTATCCACGAGGTCTTTCTGAAAAATGGGCGCTGGTCTCTCCGCCATGAACTCCTGCAGAACACACAGGGGCATCCTATCTTCGATTTCCAAAATGCCGACCCATCCTCTTGGAACCGCGCCGCCGATTCACCAAATACACAAGTCACCGTCGTAAAGGAGCCTTCGCCGCATGGCACGGCGCTCCTTTTCCAATTTGAAAACTATTGCAATTGGGCTAACCTTACGGCACCCGCATTTGCCACATCTCCCTTCAAACCCGGAGAGAACCTCACCCTTTTCTGGGCGAAGGGAGCGCCCAACACCAACGCTCTCGTCATGGAGTGGGTAGAGCGTGACGGCTCGCGCTGGATCACAGCGGTTCCCCTTACCACCCACTGGCAACGTTACGTGCTGCTTCCATCCGCATTTCGGTTTTGGGAAGGAGGCCAAGGGCGTGGAGGGCATGGCGATCTGTTTCACCCACAGAACGCGATGCTCTGGCGCATCGGGCTGGCCAACTCCCACGCGCCTATGCCGGCCGGCAACCACCAGTTTTGGATCGCCGATCTGGAAGTCGGAGCTTCGCCCTATGCCGTAGAAACGGCACCGCCCGATCTCCCCACCCTTTGCCCAGACTATCGGGGCTATGAGACCTCTCAAGGAGAATGGCGCCCTGTCATTCGTGAGCGCGGCCTCGGGTTGGCCGATCAAGGACGCCCAGGACGCCTCGTTTTGCCGGCAGGAATCACCAACCCAAACGAGGAGCTAGATAATAGCCGCTGGCTCTTCGTTCCTCTACAGGGTCCCTACATGGGCACCTGCTGGGGCGGTATCGCCCTCGCTCCACACCAAAGCTTGCCTTCCCAAGAAGCGCTGCGCGATATGGTACTGCGACTCCTTCAACCGGCCTATATTGCCTATGGAGGGGTAGATGAGGCCTCGTATCCCTTCCAAACCCCTGTGGTCATCGGGGCGAAGCTTATCAGTAACTCCGCCCAACCCCAAACGCTCCGCTTGAGGTGGCATGTCGAGAGCCTATCCCATTCGATATCTCCGCCCATCGTGAGAGATTTTATGACAACGGTTTCATTAGAACCCTATCAACAAACGTTGTCGCCAACCTACACCCTCACCGATCTTCCGGCCGGCGAATACCGAGTCACCATCACGCTGCAAACCGACCGGCCGGCCTCCGGGATCTTGGATCGCCTACAGGAGCCGTTCCGCGTGTTGCCCATGAAAACCCGCACCGCCTCTCTCTCCCATTTCGTGCGCGTGGAGGGGGGTGAGTTCGTCCTGGATGGAAAGCCGTGGCGCCCGGTAGGCGTAAACTTCTGGCCGAGCTGGATCGCCGGTCAACGCGTTGACCGCTATCAACATGGCTGGCTCTCCCCCGATGAGTACGACCCCGTTCTTGTTCAACAGGACCTCGACATCTGCCACCGTCTAGGGTTTAATGTCGTCAGTGTGCAGTATACTCGTCCCGATGAAGCGCCCGCCCTCAACGACTTCCTGATAAGATGCCGAAACCTGGGCATCAAAGCCAACGTATTTCTCGCGTATGCACATCCGCTCTATTTTGACCCGGAAGCGCTTAAGAAACTACTCGATGCGGCCAACCTGCGGGGCAACGACACGGTTTTTGCCTTCGATGTGGCTTGGGAACCCCATATGGGCGACTACAACCAACGCAAGGCCTGGGACCCGCAGTGGCAGCAATGGATTAAGGAGCAGTATGGCAGCCTTACGCATGCAGAAGAGATGTGGGGCATGAAGGCGCCACGCGATGCAGAGGGCAACGTCACCGGCCCATCCGACCAGCAGCTCAGTCAAGATGGCCCGTGGCGCATTTTCGTTGCCGCCTATCGGCGTTTTCTAGACGATCTTATCAGTCGAGGCTACGCAAAAGTGGTGCAGTTTTTAAGGCCTTACGGCCCGCTTATCGGTGCACGGAGCGGGTATGGCGGCAACGGCAGCCCCTACGTGGCCGGGGTCGCGCCGTTTGACCTCGTCTCTGGGGCTGCGCATCTCGATTTCATTTCACCGGAGGGATATGCCCTTGATGGGGATTGGCCCACCTTCCGTGGAGGCGGCTTTACCGCTGCCTACGCGCGTTGGGCGGGAAACGGGAAGCCGGTGTTCTGGGCGGAATTCGGTCGCTCCGTGCTCCCAGCCAATCCACAACACCTTGAAGAGCAGAGGAGCTATTACGATAAGATGTGTCGCCTCATCCTCGATACCGGCTCCAACGGGACCGCCGCCTGGTGGTTCCCCGGCGGGCTGCGTATTGACGAAAATAGCGACTTCGGGATCATCTCGCCCGATGGAACCCCGCGCCCCGCTGCCTTAAGGCTCTCCCAACTCGCCATAGCGGAGCTACCGAAAGCCGTAATAGACCCCAAGCCCACAACGTGGTTGGAGATTGACCGCGATAAGGATGCTCAGGGCTACGCCGGGCTTTATGCCCATTTCCTTCCTCTCTATGCCCAACTGCGTGAGCAGGGAGAGATGCCGGGCGTGCGCACGCGCGGCACCAACACCACCACCGCAACCGTGCCGTTAACCGCTGTCGGCGATCTGCCTCTCAAAGGGATGGAGCCGCTGCAGTTTGTCAATGGGGAGATACTGCCTATCGGCACCGATGCCAAAGGATTCCCGCAACGGTTTCTTCTCACCAACACCGGTGAGGCAAAGTGGTTGGCCGCCGGAGCGGGCCGCGTTGGACTGATGGTCATGAGCCAAGGTCGCTTGCTCGGCATTCTCCCCCTTACAGAAGACGTGCCACGCTACGGCCAACTGCAGATAGATGCCAAGCAGATAGAGCCTCTCCTCTCTCCTCACCCGCCGGCATCCATCACGCTTCGTCTCGTGTTACAAGACCGCTCCGATGCGCCCAATCGCATTCCCTTTGGCCAGGCCATTACGCTGACCATCGGTAACGCATCATCATAAGTTGGAAAGCCTATGAAAAAACTCGCTATCGGTTGCTCGTTCCTTCTGCTCTGCGCCGCGGTTATGGGCATGTGGGTCGCCCATATCCTCGCCAAACCCGCTCAAAAATCCGACGAAACGGAAAAGGTGACGCGCGGCGATGTGGTTGTCAAAGTGATAGAAGATGGCACCATCGAGCCGCTGAGCAAAGTAGACGTCAAGTCGAAAGTGGCCGGTCGTATTCTTCGACTCTACGTCCATGAAGGGCAGACCGTACATCAGGGTCAGATTCTTGCCACCATAGACCCCATAGACGTGATCAACCAGGTAAAAGCGTTGGAGGCGCAGCTCGACGCGGCGGAGGCCCGCCTGGCGTCGGCACGTAAAGCCGCGTTGCTTCAAGACCAACAGACGAGCGCCACCATCGCACAGTACCAACAGAACCTTGCCCAAGCCAAAGCGCGCCTCGATGAGGCCGAGCTGCAGGCCACCGCCCAGCCCCAGCTGAACATACAGGCTATTCAAAACGCGAAAGCCGCATTGGAAGCCGCAAAAGCCAACCTAAAAGCGCAGCAGCAAGCCCTAGAGCTGATGGTCAAAACAACCCACCCCAACGCGGTTGCCTCCGCACGCTCGGCCTATCAGCAAGCGCTCGCGCAGGAGCAGAACGCGGCTTTAAACCTGCAACGGCAAAAACAGCTGCTCCAAAAAGGCTTTGTATCGCAGTCCGCTGTGGATGCGGCGGACGAGACCTACCTCGTCGCCAAAGCGCAAGAGCAGGAGGCGAAGGAGAAACTCGACCGCATTGAGGAGGCCAATGCCATCGAGGAACAGAGCGCACGAAGCCAAGTGGCCGCCGCCCAAGCTCAAGTCGCCCAAGCAGAAGCTGCTTTGCGCCAGGCCCAACTGAACCCGCAGCCCATCGCCTCGCAAGACGAACTGGCGAGCGCCAAAGCGGCCTATCAGCAGGCTCTTGCCCAACTAGCACAAGCGCGTAGCAACCTCATCCAAAATAAAATGCGCCGTGACGACGTGCTCGCAGCCGCCGCCGATGCCCAACAGATTCGCAACCAGCTGAACGCGGCCCTCGTGCAGCTCCACGACACCACGATCTACTCTCCCATGACCGGCGTGATCACCAAGCGCTATGTCGAGCCCGGCGACCTCATCACCTCCGCTATCAGCTCCTTCACCTCTGGCTCTCCCATCTATCAGGTGGCCGACCTCGGCACCATGTTGGTAAAGATCGAGGTGAATGAGGTAGATATCAACAAGATTCGCGTGGGCATGCCAACTCAAGTCACCACAAGCGCCTCTCCCGGCGTGGTGTTTTGGGGGCGCGTCAGCAAAGTCGCCCCCGCCGCCTCCTCCTACACCGCGGCGGCCGCCTCCAACGGAACCGCAACACCTCAAAATACCGTGATCCGGTTCCCCGTGGAGATACGCATTGACCATGCCGACCCGCGCCTTCGCCCCGGCATGAGTGCCCACTGCACCATCATCGTGGCCGCACGGCATAACGTGCTGAGGGTACCGGTAGACTGCCTCTACGGAACCGGCTCGCATCCCCAGGTAAAGGTGGTGCTCGTACCCGCCTCGGCCGATCATCCAAAACCGGTAACCCAGATGCGCACCATCCAGATCGGCATTCAAGACGATAACTACGCCGAGGTGCTCTCCGGCCTAAAGGAGGGTGAGGTGCTTATGCCTGCTCCCTATACCGGCCCGCCACGTCAGAAATTCGACATACATGAGGAGTAAAGCACGTTGGAGAGTTCATCGCGCCTATGACCTTTTGGCACTGCCTTATCACCGCCCTTAACAACCTGCGCATGAATAAACTGCGCTCAGGGCTTACCATGCTAGGCATCATCATCGGCGTCAGCGCCGTGATCATGATGGTGGCCATCCTCCAAGGCATGTCGCGCCGCGTTGCCGCCGAGTTTGAGAAGATGGGCTCCAACTTAATCATGGTGATCTACGAGCCCGATAACAAAACGCATAATCGAGCCGTCCGCCATATTGATGGCTTCAAAATGCGCGATGTGGAGGACATCCTTCAACGCTGTAACCTCATCACACGCGTATCGCCCCAACTGCCTCTGCCCAACAGCACCGCGGTGCACAACGGAAAGCATCTCGACGTGCAGATCTATGGGGTTATGCCAGACTATTCCGCCCTTCTCGACGTTCCCCTCGCCTCGGGTCGCTTCATTACCGAGCTTGATCTGCAACAGTGGGCCAAAGTCTGTGTCATCGGTTCGAAGGTGGCCACAGAGCTTTTCGGCAAACAAAACCCTATCGGAGCCGAAATAGACCTCAACAACATCCCATTTACCGTGGTGGGAGTGGCGAAACCCAAGGGTCGCTCCTTTATGGGCGATCAGGACACCCTCGTCTATGCGCCCCTTTCAACCGTACAGCAGCGCATGGTAGGCACCGATCTCGTTGGGATTATCTACGCCCAACCGGTAAGCCTCCAGAAGATGGAGCCGGCGAAAGACCAGATTTGGCGCTGCCTTATGCGCCGCTATGCCGACGTCCCTGGCATTAAGGTGGATAGCTTAGACTCGGTTCTGCAGAGCATTACCACCGTCTTTGCCGCCTTCACCCTCGTGCTCGGCTCTATCGCAGCCCTTGCACTGCTTGTAGGGGGCATCGGCATCATGAACATCATGCTCGTTTCGGTGACAGAAAGAACACGTGAGATCGGCCTCCGCAAGGCGGTCGGAGCGAAACAAAAGGATATCCTCATTCAATTTCTCATCGAATCGGCCACCCTATCGGGCATCGGAGGGCTTACCGGCGTCGGCATCGGCTCGGCGCTCTCCTATGCGATCGGCTACATCTCCACCTTCATCAAGGCGCTGAACAACAACGGCCACAAGGGCTTGGCGATCTACGTACCGCTCTGGGCGGTAGTCGGCGCCTTTGTCTTCTCCGCGGGAGTGGGGGTGTTTTTCGGTCTCTATCCCGCCATACGCGCCTCAAAGCTCGATCCCATCCAAGCGCTGCGCTACGAGTAGCCTCAACAGTCGCCCAAAACCTTTCCCTCCGCGGCCATGCCCGCGACAAACATAGGGCCACCATATCGGCACAGAGCAACCCCTCCAATCCCTCACTATATATGCACTGCATTCGCAAATTTTGCTTCTATTCCCAACACAAGCAACCGTGACCACTTTTCGGGTAGTATTAAAAGAGGTACCGCGTGCACCGTGGGAATTTTGAAAGCTGATTTTTAGGAGGATACCATCATGCCAGTACGCGTAGGCATCAACGGTTTCGGCCGCATCGGGCGCATCACACTCCGTACCATTCTCGAACGCCATCCCGACACCATTGAGGTCGTTGCTGTAAACGACCTCACCGACACCGCAACGAACGCGCACCTGTTTAAGTACGACACCAACTATGGGGTTTTTAAAGGTCACGTGGAAGCAAAAGAGGATGCTTTCATCGTGAACGGTAAAAAGATTCGCGTGTTTGCCGAACGCAACCCCGCCGATATCCGTTGGGATGAGGTCGGCGCGGAGATCGTCATCGAATCCACTGGGCTGTTTACCGATGCGACCAAGGCGGTAGCCCATCGGGAACATGGGGTCAAAAAGGTGGTGATCTCCGCGCCCGCTAAAAATGAAGACCTAACGATTGTCTTAGGCGTCAACGAAACGATGTACGACCCGGCACGCCATCACGTCATCTCCAACGCCTCTTGTACCACCAACGGCCTCGCCCCTGTGGCGAAGTTTCTCTACGATCGCTTCGGCATCGAGAAAGGATTATTGACCACCGTTCACTCCTACACCAACTCACAGCGCTTGCAAGACACCGCGGCGAAAGACCTGCGAGACGCTCGGGCCGCGGCAGAAAACATTGTGCCCTCTGAAACCGGCGCGGCGCGCGCGGTGGGCCTGGTCATTCCGGAGCTGAAAGGCCGCTTCCATGGCATGGCCTTCCGTGTGCCCACGGCAACCGTCTCCATCGTGGACTTCACCGCCCTTCTCGGGCGGGATGTGACCAAAGAGGAGGTCAACGCCGTCGCCAAAGAGTATGCCGAAGGCCCCATGAAAGGCATCTTGCAGTACACCGAAGAGCCGCTCGTCTCCTCCGACCTCAAAGGCAATCCGCACTCCTCCATCTACTCCGCCTTAGACACCATTGTGGTGGGCGGCAACATGGTGAAGGTGCTCGCCTGGTACGATAACGAGTGGGGATACTCCTGTCGCGTCGGCGACCTCGTTCACTACCTAGCACAGCGAGGGCTTTAAACACGACGATGAACAAGAAGACGATTCGTGATGTGGATGTAAATGGTAAGCGCGTCCTCACACGCGTTGATTTTAATGTGCCGCAAGATGAGACAGGCGCTATTACCGACGACACACGTATCATCGCAGCGCTGCCCACGATTCGTTATCTGAAAGATGCCGGTGCGAAAGTGATCCTGGTTTCCCACCTGGGCAGACCCAAAGGCGTTACCCCCAAATACACCCTCGCCCCGGTAGCTCAACGTCTCTCCGAGCTGCTGGGGCACAAGGTGCCCCTTCTACCGGATTGCGTCGGTCCGGAGATAGAAGCCCACGTCAACGCCATGCAACCCGGCGATGTGGTGCTGTTAGAAAACGTCCGCTTTCACCCAGAGGAAGAGGCCAACGACCCAGAATTTGCCAAGCAACTGGCGCAGTTGGCCGATCTCTACGTCAACGACGCCTTCGGCACCGCGCATCGCGCTCACGCCTCTACGGCAGGGGTGGCGCAGTACCTGCCGGCAGTGGCCGGTTTCCTGATGGAAAAAGAGCTGGACTATCTCGGCGACGCGCTCGCCAACCCCAAGCGTCCCTTTGTGGCCATTCTGGGTGGAGCGAAGGTGAAAGACAAGATCGGAGTCATCCGCTCCCTGCTCGACAAGGTGGATACCCTGATCATCGGAGGAGGAATGGCCTACACCTTCCTCAAGGCCAAAGGGCTGGAGGTGGGACGTTCGCTCCTCGATGAACAGAACCTCGCCTTCTGCCAAGAGGTTTTAGAGAAGGCCGGCTCGAAACTGCTTTTGCCGGTGGATGTGGTTGTAACCAACGCCAACCCTTTTGAAACCGGAGAGGAGGCCTGCCAAACGCAGGTTGTGGATGTCGAGCACATCCCTTCCGATTGGGAGGGGGCCGACATAGGCCCAAAAACCATCGAGGTCTTCTCAAACGCGGTACAGGGCGCCGGCACCGTTTTTTGGAACGGCCCCATGGGCATTTTTGAGTTCGCGAAGTTTGCCGAGGGAACACGCGCCGTGGCCAAAGCGCTCGCCGAGTCCGGTGCCACGACCATCATCGGCGGAGGTGACTCGGCAGCGGCCGTGCAACAGCTCGGCTTCGCCGACAAAATGACCCATATCTCCACCGGCGGAGGCGCCTCTCTCGAGTTCCTCGAAGGGCGCCCACTGCCCGGCGTGGTGGCGCTTCAGGATAAATAGGGAGCTACCACCCATCGAGGAGAAGAAAGAGAGCTCGCATCCCAAACCCGTAGGGCCGACCAAGCGAGTTGGCCCTACGATTCGTTTTCAGGTCTTTTCTCTCGAAAATTTGCGACACAAGCCCCTCTCTGCCATCCGGCCGAATAAGCGCCTCTGCCACCTACCCCCTCCTGTACAGGCATCTTTCCGGTCTGCGGGGATGCGAAAGCTGGTGGCGCGCCTCGCCCTCATAAAGTCGAGAGAGCTATCGCGAATTGGCGAGCAGGGAGAGGACGTTAAACGATGTCTCCATTCAGCGCTTCCACCACGAAAGTCACCGGCCCGTCATTTACCAGCTCCACCTCCATGTGGGCACCGAATATCCCCCATGCAACGGGGATATTTTGCGCGGCCAAAGCCTCTCCAAAAAGCCGATAAAGCCGCTCGGCCTGTATGGGCGGGGCAGCTGCAGAAAAACTGGGGCGTCGTCCCTTTCGGCAGTCCCCGTAGAGGGTAAAATTGGAAATGAGCAGCACACTGCCCCCCACATCGGCCAAAGCGAGGTTCATCTTGCCGTCGGCGTCCTCCATAACGCGCAGCCCAGCGATCTTCTCTGCCAACACTCGAGCCTCTCTCTCTGTATCCGCGCTGTGAACGCCCAAAAGCACGAGAAAGCCACGCCCGATGCTCGCCACCTCTCGCGCCCCCTGCCCCTCCTCTACAACACGCACACAGGCCTGAGAGACCCGTTGAACCACAGCCCGCATGGACGCCTAAAGCGAAAGGTTGCTGCTATGGCCGGGGAACAGCTTCGCGGTGGGGTCTATCTGCGTTTTGGCATGGCAGACGGCCGTACATATCTCCCCTACGCCGGTCGCGATGAGCTTGATCTTGCCCTCATAGGTGGAGATATCTCCGGCCGCATAGACGCCCTGCATGATGTTGCCGTTCCTGTCTTCCGCCTGCATCAACCGGTTTACGGGTATGCTATTGCCTTCGAGTCGCACGCCCCACTCCTTAATAGGCCCTAGATCGGCGGAGAAGCCTATGTTGAGGAGAATCGCGTCCACTTCCAGCACCTTCTCTTCCTTGGTGCGGTTGTCGAAGATGACGGCGCGCTCGACACAGCCGTTCCCCTCCACACGCCCCAACTCATGCCAGAGATAGGTCGTTACCTGAGAGCGGTTCATCAACCAGTCGAGGCTCTCCTCATGGCAGCGGAACTTATCACGCCGATGAATCAATGTGATGCTCTCGGCGATAGGCTCTAAGTTCATCGCCCAGTCAAGTGCCGAATCGCCCCCGCCGACGATGAGAATGCGCTTGCCCGCAAACTGCGCTTTGTTACGCACAAAGTAGAACACACCGCGCCCCTCGAACTCGGCGACGCCAGGTGCATCGAGCTTTTTGGGGGAGAAGGCGCCCGCGCCGGTAGCAATGATAAGCGTTCGCGTGTGGTGGGTGGCTTTCTGCGTGGTAATCACGATGGTGCCGTCGGGCGCATGCTCCATCTTAAGCGCCATCTCTGAGAGGCAGACGGTGGGGTTAAAGCGTAGCCCCTGCTCGATCATGTTCAGCGCCAAATCGCGCGCCAACACCTTCGGAAAGCCCGGCATGTCGTAGACGTACTTTTCCGGATAGAGCGCCATGAGCTGCCCTCCCAACTCCGGAAGGCTATCAATGATCTTGGTGCGCATCTGGCGCATACCCGCGTAAAAAGCCCCAAACAGCCCGACGGGGCCGCCGCCGATGATCGTCACATCGTAAAGGTCTCTCTCTACCGCGTCCTCTAGCGGTGCGATTTTAGGCTCACTCACTGCGGTCAATTTCTACAATTTCTCCTTTAAGTATCCCTCGCACGAAGTCGGTTGCTTCTAATTGCATACGATGCACCCAGTTATTGTATCATATTTCCGAGCAGGTTTGGCCTATCTTTGAGTAAAATAGCTGCACGTGCTTCGCGAGCACACTACCTACTACGTTCGAGGAGGAGAAACCGTTGAAAGGCATCATCATTGCAGGAGGACTTGGCACCCGCCTGCGCCCGTTAACCTATCGCCGCCCCAAACCGCTTACCCCGGTGGCGAACAGGCCCTTTCTAGAGTATCAAGTGGCGCTTCTGCGACAACACGGCATTGAAGACATTGTGTTCGCCACCAACTATATGGCCGACCAGATCGAGGCGCACTTTGGCGATGGTTCCCGTTTTGGAGTCCGCATGCGCTACGCGGTCGAAGAGGTTCCCTTGGGAACCGGCGGCGCCATCCGTAATGCCGCGCAGTTCTTTCCAAACGAGACGGTTGTGGTGTTTAACGGAGATGTGCTCACCGATTTCGACCTCAGTAAGATCATCGCGTTCCATCAGCAGCGACAGGCCATCGCAACCATCACCCTTCACGAGGTGCCCAGCCCCCACCCCTTTGGCGTGCTCCTTTTAGACGAGAAGGGCCGTGTGCTGGAGTGGCGCGAGCCCAGCGAGGAGGCCAAACGCGCTGTAACCCTCGACCCCGACCTAACCCCTTCCGGTAAAGACCTCATCAATGCCGGATTCTACATCCTCGAACCGGAGTTTTTAGCGCGAATCGAGTTGGGCAAGCCCTGCTCCATCGAACGCGATATCTTCCCACGTCTCCTCGCGGAGGAAGCCCCTATCTACGGGATCGCCCCTGGGGGGTTCTGGCTCGACGTAGGGCGAGCGGAACAGCTTCTTATGGCAACCCAAGCGATTCTTTCAGGCCAGGTAAAAACTGCCGTTCCCGGTCTCGCCGTGGGCGAAGGCACCACCATAGCGCCAAGCAGCTGGATCAACGGCATGACGGCCATCGGGCGAAATTGCCGTATCGCAGGCCAGACACGCCTGGAAAACTGCATCCTCATGGATAACGTGACCGTGGGCGAGCATGTGCGCCTTAGCAACGTTATTGTAGACGAGGGTACAACGCTTCAAGAAGAGGTGGTTCTAGAAGGGCGGGCAGGAGGTCCCACACCCGTCATCGCCTCCGAATCGGTGTTAGGGCGAGGAACCCGTCTTCACCTGTAAGTGCCTTTGAAGTGCTCTAACTTGTTGTAAGACAACGCTCATTTCCAGCCGCGCCGCTTTTACGTAAAAGCGGCGCGGCCTGGCCTCCATAGGTGCTTACGCCCTGACTTGCCGCGGGCTAAAGCCCTTCTTTGTCAGCTTCTCGGGCAGCGTCTTCCCCAGCCCCTACTTGCCACTACGACACCTACCGAGGCCTACACCGCTCCGCACAGCCTCACAAACGCCCTGTAACTGCTCGTTGGTAATGTGACCCATTGTCCAGATCGGCACTATGAGGTCGAGTTGTTTGAGCTTTCAACCTCATATGATGCCACAGATACCGCGCAGTCAAGCGCCTCGTTTCTAAGGTCTATTCCTTGAAAAGGTTGCTTGCCAACCTCTCCACACACTCCCAACAAATGACCGTCCCATGCAAACCCGCAAAGCCGACCCCCTCCCGCTGCCGATGGCAAACGCTGCAGGTAAACGGGGTTAGGGAAGGTGCTTGGCCTTCTGGGCTGGTGTGAAAGGAGCTCAGGCAAGTTTCACAAATATGCACGGCAGGAAGGGGTGCGCGGGAAAGTATAACGACTATCCGCAAGAAGCCACCATTGGCAGACACCGCCTGCTGCCACCGGCCATGCGACGTAAGCAGCCTCCACAAGATTTTGGACAGGCCTACGAAAAACTTTGCCAAGCCAGGCGATGTTGCCCCACAAAAGTCGCATATTACACGTTTTTTAGATACGCGCGACATGGTTAGTTTCCTCCAATTATTTCTACCACCACCACAAACACCAACAGACACATTCCACTTTGTTGTCAGAAAGTCGGTAGTAACACCCAGCATACAGACATAGTACTCTCAAACAAGCCCATATGCAGCCCAACCTTTGAGACCATGTACAAGGATATCCGGGATACACTGGAACTGTATTTAGTGGATGAGGTTTTGGCTTCCGAGGCGGTTTGGACGACTGTTTTCGCGGTAGTTCTCCTCCGCAAGGCGTCGAAAGCCATAGTGCCCTGTTGGCATACACAGGGCAGGCTACCGGAGGCCCCCGAAATCCAAACCCCTCTCAAGGCCAACGCCCTCCCTCTCAAGGCCGATACCGGAGCCCCCAGAAAATCTTGCGATTTTCTGGGGGCTGGGCGCCCTTCTCCTCATTCCTACCCAACCTCCTGCTTGGCCTACTTAGGGTCCTCTCCTCCTATCTCCTGCATAAAACTATCAATAACCCCGAGACCTTCAGGGGATAAAAAAGACGATGACGTTACCACATGCACTCTCCCATTTTCTATCCCTAGGCGGTAACTTTTCCCACTCTGTCCGTCCAGAAATACCAATAGAGGATGGACCTTACCGGTTTTGGAGTACGGTCCAAAGCCGAGCGCAATTGCACTTGGTTTGTCGCCTGCGCCACTTCCATGTTGGAAAAGTACGAGGGCAGGACCAATTGGCGGAAGCTTCTTGTCTTCCAAAGAGGGCGGTATGGGCCACTGGGACATAAACCCAAAACTCACCTGAGCCTGGTTTTTACCTTTCCAACTCGACAATGTAAAGATCGGAAACGACCCTACTGCACCCCCCATCGATGTCAGGTACGCCACCGGTCTGCCCTGATTATCTACGACTTCCAACGAACGCACTTTCAGATGAGGGGCGGTTTCTGCGGTATCAATGGGGGCGCCGTGCGCCGTGAACGTGAAGGGGATGAGACCACCGAGCAGCCCCCCTATCCCCATTCCCAATAGCAACCCAGTACGTCGTAGGAAAAAGCCAAGCACGCCAAACCGGCTGCCTATTCTTTGCAAGCGTATCATTTTTTGTTTTCTCCTTTCAGGTTCTTTTGATAATTCAGGAGAGAGGTGCAAATCCCCCTCTCCATTGAGAGCACATTGCCTGCCTATCTAATAATTTGCGTGGTGGTGAAGGAGACAGAGGGGTCTTACACAGGTCTGGGGTTCCATCCGCATCACAGCGAGGCTAGCGAGGGCGGAGGTGAGGAACTGGCGGCGTGCGATGCCGCGCAAACGAGCAGAAGGTTGCGGTGGGTTACCACCTACGGGGGGGGGACACTCCCTTCTCCCTGTTGCAGCTTCTTGTTGCGTTTGTTGTGGTTAGCCATTGTTTGAGCTCTCCTTTTTCAGGAAGCCTTGAAAGGGTCTATGCCAAGAGGGCTGGGGAGGCCTCTCAAAAGGGGCTAGAGGTCAGAGGGGTCTTCTCAGGAGCCTCAGAATGGCCACAGGGAAAGCGTTATAGGTTTGTAAGGGAAGTGAGTGATATAGAAGCAGCTCACTTACAAAGTAAGTATAACACACAGGATGCGAAGTTGTCAAGGGTTTTTTTGGGCAAAATAGAAAAGATTTTTTGTCAGAGATTTTTTAAATGACGTGAGTGGAAGACGAGATCAGATGGTGGAGACCCCCGCTATTGATCCACCGAGCCAATGGTACGGTACCCTTGTTTGTCCTCTCTCCCGATTCGGGAGAAAGGGGGCTATTGCGTTTCGTTTCCGCAGGAAGCTAAACAAAGGAAACCGCCAATAAACTTATCGCTCTTCCCTCCGCCCGGAGGGGGAGGGGTGAGAGGCTGTAGCGACGACAGATAGACAGGGAATCGGTTCTAGAACCGATTTACGGATGCAGGAGCACAAGTTAGTGGGGCACGCCCGTCGTTACCCATGATAGGCCGAGCGATAGGAAAACCTGCTAGCACGCGGTCTGGTGCTGCTCTGCGCAAAGACGAAGAGGCTCCAGCAGGGCATAGGGGGCAGGGCGATCGCCCTCCACATGGCCGAGATGAACCTGCGGCTTCACCGAGTACCCGTGAAAATCCGAGCCGCCCGTGGTGAGCAACCCTAACCGCTCGGCAAGCGCCAAATAGCGCGCCGTATCTTCCGGTGTGTGGGCGCTATAACGCGCCTCGATTCCGTCTAAACCCATCGCCTGATAACATCGGATCTGCGCTTCTATGGCTTCGGGGCTGCGCCTCAAATGGTTGGGATGCGCCAGCACGGCCACCCCTCCAGCCTGGTGAATGAGGGCGATGGCCTCTTCAGGAGGAAGCTTCTCTTTGGAGATGCCCGGCAACACCCCATCGGCCAAATAGCGATCAAAGGCCTCTTGTACGCTGGACACCACCCCAAGTTTTACCATGACCTTCGCGAAGTGAGGACGCGCCAACAGCTCGCCCTGGGCTTCCTGAGCCACAGCCTGCAGCGTAATGGGAATGCCCATCTGGTTCAACCGCTCCACAAGCGCGCGGTTACGGGCATCGCGCGCAGCTCGCAGCACGCCCAGTCGCTCTCGCAGTTGGGCACTGGCGGGGTCTATAAAATAGCCTAGCAGGTGGCACTGCCCTTTATC
Source organism: Chthonomonas calidirosea T49 (assembly GCF_000427095.1). Taxonomy (NCBI): domain Bacteria; kingdom Bacillati; phylum Armatimonadota; class Chthonomonadia; order Chthonomonadales; family Chthonomonadaceae; genus Chthonomonas; species Chthonomonas calidirosea. The sequence continues at coordinate 1,789,253 of NC_021487.1, forward strand.
TATCACAGCACTTATCTCAATGCCGGGGATAACCTCAATACCATATCTTTGGCCTGCCTCCAGCGCCTCTTCCACTCCCTCTACCGTGTCGTGATCGGTCACCGCGACGGCCGCCAAACCCAACTCTTTGGCCAATTGAACCAGCTCCGTTGGCGACCGATCGCCGTCGGAAGCCGTTGTATGGGCATGCAGATCGATCCCGCCTTGAAAGCGCCTCTCTCTCACCTGTTTCTCGTTCCTCTCTCTATCGCGTTGCATCGGGCACTTAGAGCCGATCCATTCTCCGTATACATTATGGCTTAGCAAAGCCATCTCCTGAACAAAGCCCTTATTCAACAGAATTTTTGAAGGAGATCGCTCTATGCGCAACCGACCGATCCTTGTGCTGATTCTGCTAGTAGTGTTTGCCTTAGGCCTGGCCGCCTATAGCTCGCGAGTGCACCCAGGAGGCGACCTGCCACCCGAAGACCAGCCCGATACTACCCAACTAACGCCTCCCGCCCCCTCGGCACAAAGCTCCAAGTTGCCCATTGCGCAGCAGGAGCAGCTCTTTAGCAAATACGAGCCCACCGCCATTCACGCCACGCTGCAGGTAGAAGGCCTGGCGCCTATCGAGATAGAGCTTTATCCGAAAGCAGCTCCCAAAACCGTGGCCCATTTCGTAAAGCTCTGCAAGGAGGGGTTCTACAACGGAATCCTCTTTCATCGAGTCATCCCCAACTTTGTGGCTCAGGCGGGCGATCCGGCCTCCAAAAAGATTGACGGCAGAAAACTGCGCGGCCTAACCGATCAACAGGTGGCTATGAAGTATCTCTTAGGCGCCGGTGGATCGGGGCAGACGGTCCCCTTTGAGGGGAACGATCTGACAAATCTACCCGGTACTATAGCCTTGGCGTTAAGCGCCCCTCGCACCGATACGGGCGACAGCCAGTTTTTCATCAATCTCGTGGATAATAAACAGTTGGACGGCGACTACTGCGTGTTTGGGCGGGTCGTTCAGGGAATGGATCAGGTGAAGAAAATCCAGCAGGGCGACCGCATCCAAAGCATCGTCATCCACTAATTTTATAGGAGGTTTTCTGGTGAACCGCTTGCTTGTCCAAAAGGCCATAGGAGCCGCGACCCTGTTCTTAGCCCTAAGTTTTCGATGCCCCACGCCAGCCTTTGCGGCCGACCCCGAAGTGGCCTTGCATTTTGCGAACAAAGGCACCGTGGTCATTGAGCTTTTTCCGAAACAGGCACCGAAAACGGTCGCCCATATTTTGGAGCTGGTGCGCAAAAAGTTTTACAACGGCATCAAAGTCCACCGCGTCGAGCCGGGCTTTGTGGTGCAGTTGGGCGATCCGGAAACCAAAGGGCTGCCTCCTAGCCAGTTTGCCACCCATGCCATAGGTACCCATGGCTCTGGCACCACCGTTCCTCTCGAGGCCGGCTTGCCCAACAATAAAGGCACCGTTGGGCTTGCCCGCACACAAGACCCCAACAGCGGCGATAGCCAGTTCTACTTCAATCTCAGCAACAACAACTTCCTCGACGGCAAGTACTGTGTGTTCGGCAAAGTGGTGCGCGGTATGAACGTGGTGGAGCACCTGCAGATAGGGGATACGCTTCTCTCCGCGGAGATTTTGCCTCAGGAGAAGCCGCATAAAACCAAGCCGAAAACGCGCCTGCCGAATAAGAAGTAGCCAAAAAGATGCAGGGCGTCTACGCGACGCCCTGCGTTTGCCGATAGATTAGGCAAGGCTAGCCTTTCAAAGCCGCCTCGTAGCGTTTGGCCACCTCGTCCCAGTTCACAACGTTCCACCAGGCGTTGAGATAGTCGGCGCGTCGGTTTTGGTACTTCAGATAGTAGGCGTGCTCCCAAACGTCCACGCCGAGAATAGGCTTTTTGCCCTCCATCAGGGGATTGTCCTGGTTGGGTGTGGAGATCACGGAGAGCTTACCGGACGAGTCGAGGACCAACCAGGCCCAGCCGCTGCCGAAGCGTTTTAAGCCGGCATCGTTGATCTGTTGCTTTAGGGCATCGAAGCTGCCAAAAGTCGAGCGAATGGCCTCGGCGAGTGCCCCCGTTGGCTCCTTGCTGCCGCCCGGCTTCATGATCTCCCAAAACATCGTGTGGTTCACATGCCCGCCGCCGTTGTTGCGCACGGCCGTGCGTACCGCTTCGGGCACCGCGTCGAGATTGGAGATGATCTCTTCAGGGGTCTTCTCGAAAAAACTCGGATAGTCCTTCAAAGCCGCGTTGAGATTGGCCACATAGCCTCCATGATGCTTCTCATAGTGTATCTGCATCGTTTGGGCGTCAATGTAGGGCTCTAGCGCGTTGTAGGGATAGGGAAGAGGTGGCAGGGTAAATTCAGGCATGGCCTTCTGCTCCTTTCTGTGGATTGTGGGCGTGGTTGTGCACCCCTATTAAGTTTACTGTATGATGGAAAAAATAGTTGCGGTGCCGTTGCGCCTTCGGCGGTCTGACGCAGGCATGTCCTAGACAAGTGGGCTGCAACCGATTTCGCCGATGGCGTAAGCCGATCGGCAGGACAGCTTTCCTTAGCTCACGGCAACCGACCTCAACGCCATCAACTGCAACCAACCCGCTGCTGCCGCCCCCTCATTTTCGCAGATGATCTCGCACTACAAAAACGGTTGCTAATAACCCAGATAGCAGAAAGAGCAGAACATACCATCCATACACAACGCGACCAGTGAGCTGCAGAACACAGACCCCCTGATGTTGCGGTACCACATCTTCACCAGCTTTTTAGGTAGTGTGTGGCCGCCCCAGGTGCGTTTTACAAGACGGAAGAGACTACTACCATGTAGGCCAATCAATAAACTGAACAATAGTAGTCTTAAGAAGTAGTTAAGCCTCTTGAAGAGCATCTCCCTACCTCTCTTCTTAGTCTTTGAAGGTCTCGAACCCGTTAGAGACGTTCAATCCGTTTGCAAGGATTTTCCATTTTCCATCTCTCTGCACGAAATCGAAGTCCAAAAAATCTAGGCCAGCCTCTACGCGAACGTTTTTTCTTTTGGGGTCCACTTTTCATTCTCCTCTCTTGTCTTTTTCGCGCTGAGCAATCGCTTTTTCCAGTTCCTCTTCGTCTGCTGGAGTGAGCAAGGGCGGCCCCAACTCCTCGCTGAGCGCCTCAGGATGTCGGAAACAGACTCTATCGTTGTGAGCTTGCGACTGGTCGCAAGAAGGGAGCTCCCGTTCATGCACTCGGAGACGGCTTCTTTTAGGGAATGAAACCTTCCCAACTTGCACTCTCCTTTATAGCCATCCTCGGCAAGGATAAAGCTAGCCCACTTCCCATCGGCTCGCTCTTCGAACAAGAAGCAGTGGTTTCCGAAGAAGCTTTTCCTTCACATTCTTCGCCGTTGCAGGCAGCAACCCAAATAATGCCATCTCATAAAAGTTTGCGGTTCATTCTCATCGGCTATCTTCCTTAAAGTACAAGAGGAGTTCGTCTCCTCCTGTACTTTACCATCTCAGTGCTCTGTTGAGGAGCGGAACTAAGCGTAGCGGCCAGGCGGTACGGGTACCGGTTGTGGACGCGGAACTGGCAGTGGAGCTGAAGCAGGATAGTATATATCTTTGCAGTCTTGTTTGCATAGGGCATAGCTTGAGGCTGCAAAATCTATGCATAGGCCCAACCTATAGTCCCAGTCTTTATTTTTTATTTGCTAGGCAGGTATGGTGTTCCTGCAAGGCAGCAGAACCTGTTCGAAAGCCCTTCCGACCGTTATATCCTTGCTTGCTGTATTCCCTGAGTTCGTCGAAAAATGGTGTAGAAAACGTATCACACGTGGCCTTATATCCAAGGTGTACAACCATTCATCCCCTTCTTCCGAGTTATCGACAGTACCATAAAGTCTAGCGTTTGACCAGATCAGCGTGTCTTTTATGCCCTTTCCCTCGGATGGATTAAAAACATGCAACACACGATAACGGTGGCGGGCTACATTGAATTGAAAAAGAACACCTTCTTTATACTTCCCTCCATAATCGGTTGTCCCATATAAATTACCATCACCACCAAGCACTACGGTATCTATCCCACCCTCGCCAGAAGTAAAGCGGTGCAAAATGCGCATTTTGTCTTGTTTGAGATCATAACTAAATAAGTAGCCGTTCCCTTGAACCCCTCCCATACTTCCGCCATAAAGGCTGTATCTACTAGCAGCATACAGAAAAACCGCTCCATCATCTTTCAAGAACGCATACAACACTCTAAAACGTCTTGACCGAGGGTCATACCTAAATAACGTTCCATCTCCATATCTCCCCTTTTGATCTGTAACACCGTAGATAGAACCGTCTGCTCCGAGGATTAAATTACCAGGTCCCCAACCCTCTACCGCCTTAAATCGGTGGAGTATCCGAAACCCTGTGTTTTGGTTATACTGGAATAGAAGCCCACCAGCTGGTTCTTGCGTTTGGGATACGTCATAGGCCGTGCCATACAGGCTACCATCGTGGCCTAATAGCAGATCAGAAGGTTGAACCCGTCCAAAATGGTGCAAAACTCTACATTGCCCTCGTATGGTACATGCGTCAAGCACAAACGTATTATGGGCTCCTCGCTGCGGCACGATAATGTATAAAATTCGATGGTCAGGTGTTAGGACTAGTTTAAATGGGTAAAACCCTTCTGAAGACATACTGGGGAAGCTTTGAAGATAGGACAGCTTTCCCTGACGATATCGAAACAAGATAAATCTCTTTTGGTGCTGACATATCCCATAAAACGTTGAGGTGTCAGTCCTAAGCACGGCAAGAGGTTTGCCTTCGCCTTGGGTAAACTGATGCACTACGCGAAATTGGTTCTTTGCATCTATCTCAAAAAGCGTCATGGTCATTGGGTCAACGCCGTAGATGCCCTTACTGTCTTTGTAAAGGGTTACTTCACATCCGCATAAGAGACAGATAATACTGGTTAGTGAGAGAAGACCCAACACTTTAACGATCTTTGATAGCACTTTGGTTTACCTCCTCTCTAGAGTAGTTAAGCATTTAGGAGGGGGGATATCTTATTCCTAAGATATCCCCTTCTTCTTCCCCCCCTGATTGAGCGCAGCTACATTGTGTTATCGTCGCAGGAGCACAAGTTATTGTGCAACTTGCCTGAATCGGATGCGCTACCGAAACTGTAAATGTATACTTAGCAAGTGTGTAGGTAACACAGTAGGTTTTTTGACAGCCGGCACACCCATCCAACGTAACCCTACTCAAGCTACTTGCTAACTTTTGACATTTATCCTTCACTAGTGGAATTCCTGGTTTCCAACCTGTTAACTGGCAGTTACCTAACTGAATTATTTGGCACACTAAAGGGGGTGCCGGTTGTTTAGGCGGCGATCCTCCTACACACTGTCCTTCCGACAGAGGCAGCGCCTGGTTGGCATACAGCGGGCAGGCCAAAGGGCACCCTGCATCCCACAACAAGGGCTACCCCACACAGAGAAGGTAGGCACCGCTCTCCCCCAACGAGCAGGAGGCATCATCCCCGCTGTCGCCTATCAACCCCTACCTGAGGATATCCTTTATCCTCTACCCCCACCATAACAGCCCCGCAAACCTATGGCACACGGCCTCGAGAACCCACCGCTCAACAGAGTGGCTCTGAAAGAGAACCCCGCCTCATCGCTTTGTGCCGCTCCCGCTCTTCACTCTTTCTCTCTATCTCTGCTTGACGCTCCTTTATCTCGGCAGCTTCCTCAGGAAATATGCTCTCGAATGCCTCAGGAAACTGATAATAGAGCGTAGCGGCATCCGACTTCGTTAGCTTTACTTTGTAAAGCCGGCAGCTAGAGCATATCAGTAGACCTAGAGGGTAAAGTGCATGCTGAATTGCCTCGATAGCATTTTCTCCTATTCCCACTCGAGTTTGGCGCGGTGGCCATACTGGCTCTATCCAATACGGGCATTCCCACCAGCCCGACTTTTCATCTTTATAAGGCTTTCCTAAACACAACGTCACGGGGATCTTTTCGCGTCCCCTCTTTGCTCGAAGAACGAAGTCCATTGAGGCGATCTTCTCAGGAGTTGTCTCCTCGGTCACGTTTTCTCTCCATGGTGTTCATGTGGAATTGGCAAGGTTGGAGAAGGAGGAGAACCTCCTCCAACCCTGCACTAGGCTTGCCTAAATAAGGGATATAGGAAAGGCTTCCCTGTCTGTAGGAAAAAAGAGTTNNTGNCNNTTTCNGNNCCTTCNTTTATTTGTACCTCTTTTCNCTTCTTTTTTTACCTTTCCTTTCGACCTTANNGCTGACNANATCTCTGGATCNTGCNNTGCCTCCGCTGCCTCTAACGGNGTCNTTCNTGTCTGATCTCTANGATTTGGGTCGGCTCCCGNNTGAACCAACAGACGACATAGGGGAGCAGAGGGTGTACCCACCGCTATGGTTAGTGGACACTCTCCAAATGGTCCCCTCTCAAGGATCGGATCATCTCCCGCCCCTAACAGCAAACAACACAAAGGCACATTATCATATTGTACTGGTGAGTAGAGTGTATTCCCTCCCCGCGTGTCCTGCGCCTTCACTAACACCTTTCCCGAAGGATTAAATAATATTATGCTTTCTGTGTTATCACTTTGGTTTACATCCGCTCCGTACTTTAATAACAGCTCTACAGTACGCAGCCCTCCCTCGTTCTGACCTTCCAAAAAAAGCTACCGCTCGTATACATGCTCACCCCGAAGCTATACCCACTCAAGGCCGATAACTCTTCTCTCCTCCCTACTCATCCGCCCGCTGGGTCTATTTCGGTTCGTCCTCTCCACGTGTTGCCAACAACTGCTTCGGCAGCTCCTCTCTCATCGCCTCGACTGCTCCTAAAGGCAATGACCTCGAAGACGGCAACCTGACCCCATGCATTTTCCCACCTCCTACCTCTAGGCTATACCCTCCCTCGTTCTGACCTTCCAGAAACAGCAATCCAGGATGAACCTTCCCGCTTTTTGCGTCCCAACCAAAGCCGATCTCAGTCAGGTTCGGTGTGTCGCCCTCCTCACTCCCACGGTGGATCAGGAAGAGTGCAGGTAAACCTAGAGGCAAAAGCTTCATGAACGCTCCGTAGACTTTACCCGCTCTGTCAGCACGTCTATCCTGCTCGGTGACCGTGGCTGAAAAACCAGGCTCTTCCCCCACCTCTCCCCCATGTGGCGATTAATACGTGCTGGATAAGCTGTGCCACCTCTTGGGCTCTAGCGGGATTCCCTGCTACAGACCGAGAGATTCCTGCCGTCTGCATTGCTAGATTAGAAGCGCTTGCCGGCCACCAACGTGGAAGATTTCCTGCCCCCACAAGAGCCCAGCTGCAGAGGCGGGCACCTAAGAGAACCGCCAATCGTCGGGACTTCCGAGGCATGTTTGTAAAAGCTTTCTGTAGTTGGTAGCGCTCGCTGGTCTCTCACTGCTTGCAGCCTCATGGCCGCATTCTCCCCTTATAAGGAAGTTTCTCCTCGCGATAGGCTGTAGGATGACGGCGAAGAGGGAGCTGCACCCCGGCTCTGATCATCCCCGCCCATCTGACAAGGCGGAACTTAAGGCTTTATCCAACGCTGTACCATGAACATTTACCGCGAGAACACGACCATCTCGCCCAACGAGCACATTAGAGGGAATGGCTTCTACATGAAACCGCGCCGCTAGTCCTCCCGCTGTGCCCTTATCCAAGCTGATAGGCCAGCTCACCCCATACTTCTGTAGAAAACTTTTTAACTCGGTTTCTGTGACGCCTCCTAAAAGACAGTCCCCAATGATGACAAAACCCTGACGTCGGTATTTCGTATACAGAGCCCGTAAGTGAGGCAACTCGGCAACGCACGGGGCACACCATGGCGCCCAGAAATCGAGCAAAACCACCTTGCCTTGAAACTTCTCCCAGCTTAAAGCCGTCCCGCTAGGATATTGAGATGCGGCTAGAGGTAAGGGTCTTTGACCTACGTGCAACAACATAAGTTGCGGTAGTGTATAAACTAGTACGGTACTTACATCTCCTCCACTCGCCTCCGCTGGCAGCACTTTCCTGATGGCCCCCTGAGGAATAGCATAATGAAAGAGGGATAAGGGTAAACTTGAAGCTTGCCAATAAAGTGTGCTCTCATAGTTCACCGTCCGTACTAGACTGCCATTCCACACACGCACTCTATACCCCATCAGCTGATACAAGCCCTGCCCTAGCTGTTTAACCCAAATACTTAGTGTGGAGGTACCGTAGGAGGGAGACCCACTGATCTGAGCTTCGATGGTAAGAAGATGGGTGTTCGACTGTGGTTTTACTTGGAGGGACGAGACACGCCACGCGGATGGATTAGGAGCTGCCCCTTGTTCCCATTCTCCCATGGCAACTAGAACCTTTTGAATATTTTGTTCAGAAGTCAATTTGCCGGCTAATAGCTCTACTAATAGGTCTTCAGAATCCATGATGTCTGTCAAAGCAAAGCGCGTTTTTTCATCTTTTGATAATGGCTTTTCCAAGTAAACCTTCGGGTAATCAGAACGAGTGGCATAAAGGCTCGTTCCATCACAAACCCATAACAATCTCTTAGGATACGGAAGCTCAGATAATCCTGCGCTAGTCACCTCCTGTTTTATCACAAAATAGACAGGGGTGCGATAGAGCAACTCTATCTTACTTGTTGTGAATACTTCCTGATAAGTCCCCTGAACTTTTTCGAACACTTTCAGTGCCATCACCTTTTGATAGGTTGCTTGGAGGTCTTTCAATACATTCATTGCTTCTGCAGAAAGCGTAGAAACGGCTTTGTTTGTCCTTGCAGCGTTAGTTATTTGTTGAGAACAACAGTTAGAAGGCATCACAATTTGGGTACCATCGGGACAGGAAACGACGGAGTTAGGGGTGGCACAACCGTATTGCTTGGCTCCAGGACATCTGTAGGGACAGGTACCCGCAGGACATCCCCCAGAGGAAGGAATCCTCATATCCGATACCCACACAAGCCCTAACGATACCAGAAGTATCGGCTTCCACATACGTAGCCATAAAGTGTTCATCTCTTTCCTCCATTTCAATAAACTTTGAATAAAATAAAAGGAGGCAGAAGGCCCTATGCTGAGATAGAGCCTTCTCCCTTTATCTTTGCCTAGCTAGGAACAAACAACAGTAATTTTTGTGCCATCCGGACATGTAACAGTTGAACCACTTGTAGCACAGCCGGAGCTTGTTGCCCCTGGGCATTTGAAAGCACAAGTACCCGGTGGGCAACCCCCACTACCACCGCTGCCGTTGTTACCCCCTCCTGATGGTGGATTTGGATACTGATAATAGAGCGTAGCGGCGTCCGACTTCGTTAGCTTTACTTTGTAAAGCCGGCAGCTAGAGCATATCAGTACACCTAGAAGTTTAAGTGCATCCTGAACTGCTTCGATAGCATTTTCTCCCATTCTCACTCGAGTTTGGCGCGGTGGCCATACTGGCTCTATCCAACACGGGCATTCCCACCAGCCCGACTTTTCATCTTTATAGGGCTTTCCTAAACACAACGTCACGGGGATCTTTTCGCGTCCCCTCTTCGCGCGAAGAACGAAGTCCATTGAGGCGATCTTCTCAGGGGTTGTTTCCTCGGTCACGTTTTCTCTCCATGGTGTTCGTGAGAATTGGCAAGGTTGGAGAAGGCGGATCACCTCCTCCAACCCTGCAGCAGTCTTGCCTAAATAGGGGATATAGGAAAGGCTTCCCTGGCTGTAGGAAAAAAGAGTTACTGACTTTTCCTGTCCCTTCCTTTATTTGTACCTCTTTTCGCTTCTTTTTTTACCTTTCCTTTTGACCTTAAGGCCGACAATATCTCTGGATCATGCATTGCCTCCGCTGCCTCTAACGGCGTCCTTCCTGTCTGATCT